>WGCS01000237.1 GCA_015493685.1 Bacteroidales bacterium
ATTAAATATCCTACTCCCTAACTGGGGGGGGGCACAGTGCGTTAGCTGTTGTTATATGTTGGTTTGTTAGTGATGATTCCATTGGCTTTTGGAGAGACTTAGTACTATCCAAAAGCATATTTGTTCTTTTAATTTATGATTTTATAATTTATCTGCCGGCAGATGCGGTGTCGCCACTCACTAAGTTTATATAAACTTATAGTGGTAAAATTGCAGGAAAAGAGATTAAAAATATATAACATAAATTTAAAAAAGAATGTAATAATGAAAAATAGAATACTATTATTAGCTATAATGCTAACTACAATTGTATACTTTAGCTCTTGTAGTAAAGATGAAAATGTGAATTCTTTAGTTCAACAAGCAAAGAATAAGGATATTCAGCTTATGCGAAGTGAAAAAAATACCACAGAAGCTAAGATAATTAAGTTTTTTAAGCGTATGAACATAGTACGAGAAGACCCAAATAACAGTGAAGCTGAAAATTGGAATTATTCCGCAGATAGTACTGTATGGTATATTGAGGCAGCTTTGAATTATAAATACGCTTATAAGTGGCAATATAAGGGTAGCGCTAATCATTCTGACTTGTATAATACTGATTCATCTTTTGTAAATATGAGTGCAAATAATGAAACTGGTGATTATAATATTATAGCATTACAAATATCGTACGATATTTTTGCTGTAAAGCTTGAAAATCAGTATGAAAAAACTGATGCAGATAGTAAATTTTTTGTAATGAGTGATGTGGTATTGAATAATTACGACAATAACAGTTTAAGTTTAGTGCAGTACTCAGTAATTGGCAAAGCTAATCAGTTAATACCACAAAGTGGTTGGATATGGGGTCTTGGTATGGGTGACTGCTCTGGAGGGCATCGAGGTATAGATGCTACTTATATTATTGAAAATAAGTTGATTAATAGCAGAGCTATTCATGTAAGCCCTGAAGGATATTGGGGTTTTGTAAATATTGGAGCTATAGATAATGGTAATAATGGATGGATTTTTCCATTTGATGTGCCCTTGCCAAATGGAGTAACTAATCCAACCCCATTTGTAAACTATTTATTATTTTATGCTGATAAAGAGCCTAATGACCCTGATCCATGTATATCTAATTCTAATATTGCTTGGTATGCCAACAATATATTAAGTATTGAAGCTAGTAATAAACCTGTAAATAAAGAAATTGTTTATACTGATATAAAGAGTACGATTACTGGGTCAAGACCAATTTATGGACTTATTCATCAAATGAAACCAAGCTATGGTGAGTCCGTGTTTTTTGCGCATATTATTCCAATAGATTAATCAAATTTATATAGCTCCTAATTGCTTTTTAGGAGCTATATTTTAAATCAATATTATTATGAGATTATCAGTTATTATTATATTTTTACTATTATTAGAAGTAGTGCACTCGCAAAGTACTTTTTCTAAAACATATTATTCAAGTGAAGATTCAAGAGCGTCTAGAGTAAAAGAAGATTTAAATGGTAATTATATTGTCAGTGGTTCAAAAGTAATGAATTCAAATTTGTTTAAACCATTTGTATATAAAATGGATTGTAATGGCAATATTATAGATTCGGCATTATATTTTGAGGCATTACCCTACGATATGTATATAGAGGATGTGGTATTTTCTGGATGCAGTTATATTTTTATTGGCTTTACTGCTGATTATAGTTTATCTTCAGCTGCGGGACCAAATGATAGCTCTATGTTTTATATTAGAACCGATACTAATCTTAATATCATTGATACGGCTTTCTACAGTGTTACATCAAATGAAGATGTTGAATACTCAACAACAAAAATAGATGTAAACGGAAATATTATTATAGCAGGTCATTATTCAAATACAGGTTTTTTTGGTTCTTTTATTTATAAGCTGTCGGCAAATGGAGATTCTCTTGCGTCAGCTTTTGTGCCGATTGATTCTGTAAAGTTATTTAAAAACATTATGATTGATTCTAATTATTATTATGCTCTATCTATGTCTTTTAAAAAGGGTTATAGTCAATTATATAAATATGATACAAATTTAGTTTTAAGGGCTATTTATAATATATCAAATTTAGTAGGTTATCAATATTCTCCAATATGGGTAAATGATAGTACTTATTATACTTCTGGGGTTTATAATGAAGCTGTTAAAATGGATTTCTCTATTGTAAAAGTTACCATAGAGGGAGAGCTATTGGATAGCCTAATTTTTGGTAGTGATTCAGTTGATAATTATTCTGGGTTTTATGACGCTTTATGTAAGCAAAATGGAAGTTTATATTATGTTGGTAACATATATAAAAATCTGGCATTGCCTCCTTATGGTAATAATGAACCCACAGAAATATATCTTGCTAAGATTGATACAAATTTGAATATTATATGGGAAAAATATATGGGTGGTGATGCCTATTATACTGCAACTAATGTAATTGCCACATCAGATGGTAGTGTATTATTGTTAGCAACCAGAAACGATATTACTGATAATCTGAATCAGTTAGATATTTATTTGGCAAAGGTTGATTCCGATGGTAATGTAGCTTGGACTAAAAATATAAATATCCCTAAGCAAAGTATTTCCATTTATCCCAACCCTGCCACTAACATTATAAATATTGCGTTAAAAAGTCAAAATCAGCAAATATCTCAATTAAGTATAATTGATATACAAGGCAGAGTAGTTCAGCAAGAAATGCTAAACGACAAACAAACTAAAATTGATGTGAGTTTATTGCCAAAAGGAGTATATATTATTGAGGGTTATACAGATAGAGGTGAACGCTTTGGTGGCAAGTTTGTGAAAGAATAGGCCGGTAATTAACGAATTCAGATTTAAGATTTAACTAACAATCCTCCAATCTTCAATGGGCCAACAACAAAAGGGATTAAATACAAAACCTATGGAAAGAGGAGGGCTATCTATTTTAATCGATATGTTATATGCTGATAGTCAACTTGATATAATTTCTATTTAAAGAATATGAGACTACAGTTGAAGGTGTGTAGCAGGGATGGGAATGGCAGCTTTGAGGACTAAATACTTTAGTAATATTAATGGAAAAAGAGCGAAGAATAAGCTCCTTTTGCCACTAATATTAGTTAGTATTAAGGCCTTAAACTAGAATGTACAGCCCGTTAAGCTACCCAAGAAATAATTCTAATTACTTAAATTTTTTAATTTCACCACTTTTTACTCTAGCCATATATGATTTTAGGTCGCCATATACTTCGGGGGCAAGGATGAGTAGTCCGATAATATTTGGAAATGCCATTGAGAGAATCATCATGTCGGCGAAATCCATTACGGAGCCCATATTTGAGGCGGCACCGATAACGATAAATAGGAGAAAGATGGCGAAGAAGAAATATTTTTTTACGGATTTGTTTTTAAAGGTTTTGTCGAAGATGTTGCCAAAGAGATAGTTGAAGCCTTTGAGGCCATAGTATGACCATGAAATCATGGTTGAGAATGCGAAGAGCATAATGGCAAAAGCAAGGACGATAGGAAACCAGGATATTACGCTGCCAAAGGCTTTGGAGGTAAGTTGAGCGCCGTCGTAACCTTGGGCTAAAGCGGGGTTGTGATATCCGGTAAAGACAATTACCAGTGCTGTCATGGTACAGATGATAACGGTATCGACGAGGGGTTCCATAAGGGCGACTATTCCTTCGCTGATAGGTTCTTCTGTTTTTACGGCAGAGTGTGCTATGGAAGCGGAGCCTACTCCTGCTTCATTGGAGAAAGCTGCTCGTTGGAAGCCTACAATAAGAACGCCAATGATACCTCCTTTGAGGGCATTGGGAACAAAGGCTCCTTTGATAATCAGGGCAAAAACATGGGGGATATTTTCGTAGTTTATACCTATGATAACTAAGGCTGCAGTAATGTACACAAATGCCATTAGAGGCACTATCTTTTCGGTTACTTTTGCGATGCTTTTTATGCCTCCAATAATTACAATTCCAACAAAAACAGCCATGATGATTCCAAAATAGGCACCGTGTCCATTGATGGAGGGGAGGAACATCTCAAATTGTTTAAAGGTCTGATTTGATTGGAACATATTGCCTCCGCCCAGGGATGCACCGACAAGAAGGGTAGCGTATATTATGGCTAAAAATTTACCAAAACCACCAAGGTTAATTTTTCCCAGATGTTGTTTTTTTAAGGCTCGACTGAGATAATACATTGGTCCGCCGGAGACTGTACCATTAGCATGTACTTTTCGATATTTAACCCCCAAACTTACTTCGGTAAATTTAAGGGACATACCAAGGAATCCCGCAATAATCATCCAGAAAGTGGCTCCAGGACCACCAACGGTGATGGCAATGGCTACGCCGGCAATATTTCCAAGACCTACTGTTCCTGAAAGTGCTGTGGCTAGGGCTTGAAAATGGGATACTTCTCCCGGATCGTCGGGCTTGTCGAATTTGCCTTGAATAAGCTGTATGGAGTGTTTGAAGCCACGGATATTAATAAATTTCATTCTAAAGGTAAAATATATTGCTCCCAGGATGAGCCAAATTACCACCAATGGAAAGTGTTTTTCTATTTTATTGCCATTGATGTCTAGTATGGGAGTGCCGTCGGTATTGCGTACTACTGGGTCGTAAATGCCTGATGCAGAGAAAGGATCCCAGAAAAGGACGTCGCCGAGCCAAGCTACTTTGGGGGCAAACCAATTATTGATACGAACACTTAGTTTATCTCTGTTTTCTTTATGAGGGTGGGCTATTGTGGTTGCGGTGGTAGTGGTAGAAGCAGGTGGTTTGGGATTGATATTTTTGTCTTGGGCTTGGAGTTTGAGTGTACTAAAGAGAATTAATATAATACCAAAACTGATGATAAAACGCTTCATAATGTGTGGTTCAATTAACATGAATGAAAGCACAAATATATTAAATATATGGTTTGTTTAGGGAAAAGAAACAGGATTTTCAAATGTAGACTTATATGTGCATTCGGATAAATATGGTGGAATAGGCGGCACTTCGATATCGCATGAAATCGAAGATTCGACGAAGTCAATTCTTTAGTGCGGTGTATGGCAAGTTTACCAGAAGTTGCAATTAATAGAATCTTGGGGAGGAGGATAAGCTAAGAAAGAACTCCCTATTTTGGTTCTCCCTTTTTCAAAGGGAGATGGCTATATTCTTTACGGACAATATATCTGTTTTAAGCGCTTTTATACCAATTTTTTAAACATCGTCAGCGCAGAAATCCTTGTGCACCTTTTATTTATCAGTAAGAGCTTCTAAGTTTTCGTGAAGTTGTTCCCATTCGATAATAGTAGTTTCGAGTCGTTTCTTTGATCGGTTGTATTTTGCATAAAATTCACCATCTTCTAGATTGATATTAAAATCTTGTGGCCGGCTTAGCTGTTCGTCCATAATAGCAATCATGCTCTCGATTTCGTCAATTTCTTTTTCAATATTTTCGATGGCTTTTAGTGCTTTTCTACGTGCTTTTTCTTGTTCTTTGCGTTGTTGGTATTGCTGTTTGTTGGAAGAGGTATTTATTGCTGATTTGGCATTTGCATTGGATTTCTTTTTCCTTTCAATTTCTTTTAAGTTCTCCAGTTTTCTTTTTTCGAGGAAATAGGTGATATCTCCAAGATGTTCTTTTATATTTTTATTTCTAAATTCATAAACCTTATTACTTAAGCCTTTTAAGAAGTCTCTATCGTGTGAGACGAGAATTAGGGTGCCATTATAATTGAGGAGTGCATTTTTAAGGATATCTTTTGACTGCATATCCAAATGGTTGGTTGGCTCATCAAGGATTAAAAGGTTAACGGGTTCAAGGAGTAGTTTTGCCAAGGCAAGTCTGCTGCGTTCGCCTCCGCTAAGGACTTTCACTTTTTTGTCGATATCTTCGCCAGAGAATAGGAAGCTGCCAAGGATATTTTTAATTTGTTTTCTTACCTCACCAACTGCCACGTTGTCTATGGTTTCGAAGACTGTTTGCTCTTCGTCCATAAGTTCCGCTTGGTTTTGGGCGTAATAGCCAATCTTTATGTTGTGGCCCAGTTTAATATTTCCATCGTGCTCCAGCTGCCCAAGAATTGACTTTGCCAGCGTGGTTTTGCCTTCTCCATTTCTACCGACAAAGGCAATAAATTCGTTTTTAAGAATGGTGATATTTACTCCCTTAAGAACATCTTTGTCGGGGAATGATTTGGAATAATTTTCAATTTCCACGCTGATTTTTCCTGATGGAGGAGCGGGAGGGAATTTAAAATGGATACTTTTTTTGTCGAGTAAGTCGAGTTCTTGTTGGTCTATTTTGTCGAGTTGCTTTATCCGCGATTGCACTTGTTTCGCTTTGGTGGCTTTATACCTAAAGCGTTGGATAAAATCTTCAACTTCTTTTATTTCTTTTTGTTGATTTTCATAGCGCGAAACTTGCTGGTCGAGAAGGAGTTTCCGTTGTTCCACATAGTTGGAATAGTTGCATTTGTAGTCATAAATCTTACCGCGCGTAATTTCAATAGTTCTGTTGGTAACGGCATCGAGAAAGGCTCTATCGTGAGACACCAGTACCACGGCACCGCCATAAATTTTGAGGAAGTTTTCGAGCCATTGTATCGATTCTATATCGAGGTGATTGGTAGGTTCATCGAGGAGAATGAGGTCGGGGGTTTGCAATAATATTTTAGCTAATTCTACCCGCATTTGCCATCCTCCGCTGAGTTTGCTTACTGCTTTGGTAAATTGATTTTTTTCAAAGCCTAGTCCCAGGAGTACCTTTTCGGTATTTCCTTCTCTACTTTGCCCATCGAGGATATGAAAGCGGTCGTTGGCATGTTGCAGGTCTTCGATGAGTTTCATATAAGCTTTGCTCTCGTAATCAGTACGGTTCGACAGCTGGCTTGTAATTTCTTGTATCTGGTTTTCCAATAGGCTATGTTCTTCAAAAGCGGTCATCGCTTCATCAAAGACATTGAGATTAGTAGTACAGGTAATATGCTGAGGCAGATAGCGTACTGTTTTGTCTTTTGGAATAATAATCTGCCCTTGGGTAGGCTCAATTTTGTGAGAAAGGAGTTTCAAAAGAGTAGACTTTCCTGCTCCGTTTTTCCCCGTAAGGCCTATCCTGTCTTTCTCGTTTATTAAGAAAGAGATATTACTAAATAAGTCTATTCCGCTGAATCTGATTCCTAAGTTATTTACGCTATACATTATTGATTATTTAATTCTGATTTAGTGCCTACAAGCAAATCCAATAGGCTCATTTCTTTGTAATTAGTCTTTCCTTTACACTCCTTAGTGTGGCCTGTTGAAGTTTCTATTGCAATGACTTTCTCTTGAATAGTATATTCGTTAATAGCATTTGAAGAGTAGCTTATTTGCATGGGAAAAGCATTGATGTTTGTCGGATTGATATAATATAGACCAAGGGAATAGTTTTGTTGTATTGCGATGGATATTTTGTGCAATACTTGTCCCAAGCGAGAAAGTGCTTTTAGGTCTTTGTGAAATAGTTTGGCATTATACCAAATAAGTATCTTATGATGATCCTTTGTTTTAATACTATACTGGCGTGCATTATAACCAACAATTTTACGTTTTTTCTTGGTCTTTGTCCAATTAGAATTTTGTAGGAGAGGAAAATCGGTATTTTGTGAAGTGTCGGCTTGTGTTATTTGTTGAAAATTGGCATATTGTTCATTGAAGTCAGCCAAGCTACCCGACCATCGAACGCCCAATGGTTTAACGATTATTTCGAGAAGCTTAGAATCTTTGGAGAGGGTGATATTGAGTATGTTATTCTGAAAACTGAGTAGTTTATCAGTGATAAAAATTTTATTGTCGATTCTTATTTTTGCATTATCAAATTGTTGAACAATAAGGGTATGATTTTGGGCATAAGAAAAAGGAATGGCACAAAATAAGAAGGCAAATAATGCAATAGTAAAAGTGAAAGCTTTGGTGTGGGTAATATTTTTTTTCATTGTTCTATTCAAAGGTAAATGTAATCCAAGCCATTTTACTGGAGAGTTTTTCCACATTGGTAGTATAAATTGTTTTCTCTTTGTTGAGAACATTTACAAGTCCATAGGCCATTTGTAGTTGTACGCCAAATTTGAAATACGCCAGATAAAATTCAAAGCCAACGCCTCCGGTGAGCATAAAATCATTGGGATCGAGTTTGATAACAATGACATCGCTGGTGCCTTTTTTCTTTTTTTGGGACGCTAAATCAAGACTATATCTGGCGCCACCAAGCACATAGGCACGCATATTATTAAGTTTGCCATCGAAGCGTTTCGACTTATACTTTAGCGTAATTGGGAAATCGAGGAATGTACTCTCTACCGATTTAATAAATAAGTCTTCTTTCTTATCCTTTGTTTTAATAATGTATTTGATATTGCGTTGGCCAAAAGATAAGGTGGGAACAAAGCGAATATCCAGGTATTTTACTAGTCTTTTGTTGGCTACAATACCAATATTAAAGCCTTGACTTGGAATAGGTTGAATAACGGCAATGGTAGAATCATATTGTCGATAATCGACAGGTTTGATATTAAAATTCATGGTGTTAACGCCAAGGGTAAATCCAAAGTGCCATTGTTTATGATCGTAATTGGGTAAATTTTTGGGCATATATTGCGCGCTAAGACCGGAAAAGCCAAAGGTAAAGACCAGTACAATGATACTATTTTTAATGATGTATTTCATATAACACAACAACGCATTGAGGTTAATATTATTATACTATTTTTCACCGGTATAGATACTTGCAATACCGGCACTTAATGCTCGCCATTGGGTATCTTTAAAGCCTACAGTATTCATAATATCGGTAAAGTTATCATAAGCAGGAAAGCGTTTTACCGATTCGGGTAAATAGGTATAAGCGCTAGAATCGTTGGAGATAATTTTACCGAAAGCAGGAAGAATATTATTGGAGTAGAAGCCATAAAGTTGTTTCATTGGCACTTTACGAGGGTGTGAAAACTCAAGGACAATAAGTGTTCCACCGAGCTTAAGGACTCTTTTAATTTCAGCTAAACCCACTTCTAAGTGAGCGAAATTACGTACGCCAAAGGCCACCATTGCCAAGTCAAATTTATTATCTTCAAAAGGAAGATCTTCAGAGTCAGCTTGTTTAAGCTCTATGAGCGAATCTAATTGTTTACGCTTAACTTTGTTAATGCCAACCTTGAGCATCTCTTCAGAGATATCAATACCCACAATGGAGTGTGGATTAGCTTTGGATGATAAGATAGCTAAATCACCTGTTCCGGTGGCAATATCAAGAATGCTTTGAGGCTTTTTGGCTTTGATAATCTTGAGCACTTGATTTCTCCAATGGTAATCTATTCCGAAGGAAAGAAAGTGGTTTAAGAAGTCGTAACGTTCAGCAATATTGTTGAACATATTACGGACTTTTTCCTTTTTACCTTCCCCGGGAAGCGCTTCTAAATGTTGTTGGTTTTCAGTCATATTTGTTTCTAAACACTAAGGGGGCAAAGGTAATGTTTTTTACTATGCTAGTCGAAACGTCTTTTGCGAAAAATAATACGGTTTGTTTCCTCTTCCTTGGGTTTTATGGCCTCGAAAGGAAGAGCTAAGTATTGTAAGCTTAATACTATCATTAGAAGTGTCCAAAATATATCGGCAAAAGAAAAAAGTTGAGGAATATGTTCTCTGAAAAGTTGTAGGCTTTCGATATTGATACTGTGAAAATAAAAAATAATAAGGTCGATATTGAGGGCTGATTTATCGACATAAGCACTTAAAAACCAGTCATAATATTGTTCAAAGAATAGATATTTGCCAATAAATAAGGAGAGCAAACTAAAGAATAGGCTAAAGAACACTATGGGAGCTTCCCCTTTTCTATTCATAAAAAGATAGGCAAGAAAGCCTTGTGTCAGCCCGAAGAAAATTATCAATATTCCCAAATCTATTTTTGCTATTGCAGAAAAGTAGAACCAGAGTAGGCCACTAAAGAAAGAGAATAAACTGGCAAGGATAAGGTATTGCCAATGCTTGGGGTGTAATTTCTGAAACTTTGTTCTAAGGTTAAAGGCAAAATTTATCATTAAAAGTCGAGTTGTATAGACGGTTCTTTGTCCGTATATTTGAATGAGAGATGTAAGGAAAACTCATGAGCCAGCTCGGCGTATTCTTTGGGGCTAAGGTCTTCAATTTTTTTATGATAAGCCAATTGTGAATATTTCTGTGCCGATTGCAAAAAGCCGATTACCGATTCATAAATATAAGGGTAGAGCTGTTTTAAATCATCGCTTTTTTTGGTGCAAATCCAGATGCCATTATTAAGTGCTCCAATGGCATAATTGGGGTCAGCGCCAAAGCTAAGCATTTGCTTTTTTACATAGTTGGGGATGCTGTCAATTTCAGTAAATTCTCTTTCGATGGTAGTATTATGTCCGTCTTTTACAATTTCAAGAATCATACGTGGATCATATTGCAATTCTCCATCGACACATGGTGAGGGTTCTATGCCCACGACTATTGTATTTTTGTTGGCTTTGTCGACGATAGTTTTCTTTTTCATGTCGAGATATAGTGTTGGCCATAGTGGATTATGTTTCTCGCAATAGCTAATATCAAGAAATTCTATTAAATCGTCGAAAGTATGTAAGGAGTCGATGGGGATAGGATAGCCATGGTATTTTTGCACCAATAAGTTCTGCTCTCTTTGGCTAATGTTAACGCCCTTGCTACAGGCATTTAATAGAAATAATGCCGATATAATAATAAAAAATAAAAGATATAATCTTCCATTTGGGTTGAAATCTTGACTTTTCTCAAATGAGACTGCTATTTTCGTTCTGATAGAAATCGAATGTATAAAGTCTGTTGTTCTAACTGGCATTTTTATTTAGGCTATAGTGTTAGCAATGAATACTTCTTATTTAAAATTTATAATTAACGATATGTTATGAAAATACAACCTTTGTAATGCGGGATTCTGATTAATATTTACCAGACCCCATGAGTATATCAGTTCGGGAGCAAAAATAAAACTTTTCATTGTATTTTCTAATCCTATTCCAAAGTCGAGGGCTAAATTTTTCGCTGTGTAGAAAGTCGAACTTGAATGGAGTCTTTTTGAGATAGGTATTTGTAGGTTTGGACCGACAAAGAGATAAGGAGTATGTTTTCTTTTCTTTATTTTATAGCTTAGATGAGTCATTAAGTTTAAACTTAAAGGAAATACCTCGTAGGTAGATTTAGAGTTATCTTGATGGGTAAATTCTACCCCACTATTATAAAGTGATAATTGTATTTTTGGTGAAATAATAAAGTTATCGTTAAATGAGTAATCCAAAAAAGAGCCCAAACAAATTCCAATCCCATTTACTCTCTTTGCGTTATTAGGAAGAGTTTCTTTGGCTTGAAGTATCGAATAATTTGTTCCTATATCAAATCCATATTTAATTTTGGTGTTGACAGTATTATTGTCCGCCTGAGAAAATACAATGGAAGAGTATAGAAGTACTGATAGTATTATTATGATATTTTTCATGAGTTTATATTGTATCGATAACTATCTGAAAATAGTATACTTATATTTTGGTCTGGTATTCTGTAATGGGAATTGGTTTAAGTGGTCTTCTATAAAAAAAGTAATTTACAAGAAGTCAATAGTATATTTAATTAGTACTCACAGCGGTGAGTTATTTAAGAATATTGGAAGCTTCTTCCATAAGTTTATTTTTGTCAATGGGGATAACGCCAATCTCTTCGCAAACAATACCGCCGGCAAGGTTAGCAAGTTTAGCAGCATTGGTGGACGAAAGGCCGGAGGCTAGCGCAAGGGTAAGCACGGCAATTACAGTATCTCCTGCGCCGGAGACATCAGCTATATTGCGTATAATGGCAGGGATATGAGTCTGTAAGTTTTTTTCACAGATAAGAACTCCATGTTCGGAGAGCGTTACCATCATAATTTCCAAATTATGTTTTTTTAGAATTTCCATGGCAGCATCTCTAATGCTGTGAATATCACCATTCTCCAATTCTATTCCCAAGCCTTCTTTCAGCTCCTTGAAATTTGGTTTTAATAGGGTTAGATTATTGAAGTAATTGAAGTTCCTTTTTTTAGGATCTACAGTAATGATAATATTATTCTTCCTAGCAATTTTAGCCACAGAAGCGATAAGAGTAGGCGTAATGCAGCCCTTATCGTAATCTTCAAATATAATTGAGTCGATGGCTTCGTCCTCAATAATAGTTCGAATTTTTTTAAGGAGTTCTCTTTCGTCGTTTCGGTTGATATAGTTGGTATGCTCTTCGTCCACCCTAAGCATTTGAACATTATTGCCAAGTACTCTAAATTTGGTGGTTGTAGGGCGGTGTTTACTTCTGACAATTCCTATATTGCTCATCTTTCTTTTTGCCAAAAGATCAATAAATTCGTCACCACGAGTGTCGCTACCTATGACAGAACATAAAAAAGGAGTTGCTCCTAAAGCGGCGATGTTTAAAGCTACATTGGCGGCTCCACCCATTCGGCTATTACGGCCGGTAACAGAAACAACAGGAACGGGAGCCTCAGGCGAGATTCTGTCAACAGTGCCAAATAAATAGGCGTCAACCATTACATCTCCAATAATTAGTACTTTCTTGTCGTTGAATTTATTAAATAATTCTTTTATTGTTTTTGCTGTCATCGATGAAATATTGTTACCGGTATTTTCTAAATAAAATAAAGTTGTTACTATAACGGACAAAAGTAAGAAATAATTATGCGCATGGAAAAAAAAGATATTCCTGTTCATCAATTCCGTAAGAAGCATTAATAACCATACAAAAAAAACCATAAAAAACATACGGCAACAGCAAGCTATACCATCAATAGATAGAATAGTGTAAATTTCCAAATTAGTAATTAGTATAAGCAGCTCCGTTCCTTATTTTTCTTTGGTTTTCCTGAATTAGCGAGCAGGATATCTCTATAACATTATCCTAATATCTAAAGTTTCATATCAGCAATATTTACTCATACCGCAACGACTCCACAGGGTTTTTGCGTGCTGCCGAAAATGTGTGAAGACTAACAGTGAGTACAGCAAGAATAAGTACAAACAATCCTGCAATAATAAAAAACAAATAGCTTAAATGTATATGATAAGGATAGTTGTTTAACCAGGTATTCATGGCATACCATGCAATGGGGACAGAAATTACAAAAGCCACCGCTACCCATTTTATAAAGTCTTTGAGTAGTAAAACTACTATTTCCATCACCGTTGCGCCATTAACTTTTCTTATGCCGATCTCTTTTATCCGCTGCTGTTTGTAAAATACCGACATGGCGTAAATACCTATTATGGCTATAATTATGGATAATATGGTGAAATATTTGATAATGGTGGAGATGCGTTTCTCTTTAGCATACCAACGCGCAATTGTGGTATCAAAAAAGTTAAATTCAATGGGAATCCCTTCTGTGAAAGTTTTGTAGGTAGCAAGTATTTTATCCGTTGTCGGTTTTATGTTTTTTCCATCAATTTGTACCAACATACTCCATGGATAGTCTGTGGAATCCATTTGATAAATAATTAAATTGCCTATCTTTTCTTTTAACGACTTAAAATGAAAATCATCAATAACACCGAGGATGGGAATCGTACTATCTTGAATTGTAACACTATTTGGTAATGAATTGAGTTCCAGTGTTCTTATTCCTGTTTTATTTATCCAAATGCCATTTTTGGAATAGGCTGTCCCCGTTGGTTGAATGTTTAGCTTCATCATTTTTAAGAATGCTGAATCAACTTTAAAAACCTGAAAACTAACCGGTTTATCATTATAAATGAAGGAATTGTTATTTCCTCCATCAACGGGTGTGCCGGCCACAAAAGAGACGCTATTGACAGTTGGAATTTTCAATAACTCACTTCTTAAGGCTTCTTCCTGACTTGTGTCAATATAGAAAGGGAGCTTAATAATATTGTCTTTGTTAAATCCTAAGTCCTTGTGAAGCATATAGTTGGATTGTCTTGAAATTACCATTGCAGAGATAAGCAAAACAATGACTATAATATACTGAAAGCTAATAAGAACTCTTGAATACAGCCCTTTTGTTTTTCGCCTAAAACCTCCTTTTATTATTTCCAATGCATTGACTTTGGTAATGTTTAGAGCGGGTATAATGCCAGAGATAAATCCTAATAATACAATGAATACAGCGATGAATACAGTAGTGGTGGTGCTGAAAAATGATTTTAGATTTAGCGTAGTATTCATCAATTCATTGAAGGTATTTTCTGCTAAAAATGAGAGTATTATGGCAAAGGAGAAGGCAATTGAAACCAGAATTATTGATTCTAACACATATTGAAAGATAAGTGTAGCCCGTGAGCTTCCCAATAGTTTTCTGATGGCAATATTCTTAGCTCTGTTACCTGATTGGGCAATGGAAAGATTTACGTAATTAATAACTGCCAGTATTAGAATAAGTAATACAACAAGCATCAGAATATCAATCAACATTTTGTTATTCTGTCGTATTCCTGTTCCTGATATCTTACTAAAATAGACATCCTTTAGGGGTTCAAATATTACTTTTCGTACTCTTTTGTCGCGGTAGATCCAAAAATGTTTTTTAAACATCTGTAGTATCTGTGGTGCCTTGGAAGGTAAGTCGGTATTGGGCTTTGCCAGAAAATAGAAATCGAAAGAGCAGTTGCCATAGGAGGTTAGTATTTTTGGATAATTCCAGATATCACCCAATAACTTAAAGTTTATTAGCCCATCAACTTTTTTAAAATGGGTATCCTTGCTTAGATTATCAAATACGCCTGTTATGGTGCATTTTATTTCTTTGTTTAGTGTTATTTGTTGTCCTATTGGCGATTTGTCACCAAAGAGTTTTTGCGCATATTCTTTGCTTAATACAATGGAGTTCTTTGTATTTAAGACAGAAGATTTATTCCCTTCTAGTAGCTCTACATCGAAAATGGTAAAGAAGGTAGAGTCCACCAGCAGGCTGTTGAACATCACCATATCTTCTTTTCTGGGGATTTTAATCACAGCCGTATTCTCAAATACTCTGGTGTATGCTTCTATCTCCGGAAATTTCGATTGTAACCATTTGCCAATAGGAGGAGCAAAGGTTGAGAAATCTTCATTCCGTAAATGATAGATTCTGTCTTTTTTCTCCTGCTTAGCATTTATCGATAACTCATTCTTAAGATAAACACTCAACAATAATACAAATGTTAGTGAAAAGGCAAAACCAATAATTGTGATTAGTGTGTAAAGCCTATTATTTAATAAATGTTTTATGAATGATTTAAAATTTATAATTGACATGGTGTATATAATTTGTTTTAAGTATCTCGTTCATTCCTGAGCGTTTATTCGTTTTACGTATTTCACTCATTCCTGAGCGATTATTTATTTTACCTTATCGCTCATCCCTAAGCGATTATTCGTTTTACCTATCTCGCTCATCCCTAAGCGATTATTTATTTTAAGTATCTCGCTCATTCCTGAGCACTTATTTGTTTTAAGTATCTCGTTCATTCCTGAGCGTTTATTCGTTTTACGTATCTCGCGCATCTCTGAGCGATTATTTATTTTAAGTATCTCGCTCATCCCTAAGCGTTTATTCGTTTTACGTATTTCGCGCATCTCTGAGCGTTTATTTGTTTTACGTATTTCACTCATTCCTAAGCATTTATTTGTTTTACGTATATCGCTCATTCCTGAGCGATTATTTATTTTACCTATCTCGCCTTATCTCTGAGCGTTTATTCGTTTTACGTATTTCGCTCATCCCTAAGCAGTAATTTATTTTACCTTATTACTCATAACGAAGTGATTCTACCGGGTTTTTTCTGGCATAATAGAAGGTTTGTAAACTGACGCTGATAATTATTATTAGAAGCATTATAACTCCCGTTAATAGGAAAATCCACCAACGCAAATCCACCTGATAGGCAAAGTTCTGAAGCCATTTAGTTACCGCATAATATGCTATGGGTATGCTAATTATAAAAGCAATAGCAAATGATTTTAATAAATATAAATTGAATAAATAAATGATTTCAATGGTCTTTGCTCCATTGACTTTTCGTATGCCTATTTCCTTGGTTCGTAGTTTTAAATTGAAGTTCAGACTGGCAAATATTCCCACCAAAGACAGTACTATAGAAATCAGTGAAAACAGCGCTAAGACTTTCATCTCATAATATTCTCTTTGATATACTTTTTGGTAGCTATCGCTTATAAATTCAAATTGTAAAGGAATATCGGGATAGGTCTTCTCCCATTCTGATTTAAGAATTTCCAAGGCTTTCTTTTCGTTTCCTTGATTGAAATTAATGAGAAAATTATGGCAGAATATCTGTCTGCAAACCATCAATAGCGGTTTCTCTTCAATAAACATATTGGTATAATGGAAATTATCGACCACCCCCACAATAGTTCCTTTGGGGAAGAATTCCCTCATGGGGTGAATTAGTTCAAAACTCTTACCAATGGCGTCTTTTGGATTTTCAACACCCATTACTTTTAAGGCCATTTTATTAACAATAAATTTGTCGCTATAGCCTTCAACCTTTTCTTTTAGCCCCTCCGGAAGTTCTCTTTTCATATACTTATACCGCCATAGTTTAAGGGCATTCTGCTGCCAATCCGGTGATGCAGTGTTGTTGAGACTTAAGGTTCCTGCCAGCGGCTTTATGTTCAGAAAACTAAAAAAGTTAGTGTCAATTATTAAGGTATTTAAAGTTTTGTGGTCATCAACTTTCTGATTGTCGTAAGCGAATTTGAAATTGTCAGTAACGACTCCTGCAGGAGGTTCTGACGTTGCTGTTACAGCAATTATTTCAGGATGTTTCAACAACGCTTCCTTAAAGGTATTGTATTTATGTACCACTGCACCCGTATTTTCAGGGATAACAATTATATGGCTATTTTTGGACTGTGGATGTAGTTTGTTGATAAGTTGTATCTGTCGTTGAATGGCAATGGAGGCAATGATGGCAATGATGGAGAGTCCTAACTGAACAATCAAAGATATGGTATAAATTCTTTTGTGGGTAAAAATTAATGTACCTCTCTCTTTCCAGAAAAGGGAGGGCAAATAGGCAAATATCAGAATGCAAATAATGAATAGGCTTATGAACAAATACCTTAAATATAGGGGTAAATATTCATAGGAATGGAAGTCGTATTTTACCGATAAATAATTTACACTAAGCAGACCAAGGAAGATAACAACGAAGATTAGAATAGAGATTTCTTTAAGAAAATCGAGATGAATAGAGTTGCGCGATGCTCCATTGACAATTCTAATTTTATTGTTCTTGATATTGCTCAGAAATTGTACGTAATTGAGATTAGTAAAGTTGATAAGAGCAATGATGAGAATGATAAGAGCAGCACTTATGAGCAATAGTATCGATTGGATGTTGGCATTTTGTTTGAGCTCTCTCGATTTGTGACTATAATAATGAATGTCGGTAATGGCTTGCAAATTGAAGATTGGCTTCACTTCCCTATCAGCATTTAGCGAGTCCATATCTTGTTGGATTTTGCTCTGTAGCATCTTATAATCTGTTCCCGGACTTAGCAAAAGGTAACTATACGTCCAGTCGAATGTTGCTTTTGAATCAGGGTATGAACAAAGGAAATCGGCTTTGAAATGAGAATTGTCGGGGAAGTCTGCAAAGACCGCTTTTATGGTATAAGTGCTGGGCTTCATACTGCGTTGATACAATAATTGCACTTGCTTTCCAATGACATCTGTTGTTCCAAAATAGGTGTTAGCCATGCTTTCAGAGATAGCCAATTGCTTGGGTTTAGAGAGTAATGCATGGGCATCTCCTGCCAGTAATTTGAAACTAAAGAAATCGAAAAAACCACTGTCAACACAATAAATATGCTTATCGTAAAATGATTCTTCTCCAATGGTTACTGTTGCTTTCCGCCACGACATCAATCGGTTATAAGCTTCAATTTCAGGGTATTTGTCGGTTAGCATAGGAGCTAATTTTCCATAAACACGGGCATCAATAAGCGAGCTTTTTCCTGTGTTGGTATTTAGGGTGATGCGTACAATCCTATCCGCATTTTTATGAAATCGATCGTACGAAAATTCATTCCACACATAAGCGAAAATCAGAAATACACTTACAAAAGCTAGAAATAAGCCCGTAAAATTTACCAGAAAATAGGTTTTGTATTTATAGATGCGCCTTAAAAGGGTTTGTAGTTTCATGATTTAGTATCGATAAAAATTAATTTCCGGCAATAGGTCTTTAATAGGTAGTATTTTTTATGAAAACACCATAGTTTGAATTGGTATATAAAGGAGGCCTATACCTATTTTCAATTATAAGTATAACAAAGCCTGCTTCCTTTTAGGACCAACTATCTCTTCTCATTGGTCGTCTCCACAATAACTTCTCCATCAAGTAAATTCACAGTGCGGTGAGCAAAGCCTGCATCACGTTGCGAGTGTGTAACCATAATGATGGTAGTGCCCTCTTGATTGAGTTCGGAAAGTAAGTTCATCACTTCAATACCGTTTTTGGAGTCGAGATTTCCCGTTGGCTCATCGGCAAGAATAAGTTCCGGATTGGCAACTACTGCTCTGGCAAATGCTACGCGTTGCTGCTGTCCTCCCGAAAGTTGCTGGGGGAAATGCTTTGCTCGATGTCCTATTTTCATTCGTTGAAGCACTGCTTCTACCTTCTGCTTGCGCTCAGAGGCTTTCATCTTTAAGTAAACCAACGGAAGCTCAACATTTTCATATACATTGAGTTCGTCAATAAGGTTAAAACTCTGGAATACAAAACCTATTCTTCCTTTGCGGAATTTGGTACGGTCTTTTTCCTTTAGTTTGGAGACATCGGTGCCGTCGAAAATATATTTTCCTTCGGTGGGATTGTCGAGCAAGCCTATAATATTAAGCAGGGTAGATTTGCCGCAGCCCGAGGGGCCCATTATGGCTACAAATTCTCCTTTGGCTACATTTAAACTTACATTTTGTAAAGCGTAAGTTTCCACCTCATCGGTGCGGAATACTTTGCTTAGGTTTTCTGTTTTTATCATAGTTATTTGTTTTTATGTTTGGGCTAAAGCTCGTTTATCGTCGTTTCATCGGGCTGAGTATTTATGCTCTCCCTGATGCTTTTATTATCAAAATGGCTTTATCCCAACTTCTTAGTTTTTGTAATATTTCAAGTTGTGATATATAATTATTCTCAAATAGTTCTATTCATAGCGAAGCGATTTTACCGGATTTTGTCTAGCCGTAGAAAAGGTGAATATACTTATTGTCAATAGTGAAATAAAGAAGGTGATTATTCCTGCTAAAGCAAAAATCCACCAACTTAATTCGGTTCTATATTCAAAATTCTCCAGCCATAGTTTCAAGCTGTAATAGGCAATGGGAACAGCAATGACAAAGGCGATAATCAGCCAGCGTAAGAAATAGGAGTTTAGCATATTTATTATGCTAATTACATTAGCTCCATTGACTTTGCGAATGCCAATCTCTTTGGTGCGTTCACGAGAGGAGAATATTACCAATCCCAATAAACCTGTGAGTGACAATAATATACTCCAAATGCTGATGAATTTAATAAAGCGGGCGATCCGTTCTTCGCGCTGATATTGCCGGTCGAGTGCTTCATCGAGAAAATGAATATGAATAGTGTGTATAGGGTCAAAATTGGCCCATGTTGTTTTAATATATCTCAATAGTTGCGTTCGATTTTTTGGATTTATTCTCAAGAACAAATTGCTCCTCCAGCTATTGTCAGTGGTAAGCCAGAATGCCATTGGTTGAATGCCGTCTTTTAGGGAGGCAAAATTGAAATCTTTGCAAATGCCAATCACTGGACCTTCAAAATTAAAACCTGATATTGACAGTTTTAAGGGCTCTTTCCAATCGAAGGTTGAAATGGCTTTTTCATTAAAAATAAATTTGTCTTTATCGACTCCCGGTGTTTTGGAGAAAGCCTTACCTTTTGTTATTTTTATTCCAAAAAAATCAATGAAATTTTCATCAATGGGCCAACAGCTGAAATTAACTTGCTTGCCCTCAACATTTCTTCCCCAACCCATAGCCACGCCTCCCGGTGCAAAAGCCGAAGAGGCATGATCTGTTATTTCATGGTTTTTCATAAGTTCCTTTACAAAGGCGTCATTGTGCGCTAGAATGGTTTTGGAACAGCGAAAGAATATAACATTATCTTTCTGAATGCCAATATTATAATTGTGCCAAAAATCGAGCTGCTTACTAATGCCTATGGAAACAGAAATTAGAACTATGGTAAATACGAACTGAAGTATTAATAAGGAATTTCGTACCAACTTACCCTTGGCGGTAAACTTATGTGCTCCTTTTAATGATTGGGCCAAATTTTGTGAACTTAGATAAATGGCAGGATATAGAGCAGCAATGAGTCCGAAAATAATTGCCAATAGTAGAAAATAGAAGTACCACTGAGCTCTACCACCAAAATCAAAACCTGGAATTTGTAGCATTTCTTGCAGATGTGGAAGAAGTAAGCGGTGGAGTAAAAATGAAATTAAAAGTGCAAAAACAGAAATAAATATTGCTTCAATAATGCTCATAATAATCGTGCTGTTTCTTTCTGCGCCCAGTATTTTCATTATGGATACGGCTTTCACTTTTTTAAATGCTTGTGCCAAAGTAATATTTATAAAATTTACTATCCCCATAATAAGAAGTACAACTATTAGTGCAAGCAATACCTTTAATAGGGTTGAGTTTACTGTGGTAAAAAGGCCATCGTTGGAGAAGTGAAGCTCACTCAGTGGTTTTAGAATAAATGGAGCTTTGTCATCGGCGTCTTTATCCAAACCAAAATGTTCAACAAATTCGTCAATACGATTTATTTTTTTCATCAGCTCTACTGCATTGGAATGCTTATTGAGTTTAAGAAATACTCGATAGCTCCATTCTTCCCAGGTATTTGGCGCATCATTGGCTTTCTGACTAATGCTTATAAATGAGGCAATATAATCAGCCTGAATAGAGGAGTTTTTTGGAATGTTTTGCATTACTCCATTTACCGTATAATTTTTATTGCCTAAGAGTACATTCTTTCCCATGGGATTAGAATCGCCAAATAGTTTCTTCGATAAATTTTCGGATAGTATAATGCCATTGACTTGACTCAATGCGGTGTTTTTATCGCCATAAATTAGAGGGAAAGAGAAGATTTTAAGAATATCGCCATTGGCATAGAATCCATTGGAGTAAAAGCTTTGCTTCTTTGCCATTAGCTCTTTAGTGCTGATGTAATTATTGTTTTTCCAAATAGGTGTAATGGCTTCAACATCAGTAATATTATTTCTAATTATTGGAGCAATTTTGGCTGGAACACTAACGCCATCCTTACCAATTATTACCCTATAAATATTGTCGTAATTCTGGTTGAATTTATCGAAACTATATTCAAAAGAAACATAAAGACTCAAAAATAGTATTCCGGTGAATGTGATAATTAGGCTCAATAAATTCAGCCCGGAAGAGGTAGGGTATTTGAGAATGCCTTTGTATAGTAGTTTAAGTTTAATCATGCTTTATATTTTATTCGTAACGAAGCGACTTTACTGGGTTCTGACGTATTATCTTTATGGTGAACAGACTTACTGTAGTTGCGATTATTAGTAGTGATATTATGGCGGCAATTATAAAAAACCAAGGACTTAGCTCTATGGAGTATGCATAATTTTGAAGCCACATAGTTGAGGTAATATAGGCTATGGGTAATGCTATTATAATTGCTATTAAAGTGCTTATTATAAATGATTTATTCAAAGTGTAGAGCAATACCAATTGTGAAGCTCCATTTACTTTCCTTATTGCCAGTTCCTTGGTTCGAGCTTCAATATTTTGCATGGTAAAACCAATAAGTCCTGCAAGGGTAATAATAACTGCCAATAGTGAAAAGAAAGAAATGGTTTTCTGAACGGCTCTGTCAAATTCGTAATTCTCCCGCAATTGGGTATCATAAAACTTTATTTGAACAATTTGATTGGGTGCCAATTCTTCAATTTTAGCCTTAATTTGATCAATGGTTCGCAAAATATCTTTTGTGTTCAACTTTATGCTTAATACAGAATATGGCGAGGCTTTCGTATAATGGCTAAACACGATGGGCTGCATCTTAGAATGAATAGAATAGGTGGCAATATCTTTACATTCTCCCTTAATATTCAGTGTTCTATTTCTGAAAATACTATTGCCCACACTTTGTTGCATGCCCATAATTTTGGATACGCTATTGGTAATAATTACTGCATTTTTATCGTTTTTGTTGAAAGTGTTACCCTCTATCTTTATTCCCAGACAATTAAAAAAGTCCCTGTCTACATAGAGATTTCTAAATATTTTGAGTTTCTCTTTGGCTGAGTTTTTGTAAAATCCATTTCCCGGAAGTCCCCATATTGGAAGTCCATCAGATAGACTTGCTGCAAATACATTTGGCATTCTTAAAATCTCATTCTTTATTAATTTGTCTTTACTATAAAGCTCCTTGGACCCCAATTCCACATAGACTAAATTATTGGAATTATAGCCTTTGTTAAAATTAGTTATATAGTTAAACTGGCTGTATATCACATACATAAATACTGCAAGAATGATTGAAACCGTAATTTGAAAAATAAGTAGAGATGACTTAAACAGGGATTTTATTTTGGGAGTTTTGTTGTTTTGGTTTCTCGAATAGTACAGTCTAAGAATGGAGGTTAATGGTACAAAATAGTTAAGCAGAAGAGTGAATGTAAATAAAAGCAAGAAAAGTATTATGAATGTACTTTGTGTGAAAGCTGCGATTAGGCTATAATCGAAAAGCCCCTCCACAAAAGGACTAATGGAGTATATAAATACAATGGCAACCAATGACGATAGCGCAATATGGAATATGGAATCTTGCACTATATAAGTTCTTAAATCGGAGACCGAAGCTCCCACAGCCCTTTGAATGTAGATTTCTTTTTTGAAACTGGCTTGCTGTGAGATGATGATAATTAAATAGTTGAAATTCACTAAGATATATATCAGAATGGCAATGGCAATAAATAGGAAAATCATCACCTTCATTTGAGGGTTTGCCACAATATTAACTTTGCTAATGGGAACAAAGAAATAGTGAGTGCTAAAACCCTTCGCCTCGTCTTGAGAGCTGTCGTAATATTTCTGCTGAAATTTAGGAAGTTGCTTTTCAATACTTTTAACATCAGTTCCATCGGCAAAGAGTACATATCCATTGAAACTATCGCCGCCATTCCAGCCCATATAGAGCCTTTTTTCATCCTTTAGTGTGGCAAATGAGATAATTACATCAGAAGTAAAACTTGAATTTACAGGCCAGTTCTCAATAACAGCATTCACTGTAATATCGCGCTCAGCATCGAGTTTTATTATTTTGCCAATGGCAGCTTCGGTGCTACCAAAGAGTTTATGGGCGGTTTTTTTTGTGATAACCGCAGAATTAAGTAGATATAGTGCTTTGGGATTTCCAATGATAACTTTTCGTTTAAAGACATTGAAAAAACCTGAATCTGCATATAAAGTATTTAACTCAAATACATCATTATTGACGATAAAATGGGTTTTCTGATTATTATAAACTACGGTGCCACTTTGTATCTGAGGAAAGTCTTTGACTAAAGCAGGGGTGTATTTTTGAACAACAGTATTGCTCGTTCCCGAGTAATCGGGACTCTTAATATCATTGAATAGGGCATAAATAGTATCGCTATTAGTATAGAATGTGTCTTTGGAATATTCGTTAATGCTAATAAAAAGTAAGACTACAGCACTACCAATACCAAGTCCTAAAC
Organism: Bacteroidales bacterium; assembly: GCA_015493685.1. Taxonomy (GTDB): domain Bacteria; phylum Bacteroidota; class Bacteroidia; order Bacteroidales; family UBA1556; genus UBA6267. The sequence continues at coordinate 23,845 of WGCS01000237.1, forward strand.
TAATTATGCGCATCGAAGCACTTAGTTTCTGCCGGTACATTCTCCGTAGTATGAGTTTTAAATTTATCATCAATTTATAATTATGGAATACCTTATTTCTTGTAATTAATACTTCTTTAATACTTGTTTTTAAGTTGCTAATACATTGAAAAAATTAGCTGTTATTGGTGTCTAGTGAAAATCTGTTCTCGCTTTAATTCGTGCATTTATAGTATTCATTAGTTGACCTTTTCTTGCAAAGATTAAGTGCCCCTAAAAATCAAGTCTCTCATTATCCCCAAAGCCATCATAACCCGAAATCACCACTCTATCGCCCTCATTAAGTCCTTCCAGCACTTCATAGTATTTTGGATTTTGTCGTCCTATTTTTATGCTTCTTTTTTCTGCATATTTTCCATCTTTCGATAGCACAAAGATCCACCGGCCTCCGGTTTTCTGAAAGAAACTACCCCTTGGTAGTAACAACGCTTTCTCCGGACTACCCAATTGCAAACGAGTATAATAAGTTTGTCCCACCCGCATATTCTTTGGTGATTGACCATCAAAAACCATCTCCACGGTAAATTGTCCGTTTTTTACGTCGGGAAAAACTTTTCGTACTTTTAAGTTGTATTCTTGCCCCTGTCGCTCCAAAATTGCCCTCAACCCAACTCTTACCTTGTCGATATAGTGCTCGTCAATTTTGGCAATGACTTTAAATGAACTTAGAATATTAATGGTGCCAATACGACTACCACGAGGTATTGATTGTCCCACCTCCACATCGAGATTAGAGAGCTGCCCATCAATGGGAGCAGTAACCATAAGATTCTCTTGACGTTTACGTACTAATTTAAGATTTAACTCCATGTTCCTTAGGCTATTACGCATTTGCGATAGCTGTATCGAACGGTAAATAGAGTCTTGCTTCTGGCGCTCAATATAGAGTTGAAAACTCCTCTCAGCCAATTGATAATCTTCTTGGGATACTAGGAAAACCTCTTTGGAGATAAGATCTTGATGGTATAATTTCGTATTCTGCTTATAAATTCGCTTCTTTCTTTTGATGCTAAATTCCAATGTTAAAAGCTCTTTCTTTATGCGGAGCTTTTCTTGTTCCATGGCTACCATCGTATTTCTCAAAAAATTACTTTTTTCTGCCAATTGGGCCTCGCTATTGAGAATGCTTAGGTTGAGGTCGGGATTTGTCATGCGGAGAATCACATCCCCTTTTTTGAGCACCGTACCTTCTTCGATGAGCTTTTCCTCCACCCGCCCACCTTCCTGAGCATCAAGATATATGGTAGCAATAGGCGCTACAGTTCCACTCACAGTTATATAATCGTGGAAAACGCCATTGCTTACTGTGGCAATGTTTATGCGCTCCTTATCAGCCTTATATGTTGGAATATTATCGGCAAAAAAAGCCTTATAAATAACGAAACCAAAAAGCAAAATGCCAATGCTAATATATAAATGCTTTTTCTGTATTCCCTTCGGTTTTTCTATTGGTATGTCCATTGTGTTCTTTTAAAAATAGGTACGAATGCTATTTGTTTCCCAATCCTTATGCCATAAATATAGTGTATTCTAAATCAGTAGGATATGTTGTTATTTATATTATTTTTATTGTAATTTTGTATAATATTTTTACACAACTTGTCAATTATTTTGACACTTATAAGTAGAAAATATCGTATTGTTGTTTCATCGTCTCAACAAACTATTTTATGAAGCTTATTTGAAAGTAGTCTTTTAATTATCTTTTTTATTTGGGTGGCTAAACGGGCTATCCGCTATAGTCCCAAAGCAAGGCAATGCCTCCGTCTTCTTATCAACCACAGCAATATGCCTTGCTTTGGGAGCTGCCGCTACTATCCCTGCCACAATTCAAACATTGTTAGCGCCTAATTCCTTCTAATTATACTATTTTATACGGATTCAAATTTAAATAGGCTTTCTTATCGGACAATCAATCCGATAATAAGGCGCTAATCAATGCTAACATTCAAAAGTTTTCAAAATACAAGAGATTTACCTCTTTTATAATATTCTAATCGAACACTGATAATTTAGTCATAAAAAGTCAAGGTTTTTTTAGTATATTTACCTGATTATTTTACTATTCTAAAATAAATTGTAATGAAAGAAAATAGAATTTGTCAAATGCTTGATATTAAATATCCTATCATTATGGCTCCCATGTTTTTGGTGTCAAATGTTGAAATGGTAGTTCAGGCATTGGAGAGTGGTATTGCGGCTGCATTTCCTGCTTTAAACTACCGTACTGATAAAGAGTTTAGGGAAGCTATTACCGAAATAAAATCGCGTACCGATAAAAAGTTTGGGGTAAATCTTATTGTCAATAAGTCGAATCCAAAATATCCACAGCAGCTCGAAACCTGTGTTGAGATGGGCGTGGGGTTTATAATTACCTCCCTCGGAAGTCCGAAAGTAGTTATTGAGAAAGCCAAGCCCAAGGGGATAAAAGTTTTTTGTGATGTTACCGATGTCGGCTATGCTGAGAAAGTGGTTGCCTTGGGCGCTGATGCTATTATTGCTGTTAGTTCACAGGCCGGAGGTCATGCGGGCAAAATTCCTACCAAAGAATTAATAGGGCAACTTAAAGCCAATTTCGATATTCCCATTGTTTCTGCCGGTGGTGTGGCTACTTCAGAGCAATTGAAAGAGATGCTTAGCTTTGGTGCCGATGGAGTGAGTGTTGGTACCGTTTTTATTGCCGCCGAAGAATGTGGCGTGTCGGATAGCTATAAACAGGCGCTAATTGATTATGGGGCTAATGATGTGGTACTGACTTCCAATCTGTCGGGGACACCACTTACCGTTATCAATACTCCTTATGTGCAGTCTATTGGCACAGAGGCTAATTGGTTGAGCAGGATGATTTATAAGCACAAGAAGTTTAAAAAAATATTGAAATTAATAGTGGCTGTTAGAGGAATGAATCAAATTAAGAAGGCCGCTTTTGGTGCTACTTACAAAACTTATTTTGTAGCCGGACCTTCCATAGAGTATATTAAAGAGGTTAGACCGCTAAAAAAGATTGTCGCTGATTTGGTGAAAGGTTTGGATTAAGAATTGCACGGATTTTACACTATTATGCCCGAAAACCTTGCACTTATTATGCGGAATATATTCGTAAATAGCTATAGATGACTATTTTATTGGCTTATTAGTAGACTCTATTTAGCTTGCTTGTTTTCTTATGGCCGATGTTCTTATTAGTTTACCTTTGCGTACTATACTTATTTTTTAAAAATTTATATAATGGATTGGTTGTCAGTATTAAAAAACAATATTATTCACTGGATTGAAGGAATGGGTTTTCCCCTTGAGAAGGCTTATTTTGCTCAAGAGAGCTTATACTTCTTGGGTTCGTTTATCGTATTCTTTATTTTTGATAAGCTCATTATCTATTATGTAATGGCTTATGTGAAAAAGATAGCCCGGAAATCGAAAACTCGTATAGATGATGTACTGTTTGAGAATAGGGTGGTGTTTTATTTCTTGCGTATTTTAACAGTCTATTTATGGATTCTCGTTCTTGATGGTATTATTATTCATTTTCACTTACTTTATCAGCTGGTATTTCTTACCCTTAAATTATATATGGATTATTTGATGGTAAGAGGTTTTGTTGCCCTTTTCAAATCCGCAAATGACATTTATGAATTGGAACAGAAAGGACGAGAGCGCTCCATTAAATCATACATTCAGGTATTTCAATTACTGACCATATTAATTGGCGTACTGGTTGCCATATCTATTGTTACCTCCAAAGACATTAGTTATCTCCTTACAGGAATTGGTGCTTTTGCCGCAGTACTAATGTTGATATTTAAAGATAGTATTCTTGGTTTTGTTGGAGGGATTCAAATCAATGCCAATGATATGGTCCGTATTGGTGATTGGATATCGGTTCCGGAAGCTAACGCCGATGGAACAGTAACCGATATATCACTTACGACGGTAAAAGTACAAAACTGGGATAAAACAATAAGTACTATTCCTACCTATTCATTGGTAAGCAATTCTTTTCGTAATTGGAGAGGAATGGAGGATTCCGGTGGAAGGAGAATTAAACGTTACCTTAATATTGACTTGCAGTCAATAAGATTTTGTAGTGATGCTATGCTTACTCAATTAAAGGAAATAAGACTTCTCCACGATTATTTACAGCATAAGGAAGATGAGCTAAGGGCTTACAATAGTAAAATGGGCATAGAAGGCGATGTGAAAAATGGAAGGCATCAAACTAATATTGGAGTCTTTAGAGCTTATGTGGAGGCCTATCTTAAAGCAAATAGTAAAATTCATTCAGAAATGACTTTTCTGGTGAGACAGTTACAATCCACAGAAAAAGGACTTCCGTTGGAGATTTATGTTTTTAGTAAAATTCAAGATTGGGCACAATATGAGGCTATTCAGGCCGATATATTTGATCATCTGTTGGCCATAATACCTGAATTTAAACTAAAAGTATTTCAGAATCCTAGTGGTGCAGATTTTCGTTCTATCATTAAATAAGTAGTTGAAATTAAATTACTTGAGACTTATCATAATGCTTTTGCTGCTAGGAAATTGGTGTTATTTCTCTTAAGTCGTCAGGGGTATTGATGTTATAAAAGGCTTTTCTGTTTTCTTGGTTATTGCTAATTGCAATATAGGAGGTATCAACTTCTTTTAAAAAATTACGCATAGCATAACCTTTATCTGATTCAATATATTGTTCTAGTTTATGAAACACTTTTTTAGAATAGATGCCAAAAAGTGGTTCTATTTTTCCTGCCATTATAGGAATGATAGCATCCTTTTCAGTTTTCTGATATTCAGTAATTAATATTTCGATTATTTTTGTAGAAATATAAGGTAAATCACTGCTAATTAAGAAAATGGCTTCTGATAAAGTATTTTTTAATGCCGTATGTAAACCGGCCAAAGGTCCAATGTTTTTGTAGTAATCAGTATAAACAGGATAACTATAATCCGAGCTAAATAGTTCCGGATTGTTGCTGATAATAATAATATTAGGAAATAGTGGAGATAATATTTTTAAATTTCGATCAATTATTCGTTGGCCATTAATGGAGATAAAAGCTTTTGTTAATCCATTCATCCTTAATGCTTTTCCTCCTGCTGTTATGGCACATATTATTGACATATTTATTTTTTATAAATCAAGACTACCGCCTGTACTGATATGCCTTCTTCACGGCCAATAAAACCTATTCCTTCTCCTGTTTTAGCTTTAATAGAAATTTTATCATTAGAAATTTGCATCAGCTTGGCAAGGTTTTCCTGGATGCTTGTTACAAACGGATTAATCTTTGGTTTTTGAAGTTGTAAAGTAATATCGGTATTGCCAATTTCATATCCCTTCGCTCTTAGCATTTTGATAACGGAAATAAGAAATTCTGAGGAGTCTTTGTCTTTGTTTGTACTATCAGTATCGGGGAAATGAAACCCAATATCTCTTAAATTGGCTGCACCAAGAATGGCATCACAGAGTGCATGTATTAATGCATCACCGTCGGAATGACCGTCAGAACCTTTATAATGAGGAATATAAACTCCACCAAGTATTAATCTTTTCGCTTCAACTAAGCGGTGAGTGTCGGTGCCAAAGCCAATTCGATACATCTATTTTGCTTCCTTTTCTCCAATATTATCAAAATTGAAGAGTAATGTGAAACGTAAGGTGTTTTCCATTGGATTTCGTTGCGTTGTTGGAATTAGATAGGAGATGTCAATGTCCAGTACATTGTATTTTAAACCGGCTCCCAAAGTAAAGTATTTACGATTTCCTTTGGTTGCATGTTCCCAAAAATAGCCTCCACGAATAAAGAATTTTTGGTCATATACATATTCAATACCACTACCTATATTAAATTCATGAAGCTCTTCGGTCATTCCACCGGGAGCATCATACCATGAAGAGAAGATAGCATTACCGACAGAGCGATTGGGATCCATCCCTTTCTCTATTTTGTAACTATTCCCTTGCGGAATAGGATTGCCATTGGTGTCTAAAGCATAAATTGGTGGAGTTGGCACCAGTAATTTATTGAAATCAACAGCAAAGGTAACTTTATTGTATTTGTCCAAATCAACAGTTAGTGATGGCCCAAATCTAAAATTCATGGGGAGAAAATCACGTTCCAAGGATTCTGAATAAGAAATCTTGTTACCAATATTCGATATGCTTGCTCCAAAAGCAAATTTACCCTTGGTTTTTCCTATAGTAATATTATTGTTGTAATAGACCGATACATCAGAGGCTATGGCTTGCCCTACTTGTGTTGCTTGCCCATTTACATTTTGACCTTGAGTAAGGTTGGAGTTGATATAACGTAAGGTTACAGCTCCTGATAGATGTTCTCCAAGTTTACGGGAGTAAGCAGCGTCAATGGCAAACTCATTGGGCTTATAACTTCCTTGGGATACACCAAATTTATCGGTGAACTCAATAGAACCCAAACTGAAATAGCGTAAGGATGCCGATACAGAAGACATATCATTGATCTTATAATATCCTGCCAAATAGGCTAAGCTGATGTCGTTAACTAAATTTCGTAGCCATGGACTATAGGAAACACTAAATCCCATTTGGTGGTCGATAAAAGCATATTTTGCTGCATTCCAATGTTGTGAATTAGCATCTGGAGAGGTTGAAACTCCAATGTCACCCATGGATCCCGCCCTTGAATCAGGAGCAATTAATAAAAAAGGGACCGCAGTTGTAATGGCATTGATTGCGTCTTGTCCTAATAATTGATTGTAATTAGCACCTCCTGTCCCTTGTGCTGTTGCTGTAAATTGAGCCCCAAATAATAATCCTATGAAAACTATTGTGGTAGTTATTGTCTTTAATTTCAAAGCTGTAATTTTTAATAATACTTATTTAAACTCGAATTTATTAATTTGCAAAGATAAATATATCCTTTGATATATAAACAAACATTTCTGTTTTCAATGATATAAGGATTATAATTCCATG
>WGCS01000238.1 GCA_015493685.1 Bacteroidales bacterium
ACGAATTTATCTTGATACATATGCTGTTAGTTTAATCTGAAGCAAAGTTAAAATTCAAGTCCGTTCGCTCACAAAACTTCTGTAATTAACTAAATTTCAATTCTGTCAAAGAATTATCTTAGATTTTAATGAAATAGCAAAAGAATTATTCCATAGTTTATTTTCAAAAGCTTATAAGGAGAAAAAAGAAAGCGGAAAACTCATTATAAATGAGAATTCCGCTTTAGTACAGAGAGCTAACCAAAACTCTAACCGATTGAGTCATAAAATTGAAAGTTTGGCAAGTTTTTTTAAGTAAGTAATTTATATACCTAAGATACTTTTTAGATTTGTAATTATTTGCTGATACTTCTCTCAATACCATTTTCCACAGCTTTTACAACTGTATGATTGAACTCCATTTTTAATGCCGCATTTATAGACATGAATATTCCCACAATGAGGACATGGATTGTTTTTTCGTTTTTGATAAACTTCGTCTCGTGCTTCATCAAGCAAATTGCCCTCTTGTTCGTGCATTACTAATAGCTCGTCTAAGAGTGCAGCCTTATTTGAAGAGGCTAAGCTTGAGTATAATTTCTTTATTTGATCTGTTTTATAACTTATTACAAATTAGCTGTATGTAAAATATGGCAGGGCTAATATATTTTTTTATTTATTGTTGAATTCTTAGTTGCTTTAGTATTTTAGGTTTTAAATGCTAGTTTTTTGTTTTTGAATTAGCCATGAAAATATAAGCAATCAAATAAAGAGGCCTCAAAAAATCCGTTTAAATAAAACAGAAGGCACAATGGGAAATAGGGACATTTGGTTTAGATGAAAATTTCCTTTTATGTCTTGAGTGAAATACAAATAATATGCATTATTGTGGGAATAAACATTATATATTGATATAATCCACTCCCTACTTCCTCTCTTTAAGTCTTTTTTGAAACTCAAAGACAAATCAAGTCTATGGTATTTGGGCATTCTACTACCATTGCGACCATTATAAATATATGTGGTCTCTTGTGGAATTACGAAATAATTCCCAATAAGATTAATGTTTTGGTATTTACCAACCGGTAGGGTAATGGCATTACCTGTCATAAAAACAAAATCAGAACTCAAAGTAATATTTTTCGAAATCTGATAATTGCCCACTATGGTGAAAACATGCCTTCTATCATATTTATATGGATACCAATCACCATTATTTAACTGGTCAAATTTTCTGTAATTATAGCTCAATGTATAAGCCACCCAGCCATTTAACCTTCCGTGTTTTTTTTGTAATAAAAACTCTAGGCCCGTCGATTGCCCTTCACCACCAACAGCAACCTTATGTTCCCAATCAAAATCGTTGCTAAAAATATTGATTCCTTCTTTATAATCTATTTGATTAATAAGCTTTTTATAATAAATTTCAGAACTAAATTCATACTTATTCTTACCAAAAATTTTATAATAACCTAAACTTAATTGATTAGATTTTTGAGGAACAATTCTTTTTGTAGCCGGAACCCACAAATCAACAGGCACACCCACTCCATTATTCGATAGCAAATGCATGTTTTGTTGCATTATTGCATAACTTAGTTTGATGGAATTTGTTTTTTTGAATGATTTACTAATATTTATCCTAGGTTGAATAGAGTAAAACGACTCACCTTCAACAAAATATCCATTAAGATGAATGCCTATATTTGCTCTGAATTGATGCTTAAATTCTATTTCGTTTTGTTCAAAAATATCGAATTCTTGAGAATTTACAATATTCTCTCCAGTTTTAGTTTCATTTTGAGGATTTGAAGTTTCGTATATTCCCAAGTTAAATGAATGATTGGTAAAACTCGCTCCCATTTTTATTCTAAACTTATTTTTTACAAAAAAATCAAAGTCTTGTTTCACCAATAAATCATCAATTCCTGAATTATGAAAATAAGTAGATTTATAGAGTTCAGCTTTAGTAGCTATTTCCAATTGATAACTCTCCAATGTGCTTGCATAATTAAAATGAGAATGCCCCACTGTTGTACTGCTAAAAAGCCGGTTTGAAAACTGATGGTTATATTTTGCAGAAAAAAGCGTATTTCCCCAAGTAGTATTCATTTTACCTTTATTTATAAATCTATCAGGATCCATTTCATAAGGTTTTGATAAATTATTATAAACTTTATCTCTGCCATTATATGCAGAAATAGAAATGGTATTCTTTGAATTGAATGTATGCGTAATCTTAGCATAAGCATCGTAAAAAGTATATCCTGCGGAATAATATTGGTCTGACACACTAAAAAATAGTCTCGACATAAGATCAAAATTGCACCTTCTTACACTAAGCATATAGGTGGTTTTTCCCTTATTAATAGGCCCCTCAGCAAATAATTTAGTTGAAATAAGTCCTAACTCCATTGACACATTATGTTTCTGTTTATTTCCATTTTTTAGTCTAATATCCATTATCCCACTCAAACGGTTACCATATTCTGCCGGAAATCCTCCTTTAATAAGTTTTATTTCGTTAATAGTATTAACATCAATAGTTGACAGAAATCCGCCAATGTGATTAATATAATATATTGGAACATCATCTAGCAATATCAAGGTTTGATCTGGAGAGCCTCCTCTTACTAATAAGCTGCTTGAACCTTCATTTCCCGATTGAACCCCTGGCATCATTTGAAATGCTTTAATTGCATCGGCTTCTCCTCCTAATGTGGGAAGTTGCTTTAATTGCTTTGTAGATATTTTAACTACCCCCATTGATGTACTGTTTATTAAAGGATTTTCTGCAACAACTTCAAATGCACTAATATTTGTTTTGCTCTCTTCCAATTCTATTTTTAGAGTATCTGTTGATTTAAGAATAATGATGGTATCCGACTTAAAGCCTATGTGCGAAAATACTAATGTATCAGGTAACTGGCTAAGTTTAATACTAAAAAAACCATACCTATTTGATGAGCAGCCCACTTTCCTAGAAATATTTCTAATATTTGCTCCAATAACTGTTTCTTTTGTGGTTTTATTTATAATTATCCCACTAACAATAATTTGACCGTAAATCGGAAACAATAACATAATAAATAATAATATGAATAATACTTTCTTCATATTTTTTCATTTATTTTCTCAACAATCTGATTATAACTTACTATAACCCCTAATCCTCCATGTACATTTGAATACATATCCACAGGATTTCCTGTGCTAATTAGGTTTAATAAACCATCGCTCTGCATACCAGAGTTATACGCATGCCTAGTATATGATTTTCGGTATTTATAATAACTATAACTAGTGTTTCGTAATGATGTATATTGGTGATCACAACATACAATACTATCTGGGGTATATTTTACATAACCACCTGCCCCTCCTATACAATAAAAGTCATACTTTGTTCCATTAAACAGCTCATCCGAAAAAAATATAGTGGGTGGATAAAAACCCCAATCCCCTTCATTTATTACCGCTTTATCCATTTCATAAAAGCTCGATGTTTGAGTATACTTATTCCCATGTACAGAATCAAATTTAAAGATTAATAACTCATAATAATTGGGTTTTGGTGAAGTGTCATTTATTTGCAATTCGAGTTTACCAAACCAAATCTGATCAAAATATATTAGATTAGGAGTCACTACAGGATTGCAAGCAATTGGTTTTGAGGGAATTGTGGTTTCACCCCAAAGCATTTTACCATCCGGTGTTTCTACAACAATTTTATATCTTTTTCCAGCTATAGGGTACACATTTGAATAATACTTATTATCAGAATTGAGTTTTAGCGTATCAACAAAAACATCTTCACTGTAAAGCAATACTGTTGCATCTGCGATAAACTTAAAACTATTATCAAGTGCACCTACCGATTGAGCTACATATACAGTAATAAGCCTGTCAGGACTCATAATGGATTGAATAATTGGAATACTCTCAGAATTTTCTATTAAATAGTCCACTTGTTTTGTACAAGAGGAAAATAAAGTTAGCAGGATTACTACTATTAAAAATATACCTTTTTTTGTTTTGTAATGCATAAAAAAATAATTAGCGACTAAATTAATAAATTTAGTCGCTTTATTTATTATTATTGAAAATTATTTTGTGCTGTAATTCCATGTGCACCTCCAGCTATATCTGCTGTAATATCAAAGTGAATGGGATTAATATATGATGGACAATAAAAAACCTTTGAAAGCACACTAGTCCAAACTATTCCATGATAATATACCATATTTTTATTTATAGTTACCGGAAAGAAATTTGAATTTGTATTTCCATGAATGGTTTGAAAATTTATCATAAAATCTGGATAATATGGATTTGTTGGTTGAGTACCATTTATTCCCTCCGCAATAGTAACACTAGTCATTCCTGAGACATTATATTCACCATGGTATTGAATCCAGTTTCCCCATCCGTTTTTTCTTTGTGAATCTATTGTGATAATCAATTGTTTACAGTCAAGTTGAAATGTGTATTCATAATTATTGGGATAGCCATGTCCTTTTATTTCCACATATGTAGTACACTTTGCTCTGCAACTACCGCTTAGAATCCAAGGACTATTAGCATCTCCACTTTTAGCAGAAGCCTTTTTATAAAACGGATCTCCACCTTCTCCATGGTCTCCTTCTCCACCTTCTCCATGGTCTCCTATTCCGCCTTCTCCACCTTCTGGCACTTTATTAACAATAATTTCCAGATTTTCATTAGTTTCATTAGTTGAATTCAATAAATTACAATCTTGAATAGTTCCATTTATCATATACTTAATCAAATTACCTTTATATTGGTAGAGTATAGATTCGATCTTAATAAATCCTTCTGTATTAATAAAAGCAACTTTGCTAATATCTTTGACGGTATAAGCCATATAGTGCCCTTCATCAAATATATCTTCAATTATTCCGTCATTAATTGCGGTATAATACTCGGCACAATGATCAGGTTCAGGGTTTTCCAGAAAATACGAATCTGGCTTATCTTCATAAGTGTAATAAATATAGCATATTCCTTTGTCGCAATATTATCAAATACTTGTTTCTGAGACTTAAAGTTCAATGCATCTTCCCAAGCTTTTTTTTCTTCAAAGGTATAAGTTGCAAGAGTACTATCTATCTGATAATAAGCATCCCAATTTGAAAAGACAAGGACCCCATTTTCACACACAACACTATTAGCTACACGTAACACTTCAGAATGATTCACTTTTGCTTTATCTGTTTTTAATATTTCTTCTTTTTTGCACGAATGCATTATTGTTATTGCCAGCATGAGCAATATAATTCCTTTTATAATTTTTATTAGTTAATTATTAAAATGTTTTTATGTATTCTTGTTTTACAATTTCTCGCGCAGCAACGGGGAGCAACGGGGAGCTTTTGAAAATTTCTACCAAATAAAAAAGCCTAATCAACATTGTTGATTAGGCTTAGTACAGATAGATAGCAAAAACTCTCACCGATTGAGTCAGAATATTGAGCTAATAAGTAGGACATTTTAATAGTTGTTCATAAAATATTCTATATATTTTTCAATTTTAGTTCCTAAGTAATAGGGTAAATTCATTAAGAAATAAGGGGTTTTATTTGGTGTCTTTGTCTTTTCAATATTAAAATCTCCAGCATATATTCTAATTGCATAATGATGGTTAGTGCGATCAATAAATTGATGTAAAGATTTTAAGCTGCCTGTTGCACCTGATTTAATCTCGATAGGGATAAGTATATTCTTATACGAAATTAGTATATCCACTTCTGATGAGGATTGTGTTTTTTCACGTACCCAAAAATGAGGTTTAGTATCCTTCTCACTATTTAATGAAATTAATTCTTGTGTTATCAAATGTGGAATAATTGCACCTTTAAATGAATTACTCAAATCTTTTAATCCTATCATCTCAGATTGGATATTTAAAGCATGATTAACTAGCCCTGTATCTAGGAATTGTAGTCGGGGTGATTTTTTTAAGTCTGCTATAATAGGAAATTCAACACTTGTAGTTGGATATATTAGTTGAATTATTCGAGCATCATTAAGGTTACGCATAGCCTCACCAACTTCTCTTGAGCGATAGTTAGAATTTCCAAAATTTTGAAACTTAACTCTTTTATCTATATATAGATGAGCTGTATTTATAATATGCTTTATTACATTTCTCGCAGTTGCTGATGACGTGTATTTCTCAACATCATTTCGATAAGTACTCCAAATACTTTCATATATTCTTGGTAATGAAGTAATACTATCATTTTTAATATACTCTTTTACAACTTCAGGCATACCTCCTATTATTGCATAAATATTAAATTGTTCCATCAAAATATGATGAGCAATTGGGTTTACAGGTACATTGCACAGATGTTCTAGAAGTTTACCATTTTTAATGGCAACAAATTCCTCAAAATTTATTGGATGAATATAGAGGTATTCAATTCTACCAACAGGAAAACTCCTTACTTTTTTTATTGCAAATTCCAATAATGAACCAGCAGCAATTACGTTTAATTCTGGATACTCTTCATAAAAATATCTCAAAACCTGAATAGCATTAGGCGATTCCTGAATTTCATCAATAAACACTAAAGTGTTATTCATTTCCGATAAATCAATATTATTATACAGAAAGAGCGATTCCAAGATAATTTCAACTTCCATTTCATTGGTAAAATATGCCCTATCTTTGGTCTTTTCTAGATTTAAGAATATACGATACTTATATTGTCTAGCAAATTCCGTAACAACGGTGGTCTTCCCTACTTGTCTAGCGCCTCTAAGTATTAAAGGCTTTCTAGCACTCCGATTCTTCCATTCTTCTAATTTACTTAATATATTTCTTCTTATCATCATTATTTACAATATTTGTAATAAAACAAAGGCAATATTACAATAAATATGTAACAAAACAAAGGCAAATATTGAATTTATTGTAATAGAACAAATGATGATTACAGGAGAAGTCAACATCTAACCAATATAAATTACTTATATTTAGAAGGTTAATAGATTTTTTTTGTATTTCTTCTATTGTTATTATCGAACCGAAAGAATAAATAGTTTATCCGTGTTAAATAACTTGTTTTTAGAAGCTTATAAGGAGAAAAAAGAAAGCGGAAAACTCAAATTAATTGAGAATTCCGCTTTAGTACCCAGGGCCGGGGTCGAACCGGCACGAGTGTTACCTCATTGGTGTTTGAGACCAACGCGTCTACCAATTCCGCCACCTGGGCATTTGTATTAGTGGTTCAGACTTTAATAGTAATTCAAAACTAGTGTATTTATAATCCCAACTATTAATTAGAATTATTGTCTGAACGAGCTTGTTAATAACAAAACTAATGGTAGATTTTGTATTGTTATTTGAGTGCGCAAAGGTAATACATTTTTAAATTTGAACAAGTTTTTTCTACCTTTTACTCAAAATATTATTGGGAAAATTTATTATGCTTCTTTTACCGAGTTTTAATAAGTCATTTACTGCTCGCTGAAGCTAAACAGAACAAGGAGTCCGGGAATAAAAAAATGTGTTTTAAATCAATCTATACTCTTTATAACTATCCACCGGATTTAGTTAGTATTTCTCTCCAACTAGTTAAATCGAATGTTTAGTTTTTTGCTTTTTTTAAGGTAAATGAGAAGGTCGTTCCTACACCAAGGCTACTTCTTACATTGATGGTTTGCTTATGAGCCTCAATAATATGTTTTACTATTGCCAAGCCCAATCCTGTACCCCCTTGATCGCGCGACCGTGCTTTATCAACTCGATAAAATCGATTAAAAAGAAAGGGGATATTTTCCATGGCGATGCCCATGCCATTGTCGCTTATTTCTATCAATATATTTTCATCCATATCATAAAAACTAATCTTTATGTAAGGATGCTTATTTTTACCTGTGTACTTTATTGCATTGTCAATCAGGTTTATAAGTGCTTGTCGGATTCTCTCATTATCAGCCATAACCCATATAGGAAGCTGATTATTACCCTTGGCAAGGAAGAGATGTATATTTTTTTTAGCTGCTTTCACTTCAAGAAATTCAATAACTTCTAAAGTCAATCCCAAAATATTAGTTTTAACGGGATTAATATCAATCATTCCGGATTCTAAAGCAGATATTTGCTCTAGATCTTTAACGATATTAATCATTCTATCAACACTTTTTGATGATTTTTTCAAATACTTATAGTTAATATCCTTATCTTCAATTCCTCCATCCAGAAGGGTAAGAATATAGCCTTGAATATTAAAAATAGGTGTTTTCAGTTCATGAGATACATTTCCAACAAAGTCTCTACGGTACTGCTCCAAAGTCTTCATGCTCTGAATTTCGTCTTTCTGCATTTTTGCCCACTCCAGCACTTCTGTATTTACATTCTCCAACAAATCTTTTTGCCCCACAATGTCTGATTCCTTAAAATTTTTCCCCCTCTTTAAACGATGAATGGTTTTATAAATAAGTTTAATCTTTTTGTAAATAAACGATTCAAGTACGTGATATATAATGTAATAATCCACTATAGAGACTACTAGAAAAGCGATGGCAATGGCCCAGTAACCCATTTTTTTATAAAGTAATCCAAACACCATAAAAGC
>WGCS01000239.1 GCA_015493685.1 Bacteroidales bacterium
CAGGCTATAGTGGAAAACTCACACAGAAAAGACGATGAATACTTTTTCTCCATTCATCCAGAAAGATGCAAGAATGATGCTGAGTTCTTGCTCAAAGCTCAACAATGGCAGGATACATGGAATACAGCAAGACCTCACTATGGCATAGACATGAACGGCATGACGCCTTTTGAGAAACTGAAATCAACAAAATCCATGATATCCTTGAATATAGTAAGGTTTCCAACCTTACTACTGGAAGATATCATAAGGGTAGCAGGCTACCCTTATGAATGGTTGAGTAAGTTTGTGAACCTGTATATATTTAGTAAGAGTGGTAAGTATGTGTGGGGGAGTTACCAAAACCAGTAAAGGAATGGATTTTAATGGAATGTCTCTACCGAATCTTGATATTCAATATAATAATCTTTACCTCTCCATTTATATACCATTTTGATAGCAATAACTAAAAATTTAAGTCTAGAAAATGAAGCATTATTAGGGATCTTACTCAAATATTCTCCACTACATTTACCACCATTAAAATTACCTGAAACAATACCGTCACCGTTTAAATCATAACCAGCACACACAGAAAAATTAACCACATTCTCAATAACTTTTTGCTGATTTCTATAAAGCCAATAATCATTATTGGAATCCTTTTTAACATACCATACAATAGCTGGTACCACTTTTGCACCATTGCATTTATAACAAGAAAGACTATCTGCACTCACTAAAAAATTTAAAGTTTTTGTTGATTCATCAACAGATGAAATCCTTCTTCCTTCTTGGCAATACTTGTCACTTATGTTTCGGCAACCACACACGATAAAAGCTTTATTATCTAGCAAATCATCACAACTATTCCCAGATCCGCAAAGATTGTTAACATTTCTACAAGTGTTATCAATATCTATTTTATCTAAAACAATACTCTTTGAATCCATAGTATAAGACATTACATTAGCGTAAAACTTTTTACTTGCTAAAATCTGATAGGTTGTATCAGGAATGTCACCATCAGGACAATTATCAACAGTAAAATCCCTTATAATTTGCCATCCGTCACCTATAAATAATCTATCAGTGCCAGGTACACATAAATTTGAATTTGTACAGTTATCATCAATTACATAAAGACAAATTCCATTGTTCTGTTTCAATAATCCAAAACTTGCATGTCTTATATCATCTTCTATTATTTCAAAAGTGTCCTGTAGCTGAGCTTGAAGTTGCGACTTAATTTTCTCTTTTGAAAATGTGTCAAAAAATTTCAAATAAAATTTATATGAAGCTGCCATAATAATAAGCGTTATAAATATAGCAATTATCATTTCCAATACAGAGAATCCTTTTTTAGAACTAATCATACATTATTCACCAGCAGCAATAAAAAACATTGTTTTTTCATTGTGTAACATTTCCCCGAATTTCCAATAAATAATTGTTTCAGCCTTTCCTAAAAAAGGTGGCAAATAATCCCTCCATACGCATAGTTTCTGCGTGTATTTATAAATTACTTTAATTCCCATAACTTTTTTTTCTATTGAATAACTTTTAAAAAGTGTGATACTATAATTGTTACCACATGTTTTTTTTACTTCGTTATCGTCTGGATAACCCGGCGGTATGGTTTCAGAAAATCCAAAAGAACTTTCCAATGTATTTTTGGTGAAATTATTAATGTTAACGGACCTAAGTTGAGAAACACTTCCACTCAAAATTTTCTCGGCAACAATCCTCATTTGATTTTTTTCATTCAACCTTATAGAGTTAATTAAAAAAGAGGACAAGCCTAACAAGCCAAAAACCAGTATAAATGAAGCGACTAAAACTTCAATTAGCGTAAAGCCGTTCTTATTTAACTTCAAATAAACATTAAATTTCATTTAGATACCACTTTAGCTATTCCATTAATACCACTTAACAACACAGAGTATTTTACATCATTATCATTAACACACCCAACAGTAATCCTTACATTTGAAACCCCTATTAAAGGAACGCCAACCGGGAAGAAAATTAAAGATTTTCCAACCGCTGCACCGTTACTATTTTTGTAAATTCTTGAAAGAGAATTACTAAGTATTTTTACACAACCTTTTTTTTTGCTATAAAAAATCAGCTTATCGCCGTTATCGAAATACCCATTTTCGTTTTTATCCTCGAAGATAAAATAATACACTGGATCAATATTTCCAAGGCCAGTTAAATTAGAACCATCAGAACCACCAAAGGCAACCACTAGAATTACCCTAACATTGTCCTTCCTAGCCATTATCCTGCTATTATTAATATTAGAGGCTAAGCCTAAGGCAAAATTTCTTACTCTATTTCTTGCTAACCACTTTGAAAGGTCAGGAAGAGCAATAGCCAATACAATAGAGAAAATCGCCAACGACACTAACAGTTCTAATAAAGTAAATCCTTTGTTGCTCATTTCCTAACTCTCCAGTATTTAATTGTAATATTCTTTATAAAATAAGATGGGTTCAACTGAACTTTTTCGAGACTGCCATTTCTATTAACAACCCCAGCTGCGACAGCTTTAGAAACCCCTTGACCAGAATATATCATAGGTTTACTTGCAACTCCTCTACCTGACAATTCCACACTTCTTGCTGTCTTAAATTGATTATTAAATCCAAACAGGTTTTCCTTCAATTTACCATTTTTATAAGAAACAGCATAAAAACGAGAAATTCCTCCTCCACACGGAGTATCATTAGGTTGATAAGTTGTAAAATATACAATGCCGCTATATATTTCAGGTGGTTGTAAAACCCTCTCATTACTATTTTTATCTTTAGCTTCAACCAAACTTCCGTTATCACTCAGCTCTTTCAAAACATCATATTTGGAATTATAACCTAGCTCTATAAACC
>WGCS01000240.1 GCA_015493685.1 Bacteroidales bacterium
TTTGTGCATACAACATTGTAGTAAAAAAAAACAAGAGGCTAAAAAGTAAATATTTTAACGGCATAAGTCAATTTATGTAATTTAAGTTTGCAAAGCTAATGATTTCTTAAGACAGAAAGGAAAAGATTTTATACCATAAAAACATAATACAGAAGTGAGGATAAAGAGATTGGATGCAAAGTAGGCTAAAGAAAAATATTTCACAAAAAAAAGCCACCCTGATATATTCCAAGATGACTTTCGTAGGTCTTCAAAATACTATTATCTACCTTATAGAGAACTCATTCTACGAGGGCCAACAGCTTTTACTTCATCGGGAACATGATCGGCGAAGAGTTTAAAATTTTCGATATAACGAGAAACCAAGGCATCATATTTTCTCCAATAGTCTTTCTTATCGCCCCACGCATTGGAAGGCTGAAAGACATCATCAGGAACTCCGGGACAAGATTTAGGAATTTTAAAGCCAAACAATTTATCAGTACGGTATTCCACATCATCCAATTTACCTTCCATAGCTGCATTGAGCATGGCGCGAGTATGGCGGATGGAGATTCTCTTTCCAACGCCAAATTTACCACCAACCCATCCGGTATTAACCAACCATATTTTAGCCCCGGAACGAGTTGCTTTTTGACGTAATAGATTAGCATAAAAATAAGGATGATGCACCATAAAAGGTGCGCCAAAGCAAGCACTAAAAGTAATTTCAGGTTCAATACCTAATCCCAACTCAGTACCCGCAATTTTAGAAGTATATCCACTGATAAAATGGTAGATAGCCTGATTCATATCCAAACGGGCGATGGGGGGCATTACACCCTGAGCATCGGCAGTAAGGAAAATAATATTTTTAGGCTGGCCTTTCACCATTTTCTCAGGAACCGAATTAGGAATAAATTCCAAAGGATAGGACAAACGCGTATTTTCGGTAAGGCTTTCATCATCGAGGTCGATTTGACGAGAAGAAAGATCAAAAATTACATTTTCCAAAATAGTACCAAACTTATAAGTACAAGCATGAATTTCAGGTTCAGCTTCTGCCGAAAGCCTAATGGCTTTGGCATAACATCCAGCCTCAAAATTAAAGACTTCTTCATCACTCCACCCATGTTCGTCATCACCAATGAGCCTACGCTTAGGATCGGCTGAAAGTGTAGTTTTACCCGTTCCACTGAGTCCAAAGAAAAGTGCTACATCATTATCATCACCCACATTGGCAGAGCAATGCATCGCCATAACATCTTGTAATGGCATTAAGAAATTCATAATGGTAAATATCGATTTTTTCACCTCACCGGCATATTCACTCCCTGCGATAATAGCCAGTTTCTGGGAGAAATTGATAACAATAGCAGTCTCACTTAAAGTACCATCGATGCGAGGATCTACCTTAAATTTAGGACTTACCATAATGGTAAAGTCAGGCACAAACTGTTTGAGCTTGGCCAAATCATTTTCATTAAGGAGCATATTGCGTGCAAAGTGAGCCGTCCAAGCTTTGTCTGTTATTACCCTCACCGGCAATCTGTATTCGGGAGCTGCTCCGGCATACAAATCCTGAACAAACAATTCTTCTCCTTGCCAAAAGGCTTGAAGGCGAGAGAATAAGCCATTAAATTTTTCGGTAGTCATAGGGCGATTATATTCTCCCCAGTCGATTAAATTTTCGGTACTCTCTTCACGCACAAAGTACTTATCATTGGCAGCACGGGCAGTCCACTTACCGGTAAAAACTTGAAAAGCGCCACCATTAACCAACTTCCCTTCCCCTCTGAAAACGGCCTCTTCAACCAAAGCAGGAGTTGGAAGATTCCAATAAACAGTATCAAGATGAACTAATCCATGATTTTTTAAGCCATAATCTGATTTAAGAGTGTCGGCATGTTTAATGGCTGGAGTAGCAAATTCTAAATATTTCATAATTTAAAAATGTTTTTGTGATTTAACAAGATGGGAACAGTCAACATTCAAACAGAATACATTCAATGGTTCCCAATAAAAAATTAATTCCAGTCACGAACAAGTTTACGCTCTCCGATATATAATTCATTGGGTGAATTTGGATCAATGGCCCATTTAATACGTTCGATACCTTCGATAATATCTTTAATAGAGCCGCAATAACTCAAGCGGAGGTATCCTTCCATTCCAAATTCTACTCCCGGCATTGCCAACACTCTAACTTTCTCCAGAAGAAAATTAGAAAGCTTGGTAGAGTCTTTTTCGTAAGCACTAAAATCCACAAAAGCATAAAAAGTACCATCGGGTTCAATTAAATGTAAGCCATCAAAAGCTTTGATTTGCTGTATCATCACTTTGCGATTATTTTCGAGGGTGGTTCTTAAACTTTCAATACTCGATTGCACTCCATTGATAGCACCAATAGCGGCTTTCTGTAAAAGAATAGAAGGCCCCGAAGTCTGATGCCCCTGAATATTAGCCATTACATAAATAAGTTTTGTATTCGCCACGGCCCAGCCTATTCTAAAGCCCGTCATAGCATAAGCTTTGGAAACACCATTAATAATAATTAGTTTACTATTATCGCTAAAATCTTTGACATAATCGAATGGATTAGCCGGTTTTTTACCATTATAAGTAAGCAAATGATAGATGTCGTCCATAATAAGATAAATCCCTTTCTGCTCACAGTATTCTACAATTTCTTTGATAAAGGAGGCCGGATAAACTGCTCCGGAAGGATTATTGGGACTATTAATGATAATAGCCTTGGTATAGGAGGTAACATTCTGAGTAATATCACTCATTCGGGGGGTAAACGTTCCATCCTCCGGAATTACCGGTACGGGAACAGCACCACACAACTTCACCATTTCAGTATAGGAAACCCAATAGGGGGCGGGGAAGACAACCTCATCCTGAGGATCAAGAATAGCTTGAAGGGCAACCATTATAGCTTGCTTGGCACCACTGGAAGCTATCACATTCTCCGGCTCTACCATTCTCCCATAATGCGCTCTTGTATAACGAATAATTGCTTTCTTCATATCGATGCTGCCATCTACCGGCGCATATCGTACTTCACCACTATTAAGGTGAGAAGCAATAGCTGTAATTGCATCTATGGGGGCTTTACTTTTGGGTTCTCCTCCTCCTAAATGAATTACAGGCTCCCCTTTTGCTCTTAAAATAGCATAGGTTTGATTAAGTTTTAGCGTAACTGATTCTCCAATTGAACGCCCTATTAAACTGATACTCATATTATCTGTGTTTTGATGTTAGAATATAATTTTTGAACTAATTAGAAATACCCCAAATGGGAAAAACATCAAAAGTAGGATTAATTTTTATTATATTACAAAAAAATTACCCCTATAATGCTTTTTATATTGTTTCTAAACAAGCTATTACTTATTTAGAAATATTGCTGTCTGATAAAAACACAAAATACAATTATCAATATTTTTAATAGGACAACAATGGTTAAAAAACAGCTATTTATTGTCAATAACATTTTATAACATTATTGAAAATAGCATTGGATTTATTTCCGTATTTTCGCTGCTTAAATATTTTATCTATGAGAAAAAGAATCATTCAACTACTTGTACTATTATTGCCACTTGGATTAATAGTCGCTTTTAAAACCTATTCCAAAAGTCAAAAAGACAAAGAGAGTATTATCTCAGAGTTAGTCATTAGCGGTTTGAAATTTGCCCATTATAATAATAATAAAATTGACGATAATTTTTCTAAACGAGTGTATAAAACCACTTTAGAAGGTTTAGATTATACCAAAAAATTCTTACTTCAATCCGATGTGGATCAACTTCAAAAGTACAAAACACTCATTGATGATGAATTAAATAATGGTAATGACGATTATATTAATCTTGCCAACGAAATAATTACCCAGCGGATAAAAGATGCTGAAGTATTCTATCCTGAAATATTATCAAAACCCTTTGATTTTAAAAAAGATGAAAACATCCAACTTGATAACAAAAAAAATACTTTTGCCAAAACCAAGGCTGAGTTAAAAGATGCTTGGCGCAAATCTTTAAAATATCAAGTTCTTTATGAGTTAAATACTCGTTTAGAAATTCAGAAGAAAGCCAAAGAGAAAAATGACACTACCGTTAAACAAAAGAGTTTTGTTACCCTGGAGAAAGAGGCAAGAGCGAAGGTAGAAAAACGTAATAAGGATTATTTCCATCGCTTAAATCAGCTGGAACAAAAAGACCGTTTCAACCAATTTATGAATGCGGTAAGCCTATCCTTCGACCCTCATACAAATTACTATCCCCCGAAAGACAAGGAAGATTTCGACATTGTTATGAGTGGGCAACTCGAAGGTATTGGAGCTACTTTACAAGAGAAAGATGGCTATATCAAAGTAGTTCATATTGTTCCCGGCAGTCCTTCGTACAAAGAAGGAGAGCTCAAGGCCGGGGATTTAATTCTTAAAGTAGCACAAGGCGATGACGAAGCATTGGATATTACAGGAATGCGCCTCGACAAAGCCGTACGTTATATTAGAGGCAAGAAAGGAACGACGGTAAAACTCACTGTTAAAACTGTTGATGGGGATATTAAAGTTATTTCTATCGTACGTGATGTTGTTGTTATAGAAGACACTTATGCCAAATCTGTTATTGTAAAATCTCCCAATTCGAACGAACGTATAGGATATATCTATCTTCCCTCCTTTTATGTCAACTTCAATAAAAAGGACGGAGGTCGTAGATGTTCTTCTGATGTGCTCAAAGAAATCAAAAAACTTAAAAAAGAAGGCATTGACGGGCTTATTATTGACTTAAGAAATGATGGAGGAGGTTCACTTCCTGATGTGGTTAAAATGGCCGGGTTCTTTATTAAAGAAGGACCTATTGTACAGGTAAAACAAAAAACCGGCGCTGCACAAAGTCTTAACGATACCGACCCCAATATTTATTATGACGGTCCTATGGCTGTAATGGTTAACTCAAATAGTGCCTCAGCATCCGAAATATTTGCTGCTGCACTACAAGATTATAACAGAGCAGTAATAATTGGAGGGAAACAAACTTTTGGCAAAGGAACAGTACAACGAATTATTAATCTCGACGATATTGTTAATTCTCAGCTCGACCAATACAAACCTCTGGGAGCGCTGAAACTTACTTTCCAAAAGTTCTATCGTATAACAGGCGCTTCTACACAACTTAAAGGGGTTGTCCCCGATGTGATACTACCCGATAACTATATGTATATAGATTATGGTGAGCGTGAATTGGAATATCACTTGCCTTGGGATGAAATTGCACCGGCACCCTATATGCCAACAGAAATGATTAGCAATAGAAAACTTATTGCCAAAGAAAGCAAAGACCGTATTAAAAATAATAAGGATTTCAAATTGATAAAGGAACAGGCTGAGGTTATAAAACATCGTAGAAATGATACCGAAATAAGTCTCAACCTTAACAAATACAAGAAACTCCTTGCCAAACGTGTCAAGGAAAATAAAAAGTTCAAACAAATATACAGCGATACTACATTAGTAAAAGTGATACCACTACAAGCAGACTGGCAATTTATTGAGAAAGATTCAAATAAAGTAAAAACGGCTAAGGATTGGCATAAGAAGTTAAGCTCCGACGTCTATTTACGAGAAAGCATTGAAGTTTTAGAACATTTATAAGAGAATAAGCCATGATTTATACTAAATCCGATATACCTACTCTCAACGAAGTATTGAAGACCAAGGATGCCCGAGAAATTATCGCCTTCTTTATTGATAAATTGGGTGATAAACTAACTTTTGGAACAAGCTTAGGAGCCGAAGATCAGGTGATAACGCAAATGATAGCCTCTATTAGCAAGGAAGCAACTATTTTTACTCTAGATACGGGGCGACTCTTTGCCGAGACGTACGATTTAATCGACAGAACCACTAAAAAATATAACATTAAAATACATCCTTATTTTCCTGCGGCTAAAGAAGTAGAAGATATGGTAATGAAGCATGGTATCAATCTATTTTACAACTCCATAGACCTGCGCCATCAATGTTGTCAAATTCGCAAACTCAATCCATTAAAGAGAGCTATGAATGGCAAAGAAGCATGGATTACGGGTTTAAGGCGAAGCCAATCAATAACGCGCACTACTATGCAAATAGTAGAATGGGATGATAATAGTAAGAAAATCAAAATCAATCCTTTAATCAACTGGAGCGAAAAGGAGGTCTGGGATTATATTAAAGCCCATCATATACCATACAATCCACTCCACGACAAAGGATTTCCGAGTATAGGATGCCAACCATGTACACGTGCTATTATGGAGGGTGAAGACTTACGTGCAGGGCGTTGGTGGTGGGAAAATCCCGACACTAGAGAATGTGGACTACATAAATAATTATACTTTCTCTTACTTATCCTTTAGGAATGAGTTTAGCGTTAAACAAGCCCATACTACTTTCTATCGATTGTAAGATTTCGTCCAAGCCGGTTTTTTCCACTGCCGAACTAAGGATTATAGGAGGAAGTTCTTCCCATTGAGTAAGTAATACTTTCTTATATGCAGCAATATTTTTCTCCCATTGATTTCTATTGAGCTTATCAATTTTTGTAAAAACAATGGTAAAAGGTAAATTATTAGCACCATAGCGTTCAAACAATTCAAGATCATTTTTTTGTGGGCTATGGCGAGAATCTACCAAGATAAATGTATTCATAAGATTCAATCGCTTAAAAAGATAATCCATAATCATACGTTCCCATTTCGCCCTCATCACCTTTGATATTTTAGCATAACCATAGCCGGGCAAATCAACTAAATACCATTTACCGTTAATAGAAAAATGATTTATCAGCTGCGTTTTCCCCGGTGTACCGGAAATTTTTGCCAGCTTTTTATTATTTACCAAAGCGTTAATCAAAGAAGATTTCCCAACGTTAGAACGCCCTATAAAGGCATATTCAGGTCTATCCATAACGGGACATTGCTGAAAATTAGGACTACTTTTAACAAAAGTGGCGGATTGAATAAGCATAAGGTATTGGATTAGGGTATTCTGTTAATAAAAGGAGTATGGACAATTATTATGTCTTTGTCAGGAAATTCTTTTGCGTTTGATATTATTTACATGGCGTTCTTTTTTAGCTTCATAAATATCATCAAAATCAATAAATATTCCAGATTCTTCCACATTACCAAAGCGCTCATTGATGGAAGTGCCAAAGAATTTCATACTAGGACTTAAATTCATATACGCATTTACCAAGGGAGGAATATTCTCTCCATATTTACGCACACTATGATTCATAATCTTATAATCATCGATGTAATTATCACCCTCAAAAAGATTTTTTATATCAGAGATATCTGTTTTATAACCCAAAGGTGAGATTGGAGAAACCAGTTGCTCCTGATCTTTAAAATAAGTATTTAAAAAGAGGTGTACTATATCTCTTGCTTTGGCATTAAACTGTGGATACATGGTAATCTTCCCAAAGAAATATTTCATCTCCGGCTGATTTATGATAAGCGCCCCCAATCCATCCCAAAGGTTGTCAAGGGAATAAATTCCCTTTCGCAAATTATAGTTAGGTTGATACAAAGGCTGAACAAAAGATCTCCCCAATTCAAAAGTTTTGGGAAAATAATTGCTTTTAAAAGTATCGCTTAAGGTAAATAAATGGGCAGTGGGAGTATCCGGATTTTCAAATCCTGATTTAAGAATTTTATAGCCTTCTAAAAAACGATATCCACCAACAATTTCCTGATGTTCAGGATCCCATACAATAAGTTGCTCGAAAGGTATCGCTGCTAAATCGTATTCGTCAATATCTGTTGATTTTCCCGAACCACCTCCGGCATCACGGAAACTAATCTCACGTAGGCGACCTATTTCCAACATGGTATTAGGCGCATTATGCTGATTAATAACAAAAATCTCTTTATTTCCGTTATTAGTATTTCGCACAAATGCACTGTCTGTCAGCTCCTTTAATATCAATTCCCTATCGATACGATCTATTATTCCTTCCATATCATCTCCCTTTTAATATCAGGCAAATTTAATACAATATTTAAAGTATCCCAAAAAATAAGATGCCGTGTTCACATATTTTAATAGTCAGCTTAATTCGGCATAAGCTTTATCCATAGTTTCAGCCAATTAATCCTTTATAAAAATAATATAAACCTTAAAAAATAATAGGGTTTTTAACTTAAGTAGAATCGAATTAAATCATAGACTACCAAAGGGTAAAACAAGCCACTTTTCAAATTAGAAATAAATATAAAAAGCTGATATGCCAATGCATTTATTGGAACCAGAACTTCGGCACTTTAGCTATTAAGAACTTAAACTAACTCACCACAAAAGGGTATCATTACTTAATTTTATGCTAATCTATTGGCCAAATCAAAAGCATCAGCAATGGCATTTTGAGCTTTAGCAACGTGTTTTGCATCACCAATAAAATGCATTGGTACTTTTAAATCTTCCGCCTCAAAAGGATGATATGATTTCAATCCCACAGCGACAACAATATGATCGATATTATCCAACAATAATGCCTGTCCTTCCTTTTCAAGGACCAACTGTCGGCCTTTTACTGCTTTGAGTTGCGTGGAAGTGAATAGCTCAATATTCTGAGTTTTGAAGTTCTTAAGTGTCAATTTTTTCTCAATCATTTCCATGCCTCTTGCTATCTCACTCATCAGCTCTATCAAGAACACTTTATTATTATTTTCAAGAAGTTTATGCGCCACTTCAGTTCCAATAAGACCGCCACCAATTATGGCAATATTTTTATTTTCAGGCATATTTTGCTCTAATAATATTTCTGCCCAATAGAAGCTCTTTAAGCCTGGGATTTTAGGTTTAATTGCTTTGGAACCGGTAGCCACAATAACCTCATCATAACCTCTTAAATCGCTAGCTTGAGCTTCTTTTCTTACAATATCAATCTTATTCTCCAAGAGATATTCCTTATAGAAATCGACAATTTTCTTTAAGGTCTGTTTCTTTGGCGGTAAATAGGCCAAGTCGAACTGGCCTCCAATATCATTGGGCTCAAAAAGGCTCACAAAATGTCCTTTTTGATGTAAACGGTAAACCATTTCACAACCGGCTAAGCCTCCTCCAACTACGGCAAAACGTTTTTTCGGCTGCTCTTTAGTACTAATAATTCCTGAATAATTCACTTCCGGATTAACAAGACAGCCTAAACCTTTGCCCATTTTTACGCCCCCTAAACAACCATCGCTACAGGCCATACACGGCCTAATAATACCGGCCTCTTTATTTAAATATTTTCCAATAAATTTAGGATCGGCAATCAAAGCCCTTCCCACTGCAATATAATCAGCTTCGAAATCGTGCAATAATAGATCAATGTCTTTTTTTGTATTTATCCGGCCCACATAAATGCAATCTATTCCCACTTCTTGTTTAATTTTATACGCCATTTCCCATGTTTTTGCTTTAGGAACAAACATGTGTTGAAAATACCACGGTGGCGTATTGCATATCGTTCCTGCCGATACATGAATAGCGGCTACCCCACGCTTCTTAAGTATTTTGGCCAAAGCAATCATTTCGTGCAAATGTATGCCCTGAGGAATCATTTCGTCACCACTCAATCTTATAATAATAGGAAGTTTAGTTGTTTTAATAATTGCATCCAATACTTCCAAAGGAAATTTAATTCTATTGGCAAAAGAGCCACCATACTCATCACTACGATCATTTACAAAAGGAGAGATATATTGAGCCATCAAATATCCATGTCCAAATTGCAACTCCAATATATCGAAATCAGCCTTTTCTGCAATTTCAACCGCATTAACAAACTGTGCTATCACCCTATCCATAGATTTTCTATCCATTCTAGTGGGAGCAATCCCTCCCGCCTCACAAGCTTTATCTGTAGAAGAGATAAACTCATTACCGGGAATCTTAGGATTGGCCATTCTACCGGGATGATTCAAATGGGCTATAGCTTTTGTAGCAGTGGAATGCAACATAGACGTTAGGGCCTTAAGGCCATCAATTTTATCTTCACTATCAATCCCGATTTGTGTTGGCAGCTCACGTAAAGCCCTGTCAATATATAAAGGTTCAGGAATCAGTGCACCCAAATGAGGAGCCCTGAGCGCATAAAAATGAAGATGTTTTTTTGTAATTTTACCATCACCAATACCGTAAGCTGTTTTAACGGTTGCCATAATAAACTGATTCTTCAGAGGTAACATAACTTTAAAACTTAACTGTTAACTTTGCAATTATAAATATCAGCACAAAGTTAATGAACATTAGTTCACTTGACAAGTTAAAAATAAAAAAAACAACTATTATCAAAACAAAAACAGAGAAATAGCATTTTTAGATACGGACCAAGCATTATTACTTTTTAATTCTATTTGGAAAATATTTTTATAAAAAGCATTGAAAAATAAAATATTTTTGCCTTTTTGCTGTTAATTGATAGCAGTGGTAAAAAAATATCATAAACTATTGAATTTGCGAAAGATACATATATCCTTACTGATAGGAGTTGTTTTGACTCTTATGTTAAGTTCCTGTTCTACCAAAAAGAACAAATGGAATCGCCGTGTGTATCATAACATTACGAGCCACTACAACGCCTATTTTAATGGACACGAAGCGCTAAAAAAAGGGATTAATACTATTGTTGAGAATAACAAAGATGATTATACTGATATCTTAAGTGTTTTTCAACTAGGGACTAAAGAAGAGGTTACTTCTGCCATTCCGGACTTGGATCGTACAGTATTAAAAGCTTCCATTGTTATTCACAAGCACAGCATGTTCTTTAGAAAAAAAGAACATATTAAATGGGTGTATTACAGCTATTTATTAATGGGAGAGGCCAAATTCTATAAACATGAATATGGCACTGCCAAACAAATTTTTAGGTATATCGTTACCAAATACCCCAAGGAAAGAGTAAAACAAGATGCTCAATTATGGATAGCTTTAATAGAAAGCACACAAGGAGAATATGAGGATGCTATTGCACAACTTGATGCCATAAAGAGCAAAGTAAGTAGTGGACAAGTTAGCAAAGAGTCCTATCGGATGCTTCCTAAAGTTTATGCTGATGTGTATATAAAAGAAAAAAATTATTCTGCAGCCGTTCCCTATCTCAAAGAAGCTATTACCAGAGCAAACAAAAAATCAGAAAAAGTCCGTTTGTTATTTATCCTTGGGCAGGTGGAGCAAAGGGAAAAGAATTATAAGACCGCCATCAGTTCATATTTACAGGTATTAAAGAAAAATCCCTCCTACGAAATGGACTTTAATGCCCGAATGAATATGGCTAAATGTTATACTGGAGGCAATTCCAAGGTGGTGATAAAGCAACTGCAAAAAATGCTAAAAGATATTAAGAACAAAGAATTTAAAGATCAGATTTATTATGTACTTGCAGAAATAGCACTCAAGGACAAGAATAAAGAGCTGGCAATTAAATACTTAAAACTATCTGTAGCCAGTAGCATTAATAATAAAAAACAAAAAGCTTTTAGTGCCTTAAAACTAGCTCAACTATATTTTGCTGACGAGAAATACAAAAATGCACAAGCCTATTATGATAGCACGATGTTGTTTCTTCCCAAGAGCTATCCTGACTACGACAAACTTAATCAACGAAAAAAAGTACTCACTGATTTAGTTAATAATCTTATTATTATACAAACGGAGGATAGTTTACAAACCTTAGCAAGAATGTCCACTGCAAGGCGGAATAAAACTATCGATGGATATATTAAAGCCGAAATTGCTTTGGAGAAATTAAAAGCCCAGCAGGAAAAAGAGCGGCAAGAGAAGCTTCAGTTTCTGATGGAGAACAGGCAAGAAGAGAAGCAACTCAAGTCGGTTACAAAAAAAGGCAATGTCAGTTGGTATTTTTACAATCCAAATTCAGTTACTGCAGGGCGTTCCGAATTTCAAGCCATTTGGGGAAAGCGTAAACTCGCCGATAATTGGCGACTTAGCGATAAGGAAACTATCACTTTTGATGACGAGAGCGACACCCCCGGTGACTCAAGCACCACAAATCAAATGGAGGCCAATAAAGGCAACAAGAATAACAATAGAAAAAGCCGCGATTACTATCTACAGAATGTACCTTTGAGTCCGGCCCTAATGGATAGTTCGAATGCACGAATCGAAACGGCCCTCTACAATGTGGCCCTAATTTACAAAGAGAAACTCCTCAATAATCCCAAATCTATTGCAAGTTTTAATGAATTGACTCGTCGTTTTCCTCACGGAAGATACAATGCTGAGGCCTATTACAATCTTTACCGTATTTATATGCTTGAGGGAAATAAAGGAGATGCTCGTTTCTATAAAAAGAAACTTCTCAAAGAGTATCCCGACAGTGAATATGCTAAATTATTAAGCGATCCCAATTATTTCAAGAAATTGCAGCAACAAGCAAATCAGATTAATCGTTTGTATAAGAGTACCTATAATCTATATATAAATAAGCACTATAAGGAAGTACAAGCAAAATGCATACAAGCAAAGCATGACTATCCCTCTAACAAAAAGTTTTTATCAAAATTTGAAATGCTTAATGCTTTATGTGTAGGCACATCGCGCGATACGGCTGCATTTATTGCGGCACTACAAAAGGTAGTAAACGACTATCCTAAAAGTGAAGTAAAACCCAAAGCGGAAGAGATGATTTCGCTACTGCAAAGTAATAAAAAAGCGAAAGCCGAGGCTGGCAATGCAAAAAACTCATCACTTAATAAAACGAAAAAAGAAGAAGAAAAATCAATATTTGTTTATAATCCGGATAAAACACACATGTTTCTTATTCTTGCCGACAGAAGAAAAATTGCAATTAATGAGCTCAAAAATCGCTTATCAAACCACGACAGCAAATATTTTGGCACAGATAATCTAACCATATCAGCTATCCCCATAAATGCCAATGTATTACTTATTGGCGTCAGCAATTTTAAAAACAAAATTAAAGCAATAGATTATCTAAAAACGGTACGTAGAAATAGCACACTCTACGCACTTGTTAGACAAAATGGAGGCAACTATTTTGTTATCTCTGAAGGAAATTACGCCCGTTTATATCGATCAAAAGACATAAAAGCCTATAAAACTTTCTATCATAAATATTATCCTAAAGGCAAGTAAAACAATTAATTAAACTATTATTGTTATTTTTGTATTATAACATAATTTTAGAAATAAGACGAGATAAAGCTACAAAGATTTAGTATATTTGCACAAATTTAAAACTTAATTTACGTGAACGACAGTATAGTAATCATCCCCACCTTCAATGAGAAGGAGAATATAGAAGCTATCATAAGGAAGGTGTTTTCCCTGGAGAAATCTTTTGATATTTTAATCATAGAGGACAATTCTCCTGACGGAACAGCTGCCATCATTAAACGGCTTATAAAAGAGTTTCCTGAACATTTATTTATTGAAGAACGCAAAGGGAAATTAGGATTAGGGACAGCCTATATCCATGGTTTTAAATGGGCTTTAGCCAAGGACTATAAGTATATCTTCGAGATGGATGCTGATTTTTCTCACAATCCGGAAGACTTACTTCGATTGTATGATGCCACTGCCAACAAAGGCTATGATGCAGCTATTGGGTCGAGATATATCACCGGGGTTAATGTAGTGAATTGGCCCATGGGCAGAGTTCTGATGTCGTATTATGCCTCAGCCTATGTTCGCTTAGTAACAGGATTAAGCATTAGAGATACCACCGCCGGTTTTATGTGTTATACTGCTAAAGTATTACGGAATATAGACCTCGATAAAATTAAATTTACCGGCTATGCTTTTCAAATAGAGATGAAATATACGGCAGTAAAAATGGGATTTAACATTGTAGAAGTACCCATTATTTTTACTGATAGAACTCTTGGTGAAAGCAAAATGAGTGGCTCCATTTTTAAAGAAGCCATCATCGGTGTTCTAAAATTACGTTTTAAAAAGGCTCCTACCATTAGCGATAATTAAACAATTATTGTAGTATGGATCCCACCGAAAAGAACTGGATATCAAAATATTTAGATGAGCGCAGTAAATTTGCACTTGATTTACCACCTAACAAATCACTAAGCACCAGCGAACTTATCTATAAAGTACTTCAGCCCACAGGAATTCTTTATGGGCATCCTCTATCATTACCTATCCCTATAGACACTACTCCTTGGCCATTAAAAGAGCGCCTAGAGGTTATCCTTCTCGAAAGTTTTATAAGCAGCTACCTTATCTATCATAAGATTAACAAACCAAGCAATACAGACCTTAAAGAAGCTATAAATAAGAGTATTGAATTCTATACGCAAAGTTTCCCTGAGCTTTTGAAACGTGGTTTTCTTGAAATGCCGGCCAAAACACCAGAGCTGCAATTAGAGAAAATTATCTCGAAACGTATACTTGTAAAACCTGAATGGAATGCTCATTTCTGGCGTGGTTTTTTCCATAATATTCTACTCTTTGTGGATATTCTTACTTTTATTGAGTTTATGGAAGCCAAAGAAAATATAGCAGAAATAAACTGGCAAAAACGAATATTAGAATTCCAATACTATATAATAAATCTCCTTGCTGTTATCACAACACTCAACAGCGACAAGAAAGAAAGTGTTAATCTTTACAACTATTTTGTGAGCTCCACTAATTTTTCAAAAAAAGAGAAAGAAGATTTTCAGAATAATTATCGTCAACCAGAAATACAAAAAGTAATTCAATTTTTAAGGCACTCCAGCTGGCTTGTGAGAAAATATTTCTTGGAGTTGGGACTATTGAGTATCTGGGCCGACAACACCATCGACACCGATGAACAAGCGTTTATTGAGCATTTTGAAAGCAAACTGCAGCTTGAGAGTATTGAGATAGAAACCAGTAGCTTTGCTGTAGAGTCTTATGTATTTCTAAATTGGGAGAAGGTACATTATCTGCAATCAAAGCAAAGCCTGCTAGTGCTTAGCAAGCGAATGACTCACCGTATGAAAAAGATAAGTCATAAATATGCCCATGAAATTAAGACCGAGATTAACGAAAACAAAGAGTTAATCAGCTTGTTAAGAACTTCTCAAAAGCGGCCATTAAGTATTGACGAAAGAGAAAAAGTACGCCAACAATTAATTGATGTATTAAAAACAATACCGGCATTTGTGGTATTAGCGATGCCCATGGCTTTCCTTAGCGTACCCATTTTAATGAAAGTATTACCAAAAAATATTTTCCCCTCCAGTTTCAATCCTAATAAGATTGTCAACCAAAGAGGAAATAAGATTATTGAAGGATAAAAGCTAGTTGTTATTTCTTTTCTGCCTTCTGGTTTTACGCTTTTTCTTGAAGGATTGCATAGTCATTATTGCTTGTAGAATCGCTGAGATAGCAGGTTTTGGATTCTGTAATATCCCCAAAAAGAACCTATCCTTAATAGCCTCATAGCTATAATAATCCTTGATATCTTCAATGTTTTCACCAATCAAACTATCGTTCAGCTCACTCTCTTTAACAATGCGTTCTATCTCCTGATCCACATCATCCATATTTTTTACTTTAGCAAGGCTTCCTTTGGCATTAAATTCATTGGCATTAAGACCGCCAATAAGCGCTTTCTGAATAGGATGATAAAGCAGGGCTTTTCTGAAAATAATGATAATAATAGTTATCAAAAGATAAAACCCACTAACAATTAGCGCTGCGACAAAAGCTTTACCCACATTTTCGGCATACCATTGAATAAAAGAATACGAAATAAACAGTGTAAAAAACAATAGTGTAAAAAGACTTATAAAACCCAATAGTAACACAGGAATAGCCTGCCCCAGTTTCTTTAGAGCAAACAGCTCCACAAGTTCCACTTTATTATTAAGGTAATTCTTAATAATACCGGGTAAATTTTCAATGGGATTTTCGTTATCGATATATTCCATTGAACTAGGCTTTATCGTCCTCTTTATCAGCAAGAGACTCTTCACTAGAAGGTTCAGTTTCTTCTGTTTCTTCCTGAGCAACATCTTCTGTTTTACCATTAAAGAGGGTCGCCGCCTTATCACTTACATTTTCAATAATATCCCCAACTTTCTCAAGTAGTTCATCTTCGATATCATCCAACTTCTGTTTTACTTTCTCACGTGTTTCGGCTCCTTTATCGGGAGCTAATAGCATCCCCACTCCTACTCCAATAGCTGCTCCAATAGCCGTTCCTGCCAACAAGGCAATTATAGTTCTGTTTCCTGAATCTTTACTCATGACAATATGTTTTTATTGATTTAATACTAATTTTTATACACGATAAATACTATAACGTAAATATACTGAAAAGGTTATAGTTATTAATCACTTCAAAGAACCAATTAAAATTGAGACAGAAAAACCCGCAATTACACCATAGCAAGCAATAATTTCACAATCTATTCTACCTCACATACAATTATTCGTCCTTCTGAGTTATTTACGTAGCACAAGGCAAGGCAAATAAGGCATAGCTCCACTAAGCACAAAAAATAAGCTTAACAATAAATACGCCATGCTTTCATAAGCAAACTTAATTATTCAAAATTGCTGCTATACCGGGTAGTGTTTTCCCTTCGAGATATTCGAGCATGGCTCCGCCACCGGTGGAAACATACGAAAGCATATCCGCAAGATTATATTTATTAATTGCCGCCACAGAATCGCCTCCACCAATGGCAGAAAAAGCACCACCAACACTAGCTGAAGCCACAGCAATGGCAACGGCTTTGGTTCCTTGGGCAAAAGTATCCATCTCGAAAACTCCCATGGGGCCATTCCACAATATCATTCGGCTATTCATTATCGTTTGAGTAAATTTTTGACGACTTTTGGGTCCAATATCCAGTCCCATCCATCCTTCTGGAATAGCATCAGCAGCAACTAATTGAGTATTGGCTGTATCAGCAAATTTATCGGCAATAATAACATCAAAAGGTAAAAAGATATTTACCCCTGCCAATATCATCTCGTTAAGGATTTCCTTGGCTAGATTTAACTTATCTTCTTCAAAAAGCGAATCTCCAATTTCACCACCCAAGGCTTTAATAAAGGTAAAGCTCATGCCTCCACCAATAATCATATTGTCAACTTTGGGAATTAAATTACGGATAATATCAATTTTTGAAGACACCTTAGCCCCTCCAATAACAGCAGTATAGGGCATTTCTTTGGTTTTAAGAGCACGTTCCAAATTCACTATTTCGTGTTCCATAAGTAAGCCAAAGTATTTGTTATTGGGAAAATATTCGGCAATAACTGCAGTGGAAGCATGACGACGGTGGGCGGTGCCAAAGGCGTCATTTACATAAACCTCGGCTAGGGAAGCTAATGATTTGGCAAAGTCCTCATCGCCTTTTGTTTCGCCGGGAGAGAAACGCAAATTCTCCAACAGCATCACTTGACCATACTTAAGATCTGCTGCTGCCTGCTTCACTTTGTCGGTGAGTACTTCCGGAATAAAAATAACTTCCTGTCCCAATTTTTGACTTAAATCTTTGGCAACAGGCGCCAAAGAAAATTCCGCTTTAACTTCTCCCTTGGGCCGACCCAAATGCGACATTAATATTACAGCTGCTCCGTCGGCAAGTAATTTCTTAATGGTAGGAATGGCACCACGAATACGTGTATCATCAGTGATTTGCTGATGATCGTTTAATGGCACATTAAAATCTACCCTTACTATTACCTTCTTTCCGCCAAAATTAACTTCTTTAATTGATTTCATATGTTTAAAATTTATTAATATGGTGATATGGAGTCACATAACAGTATTTTAATCATGCCCCTGTGGGTCAAATTAAGATTAAAAATTGTCATGTTCGTTTCATATATTTAATTTTATTAATATGGTGATATGAGTCACATAACAAGAATAATGATTCTATTG
>WGCS01000241.1 GCA_015493685.1 Bacteroidales bacterium
AAAACCTTATAATAATTTAGTTTACCTGATAGAACACCATCATAAAACACTTTTAAAAGATGGCTATGACCATTAATAGCGTGCCGGACTGAATAGTTTTTAACAATCTCCTTCTCCAGCTTCTCTTCCTCATCAAGATGCTTAAAATTCGAGTTTATATCAAAAATTGTGTGGCTAAACAAGGAGAGGACAGAATTCTTTATGGCTTTCTTTGAATATTCGCTATTTACCTCAGGGTCAACCAAAATATCGTCATTCACTGCAAAAAATGCGAGAATTGAATCTGGCGATAATCGTAAAATAATATCTGTTTTTTTAGTTAGGTATTCATTAAACAGTATGGCCTCCTTTCCTGTTAATTCGTAATGAAAATCATTCAATTTAACGGTGTGTTTCAGCCTTTCACACTCTTTAAGAAGTTTTTCGGATTCGGAATACTTTTTTGCTTTTTTAAGATATATTGCCTTTTGTCCGGTAATTGTTAACTTTAGGAAATCCTCATCAGAAGTATGTTGTCTTAAAATTAAGTCCTCATTTTCAGCAAGCAGTCCATATACAGTGCTTAACTCCTTTGCTGATTTTACATACAACCTGAGAATAACGCCAAGAGTATACTGGTTAAGAAAATAATGGCCTTCGTTTGTTAAGTTTATCCAGTCCGCTGGATTAACCTCCAATTCATTTAACTCTTTTTTCTTAAAAAATCCACTATCAATTATCGCACTCAAGATAGAGCCCTTAGCTGTTTTAGGCACTTCTTTTAAAAGGAAAATCGCAGTGCTTTTAGCTTCAGCTATTCTTCTTTTAGTTTTTTTAGAAAGGAACAAGATAGCTGACAATATGTTGGGTAGTTCGTTTAATTCAGAAGGCTTAAGTACTCTGATAAGTTCTATATAAGAATCAATAGATATTTCAGCATACGAATTATGTTTAGTCTCATTCCACAAAATATGGGCATATCTGGCTTTAAGAATCTTATTTGAAGTCTGATCCAATCTTTTCTTCAAATACCGAATTTCTTCATCGGTAAAAACATTAGGGCTTATTACATTACCTCTGCTATCGGTAACCTGAGAATTCAGAAGCAGTTGCCCTTCGTTTAATGTATAGTGAAGCACTTTTCTTTCTGTAATGACTTTTTCATTATGCGGGTTTACAAAGTCAGTATGAGGAAGGAGTTCATCCTGAATGCCCCATATATTAAAGGATGTTATCTTTTCTAATGAGTCAAAAAAATCAATTTCTTTTTTGTTCGTTGTTTCCACAATGTGTTTTATTAGCTAACAAGCAATTACATTGCCATTGTCTTTTTGCTATTTCACAAAGAATCACTAAAATTTAGTAAAAATTTCCTGAAACTGTGTTGCCGTTCGCCCAAGCCACTCAAAATATTCTGGCCATTTATCCTGCACTTTAAAATCTGCCTTTATTTTCGTTTTTATCCTGCTTGCTTTTTTAGCCGGAAGTTCCATCCAATCCAAATCACCAATGGCAGTGTTTATTTCATTCTTATGCTCATAAAACAGGTCAAAGGTTTCCTTTGAATCCGGAATGTATATCTCGCAACCAATTTCCTTCTTTTGAGAGTTTATTGAAAGGCTTAGATGACAATCTGCCCTGCCAAAACTTAAATCATACCAATGCTGAGGGCCTGTTTTCCTTAACCTTAAAGCCGGGTAATGTTCCTGGGCATACTGTTTAAAACTATCCCAGAATTTCAACTGCAAGAGTTTTGTTTCCGAAAGGCCGGCAGTTTGTATTGATTGTTTTACTGATTTTGTCCAATTATTTGGTTTTGAAATAATATGGAACTTTGGTGCGGGTAAAGAATCTCCAATTTGCCATACTTCCATTTTAATAGCAAAAAAGTTTATTCTTTCATCAGTATTTTCATTTAACCAGTCAATGGCTTGCCTGTGCTCGTCCAATACTTCTTTAACTATCCATATAATTATTTCTGCTTCTAAACCTGACGCATAGGTAATCAGCTTACCTAAGTGGTCGTGGTCAGTTCTTTCTAACTGGTTCTCTATAATAATCTTCCGGTTTGATGCTGTATCTTCCGCAAAAATATCTACGTTGAACCGTCCAACATTATATTCTGTGTCAATCAGTGAAATCTCAATATCAATTTCATCACTTAAAAGTTCCAGGTTCTCTGGTTTGGCAAGCCATTTCGTAAAGTTAAGGGCTTCGTGTTCCCATACTTTCCTCAGGTCAACTTGTTTAATTCTTCCTAACTTCATTGCATAATTGTTAATATAACTTAAGTTTTATTTGAGCACCCTTGGACTTAAAAAGATAAGGAAACAAACAGAAAATATCATTCATTTTGACTTCCCCTTTGGCACCTGCAATTTACGGAAAATATTTAGACCTAAAAAGTTGAATGTTTTATCATTTTCATGCGAATATGTAACATTTTCTATAGGATTTTGGAATAAGGTCGCAGCTATACTTTGTTGCGCCAAAGTAGTAAGCGCCACAGGCCACTTGGTCTATCCGTGAATTTATACCTGATGCTTGGTTATCAATCCACTTTTTTTCACAGTCCCCAAACAAAAGCAGAGGACGCTTTTCCAGTGAATAACCGGTAAGCGAGTTTAAACTTTGCAATCTTTTGGGAAGGATGTTGAGCTTTTTCTTGATGTTAAACAGTGTAGTATAGTAAGCAAGAATATCAGATTCATATCTCTCGGCAAACTCTTTGTATTTTTTCAGTTGTTCAACAATAGCATGGGTGTAGAGACGGGGATCACCCATAGTCTTCAATTCAACAAACACTATTTTCTTATTTGTGGTATCTATCCATACAAGGTCAATCCTCAGTTTTACATTTCCATAGTTGTAAGCAAATTCTGAATCAATAAATCCATCCGTGTGGTTGATAAATGCGGCCTGAATCCCTTTCTCTGAATTAGCCGGGTAGTATTGGGCTATGTTGGATTTGATTTTTTTGAGGGCTTCTTTGTCAAAAGAGGAAAAGGATAACAATGGAATGCTCCTGTTTGGTAATATGGAAGCCTGACCGAAAGAATATTTCACGTAGTCCTTTCCTTTCGTGAGCAAATATTTATAATGTACCGAACCGGAATATCCTTTATTGTATTTCAGTTCCCGGATAATGGTTCCGCCATGGTAATAAACGTCTATTGAATTGTTCTTTCTGACCTCAGCATATACGCCGGGAGAGGAAATAAGGTTCTGCCACCAGGCTGGCGGGTTATTTGCAAGTTCGGTAAAAAGCCTGTGGTCTTTATTTAACTTTTTCATATTAATAGTTTTAGGGTTTTCAAAGTAAGTCAACCATATTTTTCGGTAAATCGCCTTATCAATTCTTCTATGTCGTCCTTTTTTGCCAGCTGCTGTAACCATTCTTCCGGAATAGAACCAGCACCATAAAGAATACCGGCAAGGCCTCCGGTAACACAGGCCGTTGTATCTGTGTCATAACCAAGGTTTACTGCTTTTAATACAGCCTCTTCATAAGAGCCTGTATTGAAAATGCACCATAAAGCAGCTTCTAAAGTGTGGATAACATATCCTCCTGAATTGATTTCAGCCTTTGATAAGCTGGGTAAATTGCCTTCTAACAACCTTTTGAACGCATCAACTTCCACCGGTTCAATTTTGAGTTGGTGAACCAGGGTTCCAAAAGAGGTATTTGTTTTTTCGTAGGCTGACAGGACTGTTCCGCCATTACCACAGATAAATGAAGCAAACTCCAGGTAGTAATAACAGGCCAGGGCCGACCTGGTATGTACATGTGTAATTCCCGACACTTCCCCGACAACCTTAAAACGTTCCACTGGGCTTTCAATGTTCCGCACATAAAAGAGCAAAGGCAGTATTCTCATTAAAGAACCGTTTCCGTTTGACCGTT
Organism: Bacteroidales bacterium; assembly: GCA_015493685.1. Taxonomy (GTDB): domain Bacteria; phylum Bacteroidota; class Bacteroidia; order Bacteroidales; family UBA1556; genus UBA6267. Next base: position 3,884 of record WGCS01000241.1, read on the forward strand.
CATCCCTACCCCCGGCCAGAGCGGGAGGAATCCCGTTTTTCAGCTTTAGGATTGCTGTGCGGGTAGTGCCTCCTATATCAAAGATTTCCCCGTGGGGTGTCCAAAGTTTTTCATCGTACCACTTAACAAAGCTTGCAGCAATGTTGCCGATGTTATACCCTTTTATCAACTCATCGGCAAGGCATAAGGCCAGCGAGCTGTCATCAGACCAGGTGCCGGGAGGCTGGTTGTGTGTACCATAGCCTATCATTCCGGTAACAGGTTGTTCCTTCAGTTCCCTTCTTAGAACAAACTCAACAGGAACACCTAACGCATCCCCTGTTACAAGGCCGTAAATGGCTTCTCTTATGCAGTCGTTAGTTTTCATGAAGTAGAGTATTGTGCATTAAGTAATCTGCTGGAGCGTAATACTTTGTTCATTTGTTTAATATTAGTGCTAAACACTGTTATTTTATATTAAATTTTTCTATTAGCCAATCACCTGATTGCAACTTCCCTGGTTTTAACTCTTTCCACGAAGGATATTCTATGTTAAAAATACCATTAGAGTAATTTAACTCTTTTTCTTTGCCTATTCTTGACAACAGAATATGACTCTCAAGTATTAAGATATGAAATGAGATAGGTTTTTTGGATTTTCCATATTGAAAGAATGCGTTTCCATATTTATTAAACAACGTTTTTACCGTTCCTTTGTCTTCTTTTTTTAAGATATGTATCCATGCACCATTAACATCTTCTGTTGTGAGTTTTTCTATATCTTTATCTATGGAATCTTGTTTGGCATTATGGGCTTTGAATTCAATATTCAAAACTTTTTTGCCGTCAAAATATAAACTTAAATCTGAAGAGGCACTCCTCTTCCCCTTTCCCTGAAAACTATATTCACCATTTGTTGGGGTTTCAACGGAATAATAAAATTTAGGATGCTTAGATTTTTCAAGCAGACGTGTTAATACAAATCTGAATTCCTGTTCACTAATCCTGATATTCTCATTTCTGTATTTTGGAAATATCAATCTTGTCTTCCTGTTAGGATTCTTAAAATATATCCTCAATAATTCTATTGAGGCTTCGCGAACTATATTAAGTAAGAATTTATTTATTGTGTCAGCATTCATTTTTTAGGCATCTAAATTGTTTGTATATCTATTGTTTCCCCGAAACACACACGTCTAAGACCGAAAAATTCATATTGATAATAACTAAAGCCTGCCATTTCACTTCTTTGTTTTATCTACTCCAACCGTAAAACCATACATATCAATTATTTTTGCTTTAGGATATTTTATCTTTGTCTTAAGACCGGTTTTAAAATCAATGGTAAAGATTTCATTGGAGAACTTGTTTATCGCCTCTCTGTTTTCATCGTAAAAGTCTTTTATCCTGTTTAAGGAGTTGGAATTTACCCGTCTAAAGCCGCATTTCCCTTTATAGATGCTCCGAAAAGTATTACAGAAGAAATTGTCAAATGCAGGAATAAAACCAAAGGCTCCTAACATGACTTTGGTGATTAGGGTCAGGTCTGAACTTCCATTAAGAATTAACCTGCTTTTTATTTCGTTGTAAATCCCGATGATTTTTTCAAGGGTTTGGTCGTTATACTTATCCACATCTATTTCCCAAACGTCCTTGCCTAAAGTTGCCATATATTCAATCGTTGGTTGAAAATACTTTGCACTTTTTTGCAATAAAAAGCTTGAGCCTCTCAACATGCCCCAACTTGCTAAATAATAACCTAATGTCAGACAACTTTTCTCAATATCTTCCGTTAGGTCATCTGTTGTCAGGAAATAATTGTAACAATAGTCAAACGATGCATAGCGATGCTCTGGTTGGATTTTTTGTGCGTATTCCTGGACTATTGATTTAAGGTCATTCATTGTTGTTTTTTTAGGTAATCTTTATTTTTACAATGTGCAGAGGCTTAATAAACAGATTTTGGAGTGTATGGTTAGCGCTTCGGTTCCGATAATTTATCCATGCCATTTTTTTCTAATAATTCATTAACAGCCTTGTCATTGATAAAATTATTGTTCAACAAAAAAGACATAAATTTATCCAGTCCTTCCAGTTCGCCAACAATGTAATATCTTTTTCCCTTACCAATATCTTTTCGGCCAAAGTTCAATTTTGACAAATAACTATCAAGTTCTTTAAAATATTTAGCCAATAAATCCCTGAGGCTTACCGTCTCTATTCCGTTTTCTTGAGCTTTCTCAATAGATTTCTTTCCGGAGCCACCATACACATATATCTTTTTAATTTTTTTATTTCTTAGATAACCGTATTCCTGCTTGATAAACTTTTCTGCATCTTCTAAATTTTTAATGACTTTATCAATCTCTTTATTACTTGGTAAAAAGTCTTTACAACTGATTAAATGAACCTCATTGCCAACGGCAAGAATATCCAAATCACTCCAAAACCTTTTCCCATTTTGTGGAAGGATTGGAACATCTTTCTCCACCAGCCATTTTTTCAGCCTATAATATCTCTCAACTATAAATTCTGAATTAGAGTATTTCATCTTTTAATCTTTTTTACACG
>WGCS01000242.1 GCA_015493685.1 Bacteroidales bacterium
ACTTTTGTGTTTTTAAATAATTTAAAATAGTAGTAATGAATAAGAGAAAAATTTTTAGTATCTCTACTCTTTTAGGAGCAGTATTTTTATTGTCTTTTGCGATAACTAAATTTAGTACGCAAGGTATTCCGGCAGTTTACCATAATATTTTTAAATCTGATTCGAGTTCTTTTTTTCTGGGGAAGAATAAGCAGATCCTTCCTCTCAATAATCCTAAAGCAAAGTGGCGCCTAGTCGATTTTGAGAATATCGAGTATGGTGCTAAGGATGGTATTTTGTTGAAATTTAAAAAGAACTTTGCAGGAACAGTAATTTATGGATTGTATCCAAAAGAAAAAATGTTGCATCCTAATGCTGTTTTCTTTAAAAAACACGTTACCATAAAAAATGGAGAAGCTTTGTTGGATATTAGAAATAATTTGGCAGGAAAATATGATCTCGACGATTGGGAAAAAACCAATAAAGGAACATTGAGGTATCGTGTATTTGATGATAAAAATAATATTATCACCAACAAAAGAATTGTTTTCACTGTCAATAAATCGTCTTTTAGTGTACAGCCCGGAATTACAGCCGGACCATTTATCTCTGCTATGACGGATCATGGTTTTAAAATTACCTTTTGGACCAATGAGAAAGTAGAAGCTAGCTTGACGATAGGAGGAAAAAAATATCAGAGTATGGGAAAACGTCATATAATTATTGTTGATGGCTTGCAAGCAGGCAAGAAATATGATTATAGTATAGACTTGGGAGTGGATAAATTGCATTCCTATGTACTAATGGCACCAACAGCAAAAGCCGGTCAAAAGTTTAGTTTTGCTTTTGCCAGCGATAGTAGGGGTGGAACTCAGTTGGGACTTAGCGAGGCAGGAGGACATAATGCCTATATCATGCGTAAGATGATGGCTTTGGCTGATTATAAAAATGTAGATTTCTTCCAGTTTACCGGGGATATGGTAGATGGTTATAATACCGACATAGAGCAAGCGCGCCTCGAATACACCAATTGGTTGCGCACAATGTCACCATTTATGAAATCAATTCCTTTTAATGTGGGAATGGGAAATCATGAGGCCTTTCTTAATTCTTATGGCGATCCTAAGAAATATATATCGGTAGATAAGTTCCCCTTTAAAACTCAGAGTGCTGAAGTTTTATTTAGTGAATTCTTTCAGAATCCGGCAAATGGTCCAATTAGTGAAGATGGGAACAAATACGATCCTAATCCTGATAAGCAGGATTTCCCCCCTTATGATAAAACGGTTTATAGCTATACTTACGGTAATTTAGCTATGATTGTGTTGAATTCAAATTATTGGTACACACCAAATCATAAACTTATTCCTCAAATTGGTGGCAATGCGCATGGATATGTTATGGATCAGCAACTTAAATGGCTTTCAAAAGAGCTGGCCAAGTACGATAATGATAAAAATATTAAACATATCTTTGTTTCAATACATACTCCTGCTTTTCCCAATGGAGGGCACTCGCATAACGATATGTGGTATAAAGGGAATAATGCTGTACGGCCATATATTGCCGGCAAACCGGTGGATAATGGAATTATTCAACAGCGAGATATCTTCCTAGATATGTTAGTTAACAAAACCAAAAAGTTTAGGGCTCTGCTTACCGGCGATGAACATAATTATACACGCCTTAGTGTGGATGCAAAAACTCCCATTTATCCTAAAAACTGGAAAGGTAAACGATTGATATTAAAGCGTCCTTTCTTGCAATTTGTTGATGGTGCCGCCGGTGCTCCTTATTATGCGGAAGAAAGTTTGCCATGGTCCAAAGGATTGAAGAAATTCTCAGCGCAATATGCATTGATGATATTTTATGTGGATGGAGAACATATTAAGGTTGAGGTGCTTAATCCCGATACTCTCGAAACTATCGATGAGTTTGTATTAATATAATTTTGTATCCGGTATATTCATAAAAACTAGATGCATTCTAAAAAGCTTCTTTCTCAATCATAGAGAAAGAAGCTTTTTGTATTTTGTTTTTAGACTGGGCTTACAATAGTTTGAAAAATTATTGTTGTTGCCGGACGGGGTTTTTAGATAATGGAGGAAATAAAAAATGGATTATTTTTAAGCACAAAAGATAATAAAAAAACTCTTTTGCTGGTAGATTGTATTGAAATATATACGAAATTTGCTTTCCTGAATAAGGCTCAAAATTACGTATATATTTAGAATATTTTCCTATTTAATTTATTATTTATATGTCTGGAATAGAAAGAATTAAATTGCTTTGGTTAGAGATTTATCAAGGGAAATCGGAAAGAGAATTGTTTGCTTTTATTAAAGAATTAGAAGAGGTAAAAAAGAATTATAAAATTGAACCCCTGCCGAAAGAATGGTATAAGGAGGTAACGGTATATTCTATTTATGTAGATTTATTTAATAAGAACTTTCAAGGCTTAGAAGCTAAACTCGATTATTTGCATCAACTTGGGGTGAGTTGCTTATGGCTGTTGCCAATTTTAGATAGTCCGGGGCGTGATGCCGGTTTTGATATAAAAGATTATAAAAAAATAAGGCCGGACTTATTGGATAATAAGAATCAAGATGAAGTCTTTGATTCTTTTCTTAAAAAGGCACATCAAATGGGAATAAAGGTGCTTTTTGATATCGCCATTAATCATACTTCTGAGGAACACCCTTGGTTTATGGAGTCCAAAAAATCGAAGAATAATCCTTATCGTGATTATTATATATGGAATAATGATGATAAAAAATACCAAGAGGCAAGGTTGATATTTTATGGAATAGAAAGCAGTAATTGGAAAAAAGAAGGAGAAGAATATTTCTTTCATCGATTTTTCGACTTTCAGCCGGACTTGAATTATCGTAATCCTCAAGTATTGATTGAGATGTCGCGTAATTTTCTTTTCTGGATGAAGAAAGGAGTGGACGGATTCCGTGCAGATGCAATACCATATCTTTGGAAAGAAGAAGGTACTGATTGCGAAAATTTACCAATGACACATAGCGTGGTCAAATTTTTCAGAGCGGTAATTGATTATGTGCGTCCCAACACATTACTGCTTGCCGAGGCCTGCCAAAAGCCCAAAGAAGTAGTTAAATATTTTGGCGATGGCGATGAATGTCATGCGGGTTATCATTTTCCATTGATGCCACAGATATACAAAGCCTTAGGGAAGGAATCGAGTCAGCCGATAAAGATAACCTTAAGTTCAAAGGTTACTCCGGAAATACCCCACGGGAGTCAATGGTTTACCTTTTTGCGTTGCCATGATGAACTTAGCTTGGAATTGGTATATGTAAGTGAAGAGGACAGAAAATATATACACGATACTTATTGTAAAAAACCGGAGTGGGATTTTAGACTTGGACAAGGGATTTCGTCGCGATTGGCCGAGTTGATGGATAATGATGTGGATAAGATCGCCTTAATATATTCAGTGATGCTTAGCTTGCCGGGAACGCCGGTGGTTTATTATGGCGACGAGTTCGGTAAACAAAATGATGAACAATATTATCAAGAACAGATTAAGCTGACAGGGAAAGATGACACCCGTTTTTTAGTTCGAGGTCGCATCCATTGGGATGAATTGGAGGAACAGCTCAACGACCCGGCAAGTTTTAATGCACAGGTATTTTCTAAGTTGAGTAATATGCTTAAAATAAGATCCCAATATCAAGCTTTTGGAAAAGGTGATATTCAATGGGTTGATTCAACTACCTTGGCGGATTCGCTATTGATGTACACACGTAGTTGGGAAAATGAGAACCTCTTTATTGTTCAGAATTTGTCACACAATTCGGTGGAATTGCCAATGGTAAGAAATATAAAGCAAGAAATAGTATCCAATAATGCAAGTTGGAATCCTGAAACGGGCATAGTAACATTGCAAGGGCATGCATTTATTTGGTTTACTTATTAATAATAGTAACAATAGTATCTTAAAATGAAAACACAACATAGATTAAAGGCGGTAATATTTGATTTAGATGGAGTTATAACAAAAACAGCTTTGGTGCATTCGGTGGCATGGAAGGAAATGTTTGATCAATATCTACATCAACGAGAAGAAAAATATGGAGAAGTTTTTAAACCGTTTACCCATGAAGAAGATTATATAAAATATGTGGATGGGAAACCTCGCTACCAAGGGGTAAAATCTTTTTTGGAGTCCAGAGGCATACATTTGCCCTATGGCGATCCTAATGATAGCGTTGATGAGGAAACCTATTGCGGTATAGGAAACAGGAAGAATGTTGTTTTTAATAATATTCTAAAGAGAGACGGAATAGAGCAATATTCTTCGACCGTAGATTTGATACACGAATTACGAAAAGAAGGAATTAAAGTTGGGGTAGCTTCGTCCTCAAAAAATTGTGCCAATGTGCTTAAAGCAACGGGTTTGTTTAATTATATCGAAACACGTGTCGATGGTATTGTATCGGCAGAGCTGGGCTTAAAGGGAAAGCCTGAACCTGATATTTTTATTACTGCCGCTGATAATCTAGGGGTAAGATATGACGAAGCTGTGGTGGTAGAAGATGCCATTAGTGGAGTAAAGGCTGCCCGGGCAGGGAATTTTGGGTTAGTGCTTGGCTTGGCACGCGAGCATAATGCCGACGGATTGTGGAAAGCCGGTGCCGATATTGTGGTGGAAGATATTTCTGAAATTGGATACCAAGGTATTGTTGATTGGTTTGATAAGGGTCTTGAAGCAGATAATTGGTCTCTGACTTATCGTGATTATGATTCCGAGAAAGAGCGCTCCCGGGAGGCTTTGCTCTCGGTTGCCAACGGCTATTTTGGAACCCGTGGCGCTCTTGCCGAAGTAGATATCAACGCAATTAACTATCCGGGAACTTATATGGCCGGTTTATATAATCGTTTAAGTTCTGAAGTAAATGGCCGTCAATTGGAAAATGAAGATTTTGTTAATGCAATCAATTGGCTGCCCGTTACATTTAAGATTGGTAGTGATGACTGGGTTGATATTAATAAGTTGAAGATATTGAGTGTTAATCGAAAATTGGATTTTGCCACGGGAATACTAATGAGCGAAATGTTGGTGGAAGATGAGAAAGAATATAGAACAAGAATTTACACTCAGCGATTTGCTTCAATGGATAATCCTCATCTGGCCGGAATACAATATTGTATAAAACCCGTAAATTATTCAGCAACAGTATATATTAAGTCGAAGCTCGATGCAGACCATATTAATGGCGGGGTAGAGCGTTATGCCGCTTTAAATCAACAGCATCTTAAACCAAAATGTCAGAAGGCGGAAGATAACTTTCAAACGGTGGTGGTGAGTACTACTCAATCAGAGATTAATATTGCGGCAACTGCCCGTTTAGAAGTGCAATATAGGGGGAAAATTGTGGAGGCAAATTTTATTCATTCTACACATAATGCTGTGGCTGAATCTTATTTTGCCATGGAGCTGAAACAGGGGGAGACGCTGGGACTGCAGAAAATAGTGTGGATAGAAAAATCTCCTTCGTACATTGATGTGAAAAAAAATAGTGATTTTCTCTCTCATTCAGATGGTTTTAAGGAAGAAAAACGGAGGTCGATAGCAGCGTGGGACAAAATATGGGAAGAGATTGATATTCTTATCGAAGGCGATCGCTTAACACAAAAGATGGCTCGAATGCATTTATATCATTTGGTGTCGGGGACATCACCACATAATGCGAATTTGGATTTTAGCGTGCCGGCACGTGGTTTGACAGGCGAGGCGTATAGAGGGCACATCTTTTGGGACGAATTATACATTCTACCGGTATATTTTGTGCATTATCCTGCAGTGGCAAAAGCCCTATTAATGTATCGATATCGCCGATTGGATGAGGCCCGTAAGTATGCTTTGGAGTATAACTATCGCGGGGCTATGTTCCCTTGGCAAAGTGGGAGCGATGGGAGAGAGGAAACTCAAAAGTTCCATTATAATCCGCTCTCCGGCCAATGGGGTGATGACTATAGCGCTTTACAACGGCATGTATCTTTAGCTGTGGCTTATAATGTGATTCAGTATTATCATTTTACTGAGGATAAAAGTTTTATGGAGAATTATGGCCTGGAGATGCTGTTGGAAATAGGGCGCTTCTGGGACAGTAAATGCAGTTATGATAAGAAAACTAATCGTTATTCTATTGATAAAGTAATGGGCCCTGATGAATTTCATGAAGCTTACCCCAATTCAAAGGAAGGGGGCCTAAAAGATAATGCTTATACCAATATTATGACTGTTTGGATGTATCATCAAATTGAGGCAATTATTCCCGGCCTTGATGCGACAGCTGTGGAGCAAGTATATCTTAAAATTAATTTTAAAGATGAAGAGCTTGCACATTGGAATGATATTGCTTCGAAGATGAATATAGTGATTTCCAAAGAGGGTATTATTGCGCAATATGATGGATATTTCAACCTAAAGGAGTTAGATTGGGATTATTATCGTAAAAAATATGGCAATATACATCGCATGGATAGAGTGCTGAAAGCTGAAGGCCTGTCGCCTGATGATTTTAAAGTGGCTAAGCAAGCCGATACATTAATGTTATTCTATAATCTTAATAATAAGGAAGTAACAAATATAATTAATAAGCTGGGCTATCAGTTACCCGAAAATTATACCGAAAAGAACTTGGAGTATTATCTGCAAAGAACATCTCACGGTTCTACACTTAGTAGGGTAGTGCATGCATACCTGGCTGAGCAATTAGGAAATCAACAATTGAGTTGGGAAATGTTTCAGCAGGCAATTACTTCCGATTTTAAAGATATACAGGGAGGAACTACTGCCGAAGGGATTCATACGGGTGTAATGGCTGGAACGATATGGATTATTTATGCCGCCTATGCAGGTATTGATTTCTCAGGAGAGTTATTAAAAGTGAATCCACACTTGCCCAAATTGTGGAAAAAGCTTAGTTTTGCCCTTGACTTCAAAGGGATTCGTTATCAGTTTAATTTCGAAGGAGATAAAGTGGAAGTTAAGGCAGATAGAACGACGGAAATTTTGCTAGATAATAAACTTCTGAAGATAATGGCTTAAAGGCTGTTATGGAGTGTAAAATATTAATATATAAATAGAAAATATAATGCTTGGAGACGTACTATTGATTGAAGACAAACACCGTAAGGCCGGTGAAAAGATTATTGAAGAGATTTTAAAACGTAAGAAAGAAAATTTTACTGTGGCAATTTCTGGAGAATCGGGCACCGGAAAAACGGAACTGGCTCATGTTATTGCCAAAGGGTTGAGAAAACATGGCCTTTTTGCCAAGCCTATTCATACCGATAATTACTATCGAATTTTACCCCTCGAACGCACTGAATGGCGCCAGAAAAATGGAGTTGACAAAGTGGTTGGCTACGACGAATACAATTGGGATCAGATTAATAAAACGGTGGCTGATTTTAAGGAGAAAACATTTAGTACCATGCCTTGTGTTGATCTTGTTACGGAGCAGGTAGATCTATTAACAACCAATTTTGCCGATATTGATATGCTTATTATCGATGGACTTTATGCAATGAATATGAAAGATGTTGATTTAAAGGTGTTTATTGATATTACCTATCACGAAACAGGCAAAGCTCAGAAATTGCGAGGAAAGGAACCTCAGAATGAATATCGGATGAAGGTCCTGCTCAAGGAACATGAGATGGTAAAGAATTTAAAGAAAATGGCCAATATTATGATTCATAAAGATTATTCAGTGGAGGTATTGTCATAATACATTTTTAAATTTATTTGGAATAGGCTGCTGTAAAAGAACTTTCTGATAATTTGTTTTAAGTATTAAAAGTCCGCAAGAAATTGATTTCTTGCGGACTTTTGGCAGCATAAGAATTACCATAATAAATTAGTTGTAATAAACAGATAACGTATAATTATTTTTTAAAATGATAGAAACAAAAGAAATGTCCTCCGATAAGTTTCGCTTGTCGTGCAGCTTATACGAACTTATAGAGATATGGTCGATGCGTGGAGCTGATATAGAGCTGAAATATGAGAGTGAATTGGGTGAGGAATGCACTCACAAGGGAATTATTACTAATGTGTATTCGCGCAAAGGTTTAGAACAAGTAGAACTAGATAAAGAACTTATTGTCCCTACCAAAAATATTATTACAATAAATGATGTTCGCTTTCGTGAATATCTGAAGTAGTAGGGGCTTTTTTTAAATGCAATATTCGCTTTTAGGCAAGCAGGTAGAATGTTCCCCTCTTTTGTGTCTGGGTTTTTATTTTCCCTGATTCTTCCAATACACCAAGATATTTGTTTATTTCGTTAATGTGTATTCCCAACATTTGCTGCAGGTCATATAAGGTGCATGGCCGTCGGGTAATAGTATTTAGTATTGAATGTTCAATATCTTGGTGGTAGGTTTCGAGATTCTTTCGCTGAACAGGTTCTGCTATGATTTCGGTATTGGGATAATCAATAATTTGTTGGCAATGGAGCAACTCTTGATGATTTAGTGGAGTTAGATTCTTTACAGTACCCGGTCTGTCCAGCGTATTTAGTTGTACTCTGTCGGGTTGAATACGCCTTATGGCTTCCTTAAGAAGAAGAAGTTCTTTTTTGGAAGTATTGTAAAATTTGAGGAAAAGTATTTCCAGCCATAGCTGCCCCTTATATTCTTTCCTTAAATCAATAAGCCCTTGAATATAGGTTTCGATTTTTAGCCCTGGGGCAGGGCGGTCAATTTTTTCAAATACCCGCTGACTTGCAGCATCCAGTGAAGGAAGTATCACATCGGCAATTAGTAACTCTTGGCGTAGTTCTTTATCAAAAAATAGCGTGCCGTTACTTAATATGGCAGTCTTTATTTTTGGATAATGATTTTTGATATAGCGCAATAATTTTCCGATATGTGTATTTAAAGTGGGCTCGCCGGAACCGGAAAAAGTGATGTAATCGATATTAGGCTGACTCTTCATAAAGTCATCAAGTTCAGCAACGATTCTTTCATAAAGCACATATTCTTTTCTCTCAGTGGTCAATTTAGTAGTTTTACCTACTTCACAATAGACGCAATTTAGTGAGCAAACTTTCTTGGGGACAAGATCTATTCCTAAGGATCGCCCTAGTCGCCGCGAAGGTACAGGGCCAAATAAGTATTTATACATAGCAGTGATAAATTATAGTGAATACGTGTTTTCTTCAGTACTTAATATTGGAACAATGGCTTCTTTCCATTCATTGAATTGATATCTATTGAGATGTTTAAAGATATTTTTGAGGAAGGGCTTTGTGCCCCCATTACCACAGAAATATATTTTTTTATCTCAATAGAATTGGTACTGTTTTCAGTACGTTAGAGTTTCTTTAGTTGCCCGGCTTTAAATGCTTCATAGGCTTCTTTAACGCTCATGTCTCCTGCATTGATATAGCAATCGACGCCTAACTTTTGCAGTACGGTAGCAGCATTACCACCGGGGCCATTGCCTGTTATTAGTATTTTGGCCTTTTGTTCGGCTAGGCGTTGTGCTGCTTTTGGTCCGGCACCATGTGCTTCATTTTCGGTATCTTTATTATTTACAGCAGTCAATGTGTCTGCGGTTTCATCGTAAATAAGAAAATATTCTGTTCTTCCAAAACGTGGATCCATTTTCGAATCCCATTGGCTTCCTTTGGTGGTAAATGCAATTTTCATTGTATAAGTATTTATTATGTTATTAAAAATAGTTAGTTCTTGTTTCTTACTTCGGTCTTTACTCGCTCCCATACTTGCTCAAGAATAGTTTTTATTGCTGAGTCGTCCTCCTCGACTATGGTTTTGCAGTTTGTCATTGCGTGCGTAAAGGCTTCGTCATAGGGTAAGTCGGCCAAATGAATAATGTTTTTATGTTTAAAAAACTGCATTATCTCTTTGGATTTTGACGTATTCAAATCTGATTTATTGATAATACATCCTGCGCGTAAGTTAAATTTGGCAACAAGTTCATACACGCGTTTTAGGTCGTGCAATCCCGATACGGTTGGCTCGGTTACTAATATAACGAAATGAGCTCCCGATAGTGAAGAAACCACAGGACATCCAACACCGGGTGAGCCATCTACTAATACGTATTTTCTGTTGTACTGATCAGCAATTTCTTTGGCAATATTTTTTACGTGAGCAACTAATTTCCCTGAATTATCAGCGCCTATTCCCAGCTTGGCATGCACCATTGGTTGTTTAAAACGAGTGTTGGCAATATGCCATTTGCCCACATTTAGTGGTATGTTCTTGATGGCATCCACAGGGCAAACACGCGCACAGTATCCACATCCTTCGCATGATAAATCCACCACTTGATGTATTCCATTATTTACGCTAATGGCATCAAAACGACAGACATCAAAGCAGTTACCACATTGAGTGCAGAGATTCTGATCCAGTACGGCTAATTCTCCGCTATAAAAATCTTCGGATTTTAGATTTTCCGGTTGTAACAAAATATGCATATCTGCGGCATCTACATCACAGTCGGCTACAACAACTTCTTTGCCTCCCAAAACAGCCAATGAAGCTGTAATTGAGGTCTTTCCCGTTCCGCCCTTTCCTGATATTACTACAATCTCTTTCATGCTATGCTTAGTTGTTTTTAGGAATTTGTGTTGGTAAATAGTTTGCGCTTAATGCAGAGATATATTGTGCTATTTTTTCCAATTCTGCTTTTACTGCCGGTATGCTATTATACAATAATTCTCCTTTTGAGTAGAGAATAGCAATTTCTTTATCGTTTGGGATCTTTGCTAATATGGGAATATTATTGTTATGGCAATAGTTTACAATATCATTATTTCCTATGCCGTAGCGGTTAATTACTATGCCAAAATCTTTGTGTAACTCTTGCATTGTTTCAATGGCAAGAATTACATCATTAAGGCCAAAGGGTGTCGGCTCGGTAATTAAAATCACAAAATCAGCTTCTTTGGTAGCTTCTATTACCGGACAAGAGGTGCCTGGAGGAGAATCGTATATTTTTAAATAGTCGTTACCATAGTTGCTGTCGATATATTTTAAGGTTTGTTTTATTAAAGGAACAGCTTGTTCTTCCCCAATACTTAATCGGGCTTCCACAAAATGAAATTGCTCAGTTTTATAGTGCTTAAGTTCTCCCATTTTTTTAGGTATCATTGGCAATGCATTGGTAGGGCAAAGTTCAGAACAGGCATAACAGGAATGACAAAGTTCAGGAAAAACCATTATGGAATCCATTATTTGAATTACTGCATGATAGTTACATGCTTCCTGACAAATACCACAGAGAGTACAATCGCTCTCTTTCCACTGGGGAATCATTTTGTACTTGTCCTCGGAATATATTAATTCTGATTTAAGAAATAATCCGGAGTTGGGCTCTTCAACATCCAAATCGGTGAGTACTACTTTATTGGTTTCTGCTAAATAAGAGGCCAAATTTGTCGATAAGGTAGTCTTTCCTGTTCCTCCTTTCCCACTTGCAATGGCTATTTTCATCGTTTTGAATTTAATAGTTCCTCGCGAATCATTGTGTGTCCGCATTTTGGACATTTCAAGGTAGTGCACTTAATGCCTTGTTGATGAGGGATTTTTGTACCACACTTGGCACAAATGCAGTAGCCTCCAATGCCGAAACTGCCTCCCTTGTTTTTTCCGTGTCCTTGTCCGCGACCTAATCCTTTTCCTTCCATAGTGATACTGGTTTTTAAAATTATTATGACGACAAATTTAATGAACATAAGTTCATAAAACAAATAAAATGGGAAATAATTTTTTTGTAATATTGCAGCTTATTAATTGATATTTATTAGGTGCTGTAATCAGCCAATAATAGTACTTATTAATAGAGTGCCTGAGCCATATATAGGAATAAATATAGGTAAAACATGGATTTAATATAGCGTAGTTATGAAGACAATATTTGATTTAGCCCCTTTGATAACAAAAGTACCTCATCCTTTTATTAATTATTCTCTGACGGAATTGGGAATAATAAATGATATTGATTTGGATGGTGATATAGTTACTTTGGAGTTTGTGTGGCCTTTTCCCAATATTCCCATTAGGGAAGAATTAATTAGCTCGGTGGAAGAGGTGGTTTCTGATTTGGAACTTAAGTTGAAATATACTGAGCGGATAATGACACCGGTAGAGAAAAATGATTTTCTTATTCTTGAAAAGCAAGGCTGGAAAAAGGATAAGAAATAAGTGAAGTAGAAGTTTTTTTGTGAATCATTGAATTGCTTTTCCCGACCCATCGGGGGGCTATCATTGTTTTAAATAGGAATGCAAGTTACTGGATAGATATTGTTTTTTGTATTATTTTTGTAGTTCGCAATAAGGTTATCTGGCGGCGTTGGATTGCAAATCCTCCTGACACGTAGATAGCCTTATTTTTTTAGTTACCTTATTGGTTGTGAATTGCTTTATTCACAAATTGTTTATTTATTCTGGAGTTCATGACCTTCGTTCCTCAGGTACATTTTGTTTATCCCGACCCATCGGGATATCTTTGCTTTGTTGAGAATAGTCAGCTCGGTGATAGCAGACAAGTCAGCCACGTTGTGAATTGCTTTATTCACAAATTGTGTATTTATTTTGGAGCTCATAACCTTCGTTCCTCAGGTACATTTTGTTTATCCCGGCCCACAGGATATCTTTGCTTTGTTGAGAATAGTCAGCCCGGTTATAGCAGACAAGTCAGCCACGTTGTGAATTG
>WGCS01000243.1 GCA_015493685.1 Bacteroidales bacterium
ATATTTCAAACCCTGAGCAAACATCAATTATTGAGGGTGCTTACTCCGATATAAAAAAGACTGTATCTTTGATTATGTCTGAATTTAAGCTAATTTCGTAAACAGAAAAAAACGTGAATTTTATTTACGTTTTTGAAAAGTTAAAACATAATAAACCAATGAGTAACACCTCAAAAGTAAAAGAAATAAAAAAAGCAAATTTGCTCCAATCATTTGCTCCAATCATTGTGCTTATTGGCTTGCTATCAATAAATATTAGCATCTGGCACGACGATTCTATTGGGGGCGCCAACCAACTGGCTTTAACTTTTGCTGCAGCTTTTGCTGCCATTATTGCCTTTAGATTAAATGTTCCATACCAACGAATAAGCAAATTTATTGTAAATAATATTAGTGATGCCATGCCCTCTATTCTAATTCTATTACTAATTGGAGCATTATCGGGAACATGGATGATTAGTGGTGTAGTCCCCACTCTGGTAATCTACGGTTTAGATTTGTTAAGTCCCGATTATTTTCTTTTTGCTACTGTCATTATTAGCGCTATAGTATCGCTTTCCACAGGAAGTTCATGGTCCACTATTGCGACTATTGGTGTAGCCCTTATGGGAATAGGTGTAGCCCTTGGCTTTTCATCGGGAATGGTAGCAGGGGCAATTATCTCCGGCGCCTATTTTGGCGACAAAATGTCTCCCCTATCCGATACCACTAATTTGGCTTCTGCTATGGCCGGAACTGATATTTTTACCCATATCAGATATATGCTTTATACCACCACTCCAACCATGCTTATTACATTAATAATATTTCTTGTGTTAGGATTTATGCACAAGGGTTCAGCCACACCAACAGGAGTAATAGATATGAAAAATGCCATCGAATCAAGCTTTACAATAAGTCCATGGCTGCTCCTTGTCCCTGCTATATTAATCTATGTAATTATAAAAAAAACACCACCGCTAACTTCTTTATTTATTGGCACTTTGGCAGGTAGTATTGCCGTAATAATATTTCAACCAACTATTATCACTCAACTATACCCAACAATAATAGCCCATGGTAATCCAAAACAATTAAGTGAGTCCATTCCCTTTTATAAACAGGCCTATGTTGTTATCTCGCAAGCGTGGTTTGGTGCTTCTGAAGTTGCCACCGGCAATATTAAAATCGACAAACTCTTATCCACAGGAGGAATGGCAGGGATGCTTAATACTATTTGGCTTATTATTACTGCAATGACTTTTAGTGGCGCCATGGAATCTGCCGGACTTTTGCTTCGGATAGCTGATTTTTTTATTAAATATGCTAAATCTACAGGCAGTTTGGTGGCAACAACGGTTGCTAGTTCTATTTTTATGAATATTACTGCTTCGGAACAATATATTTCAATTGTTGTACCGGGGCGGATGTATGCTGATATTTATCGTAGAAGAAAATTAAAACCGGAGTTATTAAGTAGATCCTTAGAAGACGGCGGCACAGTAACATCGGTATTAGTACCCTGGAATACAGGTGGTGCCGTTAACTCATCAGTGCTTGGTGTGGCAACATTATCCTATTTACCTTATGCTTTCTTCAACCTTATAAGCCCACTAATGTCAATATTCTTTGCCTATTTAAATATCAAGATACGCCACTATACTGATAAAGAATATAATGAATTAATGGAAATAGAAAAATTGCAAGATGTGGCCGGCCTTTAAAGTATGTATGAGCCTCTTTTTCTCAAAGCATTACAAATATGATTGCGAGACAGAGGCTATTTTTTTTATCTTCGCCAGCCTATGAATGCAGAGGAAAAATTAAGATTACAAGTAGAAGTACAAAAGCGATTGCTGCGCCTTGAAGAGCAAATAATAGAATTAAAAGAGCTCTCAAAACCTATTGCACCCGACTGTGCCATTGGAAGGGTAAGTCGCATGGATGCAATTAATAATAGAAGCATTAATGAGGCTGCATTAAACAAAAAGCTTATTCAATATGACGGTTTAAATGCAGTTTTAGAGAACCTTCATAGAGATGATTTTGGCAAATGCTTGGTCTGTGGTGATACTATTCCCATGGGTCGTATCATTATCGTCCCTGAAAATCGTAGATGTATTAAATGTTCCCAACGATAAATTCACTATTATTTTTTTAAATTATTTTTATGCAAAATATTAACGAAATACTTGAAGCCATAGACTCCTATATTGGAGGGGCCTCATGGTTTGTTTTTATCCTTCTTGGAACAGGTTTGTTTTTTACACTCTATCTTAAATTTCCACAAATCCGATATTTTCGACATGCCATACGTATTTTATCAGGTAAATATGACAAGGCCAGCGATAAAGGTGATGCTACTCACTTTCAAGCCTTAGCCACCGCCCTATCGGGCACAGTAGGTACCGGAAATATTGCCGGCGTAGCTTTAGCTATCCACCTTGGTGGCCCTTCTGCCCTTTTTTGGATGATAGTAACTGCTTTTTTAGGAATGACAACTAAGTTTGTTGAAGTTAGTCTATCACACAAATACAGAGAAACCGCTGCCGATGGTTCTATCTCAGGTGGTCCAATGTATTATATGAAGAATAAGCTTAATATGAAATGGTTGGCAGCAATATTTGCTGCAGCAACAATATTATCCTCTTTTGGCACCGGAAATATGCCTCAAATCAATAGCATTAGCAATTCGGTATATAGTACTTTTGGTATAGAACATTGGATTACAGGACTTGTATTGGCCATTATCTTAGGTTTTGTTATTATTGGGGGAATAAATCGTATTGTAAAAGTTACCGACAAATTAGTTCCCGGCATGGCACTTATTTATCTCATTGGTGTTCTTGGTGTTATAATTTTTAATTGGCAAAATATTATTCCTTCCATTGAGGCTATTTTTGGAGGAGTAGTCAATGGTTCAGCTGCCACAGGAGGCTTCCTGGGAGCCAGCTTTGCCTTTGCTTTTAATAGAGGTGTCAACAGAGGTCTATTTTCCAATGAAGCAGGTCAGGGATCCGCTCCCATTGCCCATGCCGCTGCAAAAGCTCATGAGCCTATTTCTGAGGGCATGGTCGCTATTTTAGAACCATTTATCGACACTATTATTATTTGCTCATTAACAGGTTTGGCGTTGGTTTCTTCAGGTGTTTGGAATGAGAAACATGAAAATGAATTTCAATATGCAAGTATGAAAGTGCTCTCTAAAGTTTATCATTCCGATAATAAAGAAGACGCTAAAACACTTCACCTTTATTCTACTAATCAACAAAAACTTCCTCTATTTACAGGCAGTTTAAAAGTTATCAATGGAATTATTCAAAATAAACTAACAATACTTCACTCACGATCTATTGCTGAAAATGTGGTGGTCAAAAAAGAAGGTAAGTTATTTAATGGGATTATTCCGATAAAAAAAGGGGACTTTCAGGATAGAAGTTGTAAAATCAGGGGAAAGAGTTTATTAAGTAGTGCCCCTCTAACTATTGCTGCTTTTAAGAGAAGCTATTTTGGACATTATGGAGAATATATTATCACCATTGGATTATTACTTTTTGCATTCTCTACCTCTATTGCTTGGTCGTATTATGGAGGAAGAGCCGTAACTTATTTGTTTGGAGTCAAGTATGTAATTTGGTATCGGGCTATCTATGTTATTGGTTTTTTTGTAGCCTCCTTTACCGATACTACCATCATCTGGACATTCTCAGGTATTGCCATCGCCTTCATGACTCTCCCTAACCTATTTGGAATTCTTATGCTACGTAAGGATATGAAAACCACATTAGATAAATATTGGATAGAATTTAAAAAAGAAAATCCTGATGCTTAATGCCATTAAAATAGTATAGCATTTTTTACTTTCTTTTCTTTAAAAATCCAGTTTCCTTTTGAGGAAGGAATAAAGTATTACTCTTGACAGCCCTCTTTTGCAAATGCATATACTCTTTTATTTCTTTCTGCATCTTATTCTTAATCTGCTCATTATCAATAGGCTCCATCTTAATAGAATCGTGTAAACGGTACAACCTATTGCCGGCAACTACAATATCATTATATAAATATTCATCTACATTTCTATTATTTCGCATAAAAAACAAGCGCTGTGTGGAATGAAATACAGTGGACGTATCTAGCTCATGTCCTAAAGCTTCATTATATAATGATCCCTTTAAACCATATTTTTCCTCTAATAAGTTCACCATTGAAGGCATAATATCAAAATGACTAACTACTCCCTTAAATTCTTGTGCTTTTTTCAATAATGGACTAAATATTAC
Organism: Bacteroidales bacterium; assembly: GCA_015493685.1. GTDB lineage: Bacteria > Bacteroidota > Bacteroidia > Bacteroidales > UBA1556 > UBA6267. Next base: position 4,260 of record WGCS01000243.1, read on the forward strand.
CAGTGGCACATGATATTTATCTAAGTTATTGGTTGCATAAAATAAAGCTGATTTATGATCTCCGGTAATAACAAAAATTGTTTTATTATACTCAGGTCTTTTTTTATATTCCCTAAAAAAGTTTCGTAACTCATTATCAAACATAAAAAAAGTTGAAAGTTGTTTTTTATGGGTAAGCGTATATTTATAGGGATAAGTTCCCTCCTTAATATCAGAAAGAGCTTCATCTACCTTATCAATATATTGCTGTTGATTATTAACAGAGAATGGTGAATGGGTACTTAATGTTAGGTATAAACTAAAATAAGGCTTCTTATTATCAACATAAGGAAATGAAGCCCTAAACAAAACATCATCACCATATCCCCATGTAAAATCGTCTTTCACCGGTGGCATTTTTTTATAGCCAACAAAATTATTGTATATCGAATCAATACCACAAGTATGAACAAATGAATCCATGTGAGTAAAACCTATCCACCCACCATAAAACATTTGCGTTCGATATCCATTAGCCTTAAGCATTAATGGCAAAGAATAAAAGTGAGGATAGTGCTTATAATACGCCATAAAACCGGTTTTGCCTGGAGGTAGAGAAGCTAATACTGTAGGTAATACTCCAAAGGTACGTTCCGATGAACTTAATGCATTATGCCAATACAAACTCTGCTCTGCCAAAGAGTCAAAGAAAGGGGTAAAGCTATGATTTGGTGAATATTTTCCCGACAAGGTATTACTCAGACTTTCCACCACAACAAACACAACATCAGGTTTTTCTCCCTTGGGTAAAGCATTAAAAAATGGAGCCAGAGTACTTGAATTATCATCAATATACAAGAAGGGATAAATGGTATTTACATAGGTTTTTGGCGTAACTTCCTTTTGTTGCCATTTTGCATTTAACGCCCTAATATTAGTAATGTCTGTCTCGTTATAATCAGCTCGATAATGAAGAACCGCTTTAACAAAATAAATTAATTTATTTGCATTATTATAATATTGTTGCTCCGATTTAAAAGCATTGGGACTCACAATATACACATTGGTAGTTGCGGCACTGGCGATTAATATCAACCCGAAAATTAGAGCCGAGATACGCGATAATTGTACTTTGCTTATCAATAAATATACAAGAGCTAAAAAGAGGAATATAACAAATACAACTGATGCTATACCCAAAAAGCTAATCCCACCTGAGATATTAATAACTGAAATAATGGACTTATAACTATACATGAATATCACCTGATCCAAGGGAACTGAGGTTTTATAGTAATAGTATATCAACAACACATTCAACAACAAGCTTAACGTAAAAATGAAAAGGCTAATTAGCTTTGCAGTAATCCTACTGAAAAAGGCTATTACCATAAAAGGCAGCAGCCATAAACCCGCCAAAGAGAAAGACAGTAAAATTTCTAATCCCAAACTCTTTGCAAGGGTTAAATAATTGACATCCTCAACATTCTGACTTATAGAAATCAATATAACATCTAATATTCCGGAAAAGAAAAAGATAATACTAAAGGCCATTGCAACCAAAGCAAACCATTTAAGACTTGCCATTAGAGAAAAACTTCTTCTGTTAAAATATTGACTTAAAGTCATTTACCAAAATATTATAATTTACTTCCTTTAATAACATGGTCCACAATTCTACTCCATTCCTGATATAAGGATGCTGCTGTATCTTCTTCCATTTGAGTTGTAAAACGCTTGTTTACAGCATGGTTTGCAAGTATTTCGTCCATTGTCCAAAACCCCACAGCTAAGCCTGCCATATAAGCTGCTCCCAATGAAGTTGTTTCCACTATTTTGGGCCTATCTACACCGATACGGATAATATCGGAAAGAAATTGCATTAAAAAATTATTAGCAGAAGCTCCACCATCCACAGCTAAGCGTTTCACTTTTATTCCTGATTCGTCCTCAATAAGCCGAAGCATATCGAGTGTTCTATAGGCCAATGACTCAAGGGTAGCCCTCACAATGTGAGCTCGCTTTGTCCCCAATGTAAGTCCCAATATTGCACCCTGAACATCATTGTTCCAGTATGGAGCTCCCAAACCTGCCAATGCAGGAATTACTGTTACCCCTCCGGAATCTTTTACTGAATAGGCCAAATATTCACTCTCATCTGAGGAATCGATTATCTGAAGATTATCACGGAGCCACTTAATTGCAGCACCGGCAATAAATATATTGCCCTCCAAAGCATATTTTACTTCGCCATTGATACTCCATGCCACAGTTGTAAGCAAACCATTATCCGAAAAACGGGGCTTCTTTCCTGTATTCATCAACATAAAACTACCGGTTCCAAAAGTAGATTTAAGCATTCCTTTCTGAAAGCATGTTTGTCCAAAAAGAGCTGCTTGCTGATCTCCAAGAATAGAACCTATTGTTATCGTTTTCCCAAATACACTTTCATCTACCTCTGCCAATATTCCACTACTATCTACCAGATTGGGAAGCAATGCTCTCGGAATATTAAAAAACTCCAGTAGTTCCTCATCCCAGTCCAACGTATTTATATTAAAAAGTAAAGTGCGTGAAGCATTACTGAAATCGGTAATATGTTTTCTTTTTGCACTAAGATTCCACACCAGCCATGTATCTACCGTTCCAAAAGCCAACTCTCCATTGATGGCTCTCTCCCTTGCCCCTTTCACATGATCCAGAATCCACTGTATCTTTGTTGCAGAGAAATATGAATCTACCACCAAACCGGTTTTCTTTCTTATCATATCAATCTTCTTGGCCCTTATCTTCAAACATCTTTTCTCTGTACGTTTGTCTTGCCACACAATGGCAGGATATATAGGCTCTCCCGTTTCTCTATCCCAAATAATAGTCGTTTCCCGCTGATTTGTAAGTCCCAAACCCTCAATATCTTCAAGAGATATCTTCGAACCATTGAGTAAATCTTTAGCCGCTTTAATCTGAGTGTTATAAATCTCCCATGGATCTTGCTCTACCCAATTTTTTCGTGGATAAAACTGGCTAAATGATAATTGCTCCTTGGCAATAATATTCGCTTTATTATCAAAAATTATTGCTCTGGAACTTGAAGTCCCCTGATCGAAAGAAAGAATATATTTTTTCTTCATATTGATTATTTCTGTTTTTCTATTATTCCACCGGTGGAGACTTTTTGAGATACAATTTTTGCCTCTCCTTTATAATATATCATCCCCCCCGTATTGGCACTAGCTTCCATTTTACCGTCCATAAGTATATCAATCTTACCTCCTGCAACAGAACGCAACTTTGCCTCTTTCACCTTTAAATTAAAGCCATGAAATATCCCACCGGTATTGGTACTTACTTCTACATTATGTGCATATCCCGATATATATAAGCCAGACCCTTGTATCACAATAGCCTTAAGACGCTTATTTTTTACTTTAATATGGGCCTCCGCTCCTTTACTCAATCGCAGATTAAAATCTTCCGCATTAAAAACTTCTTTCGACTCCAACTCTACTCCTGCTTTGGCTATAATTTCGTCAAGATTTTTATAATACAAAATAAGCTTTAAGTTTTTTGCATCCCCAATACCTGTATTACGAATAAATAACCTGCCTTTCTTCAATTCTGTGGTAACACTCCCTAAATCAAGGACTTCATCGGATGATAATATCGCATAATTTGAATCTGACTGTACTAATTCAACATGTATATTTCCAAAGAAATAGACCGAATGAAATTCACTAAAATGACGTTTTTCCCTGTTCTTAGCTTCAAGGCCGGAAAACACAAAAAATAAAACTATTAAAATTACTATCTTCTTCATAATGGGCCAATTTGTATAATGCACAAAAGTAATAATATTAATACAGAATATGGAGGTTTTTTTAATTTCATTATAAGACAACGAATATTCCCGACTACTCCTTAGTTTATCTTTAACTCCTCCAAAGAGATATTGTCGCAAAAAACCACTAATAACGACATACTCAATAACTTAATCATACAACTCCATGAAAATTATTCTTATAAATCCATCCTTTGCTGTATTCTCCTTACTATTCTATTTCCATAGCAATACTATTCAATATTATTGAAATTCGTACAAACTCAAAAATATTCTGAATTTATAGGCGGCATCTAAAAAACAAAAGGATATAAAATATGAACTTTTGTCATGTATATTACCTTTGGCAAGAATTATGAGTATGTAGTTTTAACTAAATTATTGAACAATAAAATAAATCATACTATTATGAGCAAATTTCGAGATATAATAAATGGAGACAAGCCGGTGCTGATCGACTTTAGTGCAGAATGGTGCCAACCTTGTAAAATGATGCCCCCTATTCTTAAGCAAGTTTCGCAACAGCTGGGTGATAAACTTAGAATTCTTAAAGTTGATGTGGACAAAAATCAAAGCATTGCACGCCAATGGGGAATATCGAGTGTGCCTACTATAATGATCTTTAAACAAGGCAAGCAAGTCTTTCGTCAAGCCGGAGTTATTAATGCTCAACAATTAATAACTATACTAAAACCCTATCTGTAATTAGGAAAAGGAAGGGGTATTATAATGAATTCAGAGATTTTATCAAAAATATTTTTATAGATAAAATTTCTGAATTCATTTTTTTATCTTCCCAATAATAAAGATATATATTCCAATTTTCAAAGCAAAGATTTCCCTATTTTTGTCGTATGAATAGTAGCGAAGAGGATATAATAATATTACTAAGAAAAATTTGTGCTCTTAGTTTACCCCAAGAATTTGAAGCAACAGAAGATACCAATCGACAAATCCTTTTGGATAAGTTTAAACTTTCCGATAAAGATTTATTTGATACTGTATCTAATTTTTTAATGGCTTATGACTCACACCAATTTATCATTAGTGATTATCAATTAAAAATGAAAGCTGCTGATTTGTGGAAATCTCAACTTAAGTCATTCAATTTAAACTTGGAGAATGCAAGCACCGGGTTAAAAACAATATGTAAAAACAAACACATCAATATTGATTACGAACTTGACAAATTATTAAATTAATGGCCACCTTAAGTAGTAAAAAGACGGGATTATTTTTTGGATCTTTCAATCCCATCCATGTTGGACACCTTATTATAGCGAATCATCTGGTGGAACATACCGATTTGGATGAAATATGGTTTGTAATCTCTCCCCATAGTCCTTTCAAAAAGAAAGCCAGTCTTTTGGCCGATCACCATCGCTATGCTCTTGTCAATTATGCCGTTGAAGACAACTCTAAACTCTGGGCCTCTAATATTGAATTCGGATTAACACAACCTTCCTATACAAGTCATACGCTAAGCTTCTTAGAAGAAAAATATCCCATGAAAGAGTTTGCGCTAATTATGGGTGAAGATAATATCGTTCATCTTGATAAATGGAAGAATCATCAATTTGTTTTAGATAACTATTCCATTTATGTATATCCTAGGCCCGGCATTAATCAATCTAAATTTCATGATCATCCTTCCATTAAAATCATTACTGACGTCCCCAAACTGGAAATAAGCTCTTCCTTTATTCGACGCAATATTCGTGAAGGAAAAGATGTTAGGTACCTCCTCCCTGAAAGAGTCTATCGCTATGTTAAAGAAATGCATTTTTACACTCACTAAATTGCTTATTCATAAA
>WGCS01000244.1 GCA_015493685.1 Bacteroidales bacterium
ATATTTCAAACCCTGAGCAAACATCAATTATTGAGGGTGCTTACTCCGATATAAAAAAGACTGTATCTTTGATTATGTCTGAATTTAAGCTAATTTCGTAAACAGAAAAAAACGTGAATTTTATTTACGTTTTTGAAAAGTTAAAACATAAACTAGCGAACAGATATTTTAGTTTATTTGTTGACCCGAAATTCTACTTTAACTCTGGAATTTTCTTCCGGCAGATAGCTAATCGATACTGAATTCCTTAAGCAACTTTCGATACTCGGAAAACACATTTGCCCTACTTACAAAGCCTATATATTTCCCATCATCATCCACCACCGGAATATTATAATAACTAGTCTTATGTAACTTACTTGCAATGCTATTCATATTCTCTTGGGGAGAGATAGTCAGTGCTGGAATTGTCATAAATTCATCAACCTTCTTAGTTTTATAATACTGCGGCTTAAAAATAATCTTTCTCACGTCAGGGAGTAATATCATCCCCACAAATTTACCACCATCATCAATAACAGGAAAGATATTTCTATTTGAATTTTGAATTACTTCCACCAGCTCGCCCAGTGATTGGCCCAAGTGAACAGGAGTAAAGTTCTTCTCCACCAAATTATCTATATTCATCATTTTCAATATATTATTATCAGTATGATGAGTTAATAGCTGTCCTCGCTCAGCCAGCTGATGAGTATATACTGAGTTAGTGATAAATATTCTGGAAGTAAGATAAGAAGTCAAAGACACTATCATCAGAGGAATCAGCAAGGAGTATCCTCCTGATATCTCAGCAATAAGGAAAACAGCTGTTAAGGGAGCTTGCAATACCCCGGCAATGGCCCCCGACATTCCTGTTAAGGCGAAATTTGAATAGGGCAAATCAACACCAAACTTTGCCATAACCATGGCAAATAATAATCCCAATATGGAACCATTAAACAAAGTAGGAGCAAAAATACCTCCTACTCCACCGGCAGCAAAGGTAATGCTGGTTGCAAAAGCCTTAAACAAGACCACAGCAAGCATAATTCCTAAAATCAAATAGATATTATCACCAAAAGAACTGAAAATACTTGATGAAAATATCATATCCGGATTTCCCTGTAGAGTTTCATTAATCACCTCAAAACCCTCACCATAGAGTGCAGGAAAAAAGAATATCAGCACCCCAATAATAGTACCTCCGACAAATAGACTTACAACCCAATTATTAAAGCCCGAGAAAACTTTATGAATATAAATATATACTTTAGTGAAATATACCGACAACAAACCGGTAAGTATTCCAAGAAGAACAAAATAAGGCAAATCAGCCATTCGATACATCTCTTTCAACTCAAAATGGTAAAGCACTTCTGAACCTAGAAAGAAATAGGACGTTAATATTGCTGTTACCGAAGCGATAATTAAAGGAGTAACAGAGGTTACTGTTAAATCAATCATTATCACCTCCATGGCAAAAACGACCCCTGTAAGTGGCGCTTTAAAGATTGCCGACATTGAAGCTGCTGATGCCGCCCCCAACAACAAAATCACCTGCTTATACGGTAGCTTAAAAGCGTGACTAATGGTCGAACCATAGGCTGCTCCTGTGGCCACTGTCGGCCCCTCCAATCCTACCGAACCACCAAAACCTACCGTTAAAGCACTCGTAAGAATGGAGCTATACATATTGTGCTTCTTAATAAAACCACGGGTTTCTGCAATGGCATATAACACACTGGGAATACCGTGACCTACGGGCTGCTTGAGGATATATTTAATAAAAATCATTGCCAATGATATACCTATCAGTGGCAGTACAAAATAAATATAGTGATTATAGGCAGCAAAAGTATCCGACTTAATAAGATATTGAATTACATGTACTACATTCTTAATGATAACAGCCGAAAATCCGCCTGCCAATCCAATAAAAACACTCAAAATTGCTAAAAACTGAGAATCACTTAAATGCTTGGCTTTAAAAGCCAAAAAAGAACCTATTAACTTGTTCATTTTAAAAAAAATATTAATCTAATAATTCTGCCATTAAGCAGAAGAAATAAGGTTCCTAGTTTATTGCCCGACATTTACTGTCAGAACCGCTAGAGCCTCGTAAAAACTCGCAATAAAAAGTGTGCAAATTTAGCTATCTTTGGCATATAACAATCATTTAATAAAAAAAAATTTATACCTCAACAATTATCTTTAAGACTTTAATATACTGTGATTTATCTTTTCTATAAAATAAAAAGGAAGTAACAACCATCGTTTAGCATTGTTTTCCTAGTCCTCTATAAAACTTTTTTAGGCGGAAAATCAGTGGAATAATGAAGCCCCACACTCTCTTTTCTTTGCTGAGCCATTTTTACAATCAGATACGAAACATTAATTAGGTTTCGCAAAACACATAAGTCCTTATTAAGTATTGACTTATTATACAATTCCTCTGTCTCTCGATAAATCAACTGCAAACGATCCAAAGCACGCTGCAATCGCAAATCTGAGCGCACAATGCTTACGTACGAACTCATAATATTTTGTAATTCACGTTGAGTTTGAGTAATAAGTATCATCTCTTCGTTTAATACCAAACCCTCATCATCCCAGTCAGGAATATCCTCACAAAAAGTAATATTTTCGAAACGGGCTATGGAATCCTGTGCCGCATGGTGCGAATATACCAAGGCTTCCAATAATGAGTTTGATGCCAGTCGATTTGCTCCATGCAAACCCGTTGAAGAGCATTCTCCCGAAGCATATAAATTATGAATGGTACTCTCTCCATTTTTATTCACTTCTATTCCCCCACAAGTATAATGTGCCGCCGGCACCACCGGTATCCATTCCTTACGAATATCAATACCAATACTCAAACACTTGGCATAAATTCCGGGAAATTCACGTATCAATTCATTGGAATCAAGATGAGTACAATCCAAAAACAAATGGCTCTTACCTTCCAGCTTCATCTCCGTATCGATGGCTCGCGTAACAATATCACGCGGCGCAAGTTCCTTACGCTCGTCATAACGAGCCATAAAACTCTCCCCCGCATTATTGCGCAATATTCCACCAAAACCACGCAAAGCCTCTGTTATCAAAAACGAAGGTTTCTCCCCCGGATTATATAAACTCGTCGGGTGAAATTGAATAAACTCCATATTGGCAACCTGCGCTTTGGCCCTATAAGCCATGGCTATTCCATCCCCGGTAGCCACCACCGGATTGGTAGTAGTACGATATGTATTGCCACTCCCTCCCGTGGCCAACATGGTTATTTTAGCCAAAATAGTATCTATATCTCCCGTCTTGGGATTCATCACATAAGCTCCATAGCAATATATATTATTATCATTACGCCTTACAATATTGCCAAGGTGATGCTGAGTGATAATATCAATGGCAAAATATCCCTCTATAAGTTCGATATTTCTATGCCGCTTGGCTCGCAACAACAAAGCCCTAATTATCTCTTTACCCGTAGCATCTTTATGGTGCAGAATCCGATTCATCGAGTGTCCACCCTCTCGCCCCAAGGCATAAGAGCCACTATCATCCTTATCGAAATCAGTTCCCCAAGCAATCAACTCATCCACTCTGGCATGCCCCTCACTCACCACCATCTCTACCACTTCCCTATCACATAATCCTGCTCCTGCCACCAAAGTATCCTCAATATGCTTCGTATACGAATCGGGCGAATGCATCACCGTAGCAATACCTCCCTGAGCATATTTTGTGGAAGTCTCATCTGCCAACGCTTTTGAAACCACCATTACCTTACCATATTCCGCTACTTTGAGCGCATAAGTCAAGCCCGCAATACCCGAGCCAACAACCAAAAAATCAACACTTTCACGCATTAATACTTCCTTTTAATATTAAAAACACAAAGGTAGAATATTTAAAGACAGTGCGCATCAAATAATCCAAATCAATACTCTTTTTTTTCTTTTCTTTTTCTTTGGGCGGACGAACGGGCTATCCGCTATAGTCGCCTTATACTGCGGGCTGCCATACAGCCCGCAGTATAAGGCGAGCTGCCGCTTCTATCCCTGCCGCAGGGTGATCTATTTTTTTGAAACTTAATACTAAACACCTGAATTTAAAAAACAACATAGCTGTACTCCTCCTCTAAAATCAAAAACTCGTTTCCCTTTTCTTTTATCTGAAAAATTTTAACCAATCACTATTGTCCGATAGATAAGCCTTGGCCAAAAACGAACAAAAAAAAACTTTGATTGTCTTATAAATCAAAGTTTTTTTCACTCAACTACTTGCAGAAATACCTGCTTAAACGCCTTTACTTATAATATACATTAAAGGTTCCATCGGCAATATGCGTAGAAGAATTCGTATTATCGTTATAATGTATAGAGAAAGTGCCGGTGATAAGCTTCGCCGATTTATCGTGCTTACTTACTACAAAATTCAATGAAGTCATATTGGTTCCTGAAGTAAATATAGCTTTAGAATCCACACCATGACTAAGACCAATATCGGCAGCAGAAGTATAAGTCCCGGCAGCAATAGTTGAGCTCACAATAATTTGGATATCAGTATTATCCTTATTTGCTCCTATAATAAGTTTATCACCCAATACAAGCCCATTAACCGTTGTATAATCTATTTCATTAGCTCCATCAATTTTCAATGTAATTTTGCTGCTGGTGCTGTCACTGGGCTTATCACCGGTATCATCTTTTTTCTTGCATGCTGACATTGTAACAACTCCCATAATCATAAGGATAAATAAACTCTTCCATGTAATTTTCATAATTTTTTGTTTTTTAATGTTATTAATTTATTGTATTTATTTTCAATTGTTAAAAATAGACTGATTTTATCAACTCACATCAACTATTCAAACAGATTAGTAAACAGATTACTGTTAATAAGCTACAGTTTTTGTACTAATTATAATCAACTGATTTACAACGCTTTTCGCTCAATACTGCGCAAGTAATATCATACTATCATTAAAAAGCTTATCAGAATACATCCATCAAATTCTTAGTCACTTTAGGGTTTATTGTTTTTCTAATTTTTTCTATATCACTTGGACTTAGCTCCGTTTGGTCTAATTCATTTCAACCATCATCTGCCGCATAAATTGCACAATAGACTCCTCCATAAAATTTTATTGTATCATCTATTAAAAAAAATCACCAAACCACATTCATTAAAATTGTATTTTTGGTTTTTTATTTTAAACTTATTAAATCACTGAGCATTAATAAATCAATGGAATTTATTATCACCTGACATTTCATAAATTACAAACCTTATATTTCTTTAAAACATAAATAATGACAGTAATAAAAAGAAAGTCTTTTAATTATAAAACATACCTTAAGTATTTACTGTTATTACTATTAATATCTTTTCCAATAGTTGGATTCCTAAATACATTACCAATACGGATATGGGATGAATCAAGATTAGCTATTAATG
>WGCS01000245.1 GCA_015493685.1 Bacteroidales bacterium
AAATAATACTGGAACCCATCATAACAATGGATACTATAAAAGATGCTTTTGCCAATCCACGCTTTTTATAACGATTATGAAATTTCTTCATCTCTCTAAATGCCTTTATGGAAGCTAACAGACCTATTAATGCCAACAAAAAACTTACCACAAAAAAGATAGGCATAAGCGAATAGAAAGCACCAAGAATTATCAAAAAGGAAATTACGTCAAAAATAAGAGCACCAATCACCATCGAATCTACCCGCTTATTTGCACCGGCTAATCTTTCGGTTTTCTTTTCCTTTAATAAGTCTAAAGTTTTTCTCTGAGGTAAGAGTAACTTTTGCCCATTGAAAAGAGTTATCGATTTTAAGCTAGAAAGAGATACCGCTTGTGAGCCAACATTCGTTGCTGTTTTCCATTCTCGAAAATTCACAACAGTATCATTAATACTTTCAATTATTACCTTTTGTTTCTCTCCCGTATTAAATATTAAGAGGCTCGGTAAATTACTCCGTTCCTTTGGCTTCAAGGTATCTTTAGAACTATTCTTAAAGCCCTGCCCTTTTTCGGCTATCTCTTGAGTAACAACTTCCGGCTCTACCGCTTTAAGCTCATTATTATCATTGAAATCACTTAGCAGATTATCTCCAACATCCATTTCTTCATAATGAGAATAATCGTGCTGTTCTTCGGAATGCGATTTCTCTTGAAGATTTTGTTCGGCATAAGTGTAATCGTAAGCATGCACATTAGCGGCAATATTATGTGTTGAATTGAGGGAAGAGCATGAAGAAAGCAGTGCAATACTAATTGCAAAAAATAAATAGTTTATACCAGAAGAATAGCAATTTTTCATTTCTTTCATTAGTAAATAGTTATCGCTTATCAGGCTATAAAAGTAACTAATAAAGCTAAACGATTAATATATTTTTTCTGTTTCAATAGTTCAAAGATGTATGCAGCAGAGTCTTCGCATAATTCGTGGAAATTAGCGGACAATATAATGAGCGTAGCGAAAACAATAGAACACCGATGACACCGATTCAACGGATAATCACAGATAAATATTCGTGTACTTGTCTGCCGTCATTTATAGGTAGATTCGTGGCTAAAAGTTTGAGCGTAGCGAAAACAATAATTAGCACAAATTAGCATAATTCGTGGAAATTAGCGGACAATATAATGAGCGCAGCGAAAACAATAATTAGCCTAAATTAGCATAATCAGCGAAAATTAGCGGACAGTATAATGAGCGCAGCGAAAACAATAGAACACAGATGACACAGATTCAACGGATAATCACAGATAAATATTCGTGCACTTGTCTGCCGTCATTTATAGGTAGATTCATGGCAAATAGTTTGAGCGTAGCGAAAACAATAATTAGCATAAATTAGCATAATCAGCGAAAATTAGCGGACAATATAATGAGCGTAGCGAAAACAATAATTAGCGTAAATTAGCATAATCAACGAAATTTAGCGGACAATATAATGAGCGCAGCGAAAACAATAATTAGCATAAATTAGCATAATCAGCGAAAATTAGCGGACAGTATAATGAGCGCAGCGAAAACAATAATTAGCATAAATTAGCATAATCAGCGAAAATTAGCGGACAGTATAATGAGCGTAGCGAAAACAATAATTAGCGTAAATTAGCATAATCAGCGAAAATTAGCGGACAATATAATGAGCGCAGCGAAAACAATAATTAGCATAAATTAGCATAATTCGTGGAAATTAGCGGACAATATAATGAGCGCAGCAAATAACAGTTTCGCTCTGAGGAATTTCTAAAACAATGATTATTCAATTAATATCGCTCATAAATCTCGTAAGAAAAACGGAAACTCCCCTCCTTTTCAGGCTCATTGTCCTGCTTCTCTACCAGTTTCCACTCCTTGGTATCTATATTGGGAAAAAAAGTATCCGCCTCAAAATCCTTATGAACACGAGTAATGTATAGTTTGTTCGCCAAGGGCATAAATTGCTTGTAGATAGAGCCTCCTCCCATTATAAAGTTCTCCCTGTCATCATCCATCAGCTCCATAGCCTCTTCAATGGAATAAGCCATTGTGCAACCTTCGATATTTTCATTGGCAATATCGGTAAGTACAATATTCTTCCTCTTGGGTAAAGGACGTATCGGTAAAGAATAAAAAGTGTTTTTTCCCATCACTACAGTATGTCCCGAAGTGATTTTTTTGAAACGTTTTAAATCATCAGAAATATGCCAAAGCAAATTATTATCCTTTCCAATGGCGTTATTGGAAGCAATAGCTACTATTATGGATATGGGTTTCATAATTATCTTTATTATTATATATAATGTATTATTTCTACTACTAATAAACTGATTCTTTATTCCGGGATTTGTTAATCCTCTAAAATTGGCCTCATCAAAGATAATAAAATATGCGGTTCACAAAGAAATCATTAGTACATACTTATCATTCATCCTTGATAATTCTTAATGCTAAACTTAGCACCATTTATATCGACTGGCCTTTCTTAAATGGAGATAGCTCCTTTAATATGTGGATGTGACTGATAATTCTCCAGTTTATAATCTTCATACTTAAAATCGAAAATTGACTTCACCTCCGGATTAATATTCATTTGTGGCAAGGGAAAAGGTTTACGACTTAGCTGAAGCTTAACTTGTTCAATATGATTTAGATAAATATGAGCGTCACCCAATGTATGAACAAATGTACCGGGCTCCAAGCCGGTAACCTGAGCCATCATCTTAAGCAAAATGGCATAGGAAGCAATATTGAAAGGAACGCCAAGAAAGATATCAGCACTACGTTGATACAATTGACAACTTAATTTCCCCTCAGCAACATAAAACTGAAATAATATATGACATGGCGGTAAGTTCATCTCATCCAAAGCACCCACATTCCATGCGCTCACAATATGACGGCGTGAGTTAGGATTATTTTTAATGGAATCAATAACTTTTGAAATTTGATCGATATGGCCTCCTTGATAATCCGGCCACGAACGCCACTGATAACCATAAATCGGTCCCAGTTCCCCATCTTCGTCAGCCCACTCATTCCATATTCTTACTCCATGTTCCTGAAGATATTTTACATTTGTATTCCCTTGTAAAAACCAGAGCAGCTCATAGATAATTGATTTTAAATGAAGCCTCTTAGTTGTCAATACCGGAAAACCCTCAGCCAGATCATAACGCATCTGATAACCAAATACACTTATAGTTCCCGTGCCTGTCCGGTCTTCTTTCTTTACCCCATTGGTAATCACATGATCCAAAAGATCCAAATATTGTTTCATCTGTTTATATTTTAGTGTTTATATACAGCAGCATGATAAAGAGAAATTATTCTCTTATTAGTTAAATAATATAGTATTACCATCATCATATCACAGCATTATAATGCTATTAGCAAGCTTAAAATAAAAGTTGCAATATCTCTCCTATTACTATTAATGTGAAATATTGGCCAACTCTTTGGGCTTATATTTATATTTGAAAAGAACAGCAAACAATACGGCTATCACCAGTGAATAAGCAGCAAAAGTAAGCCATATTCCATGCCAGTCAAACTGTCCCGAAGCGCTTTTGAAATATGTATCGATCATAACGCCACTGCTCCAACTGCCTAAAATAGCACCAAAACCATTGGTCATCATCATAAATACACCCTGTGCGCTGGCTCTAATACTCGAATCTACTTGCGACTCCACATAGAGCGAACCCGATATATTAAAGAAATCGAAAGCCATACCATACACTATATTTGATAAAATTATCATCCATAATCCATCGGCTGGATTTCCATAGCCGAAGAGGCCAAAACGAAATACCCAGGCAAACATACTCATTAGCATTACCTTTTTAATACCATAACGCTTTAAAAAGAATGGAATTGCTAAAATAAATAATGTCTCTGAAAATTGTGATATAGACATAATAATGGCAGGATATTTTACAGTAAGTAAATCCTTATACAGGGGTATTTTGGCAAAATCGTGCAAGAAAGTATCGCCATAAGCATTCGTTAACTGCAACGAAGCTCCCAGCAACATTGAAAAGATAAAGAACATGGCCATTTTATAATTTTTAAAAAGCGAAAATGCTTTTAGTCCTAACAAATCAACAATGTTTTTCTTTCCAACACTTTTACTAATATCACATTTAGGCAAGGTAAAAGAATAAAGGCCCAAGAGCAGAGAAGCCCCTGAGGCTACATAAAATTGTAAAGCCGAAGTTTCTATTTTCAGCAAACTAACAGTCCACATGGCCACAATAAAGCCGATGGTACCAAAAACCCTTATGGGAGGATATTCCTTAACAACATCCTGCCCATCTTTCTTTAAAGCACTATAAGCCACAGTAATAGAAAGAGATATTGTGGGCATATAAACAATCATATTAATTAACATCACCCAGAAAAATGCATCCGGATTATTTACATGAGGCAGATAAAATAATATTGCCGCACCAATAAGCTGATAAATACCCAATAGTTTCTCCGCATTAATCCAACGGTCAGCAATAATTCCCGAAATGGCCGGCATAAATAGAGAAGCTATTCCCATAGTAGAAAATATCGCCCCAAAATCAGTACCTGTCCATCCCCTATTCTGAAACCAATAGCCACCAACTGTTATCAACCACGCTCCCCAAATAAAAAATTGGAGAAAATTCATTATTATTAATCTTAATTTTAAACTCATAATTTTATTTTAAATTTTTCCTTTTCTTAATCTCATCTCTTACTTTCGAAGCTTCTTCGTAATTCTCCTGCTCAATTAATTCCTGCAAATAAAGTTCTAAATCCGCCAAGCTAATTTCCTCATTCTCCACCGGCAAGTCAGTATCAATAAGCTCCTCAGCATCTTCTTCCTCCATTGCCGTCGCCTCAATAACACTGTCAGAAGCATAAACAGGACAGTTAAACCGTACAGCCATTGCCACAGCATCGGAAGTCCTTGAATCGATGCTCACATTCTTCCGGCCATCAAAAAACAGCAATGTTGAATAAAAAACTCCTTCATTAAATTTGTTGATATAAACCTCCACTAATGTCAATTCAAAGCTGGTGATAATATTCTTCATCAAATCATGCGTCAAAGGCCTTGACAAATCAATACCCTCCATAGCCACCGCAATAGCCTGAGCTTCATAAGGCCCGATAATAATTGGTATTCGCCTATGAGTCCCCTTCACTTCCAAAATCAAAGCAAAAGTATTCGTCTGCAAATTACTGGTGGAAATTCCCACAATATCAAGCAATTGTCTTTCCATAAAATCTATCTTAAAATAAAAATAATATCCATTGGCTGCAAGTCCTCTGCGTAAAAAAATAGCTGCTAAAATTAGTGAAATATATGTAAGTTTTAGAATATTTTATCAATAATATTTCAACCGGTCATTAACTTTTCATCTTAATCTTTATTGGGGCGGACTGACGGGCTATACGCTATAGTCGCCACACAAAGCAAAGCCTCCGTAATACCGTTGGGCGGCTATTCTTCCAATAGCGCCCAAACGGTTACTCCGGCAATTTGCTTTCTTGTTGGCGAGCTGCCGCTACTATCCCTGCCGCTACTATCCATTGGGTACTTCCTTATTACTATTAGTAACAATCATTCTTATGTATTCATTAAATTATGCTCTCTATCAACTTTCTGTGAATGGATTCTTATACCAAACTGAGTTTATTAACTGTTTCCATACTATTAATAGGTCAAAAGAAATAGATATTATATTTCATCTTCCTATTTTTATCGGACAGCATTGATTACCGAATAATAATGTAAAATATTGTATCAACTATAGTAGAATAATTAGTATTTTTGCCAATCAAAATAACCGAATATATTATATAACTTATTTAATAACATACTATTATGACTATTGAAATTACCGACGCAAACTTTGATGAGCTCGTATTAAATGCAGACAAACCCGTATTAATTGACCTTTGGGCAGAGTGGTGTGGCCCTTGCCGTATGGTTGGACCCGTTGTGGATGAGCTTTCCGAAGATTACGAAGGCCGTGTTATCTGTGGAAAAATTGATGTTGATTCTAATCCCGATGTTACTGTAAAATATGGAGTTAGAAATATTCCTACTTTATTATTTTTCAAAAATGGAGAATTGGTTGACAAGCAAGTTGGCGCTGTACCAAAGGCTGTATTGGCAGGTAAATTAGACATTATTCTTTAATTTGATATTATATCATCAGTATTAAACCGGCAGATTAAAATTTATTTAATCTGCCGGTTTTTTTATACCTTTGTTTCAGTATGGAAATAACAATTAATAGAAATCGTTTACAGGCATATTCTAAACTGGAACTTATTTCACGTCAAGTGGTAGAAGGATTTATTACCGGACTACACCGAAGTCCATTCCATGGTTTCTCTGTTGAATTTGCCGAACATAGACTTTATAATACAGGAGAATCGACAAGGCATATCGACTGGAAACTCTTTGCTAAAACAGAAAAACTCTTTGTAAAACGGTATGAAGAAGAAACAAATCTTCGATGCCAATTTATCATCGACCATTCGGCAAGTATGTATTTCCCCTTGGAAAGAGGAAGTGATATTGACAAACCCAATAAAATTACTTTTGCCGTTTATGCCGCCGCTGCCATTATCGAAATATTAAAACGCCAACGTGATGCCTATGGATTGAGTATTTTTGCCGATAGCATAGACCAACATATTCCGGCCAGAAGCAATACTGCTCACCAACATTTAATTTATAATAGGTTGGAAAATCTTTTGGAGAATAAAAAACCTCTTCAAAATCACAGTACCAATATTGCCAACAACTTACACCAAATTGCAGAAACTACACACAAAAGATCTCTGATTATCATCTTTAGTGATATGTTTGAACAGCAGGAGAATAGCGATGAGATATTTACTGCCTTACAGCATCTAAAGCACAATAAACATGAGCTGATATTATTTCATACTATTTATAAAGATTACGAAATTGATTTTAATTACCAGAATAGACCTTATAAGTTTATTGATATTGAAAGTGGAGAAATGCTAAAGCTCAATCCCAAAGAAATTAAAGACTTATACGCACAAAAATTAAATAACTATACTAAGGATTTAAAGCTTCGCTGTGGGCAATATAAGATAGATTTTGTGGAAGTAGATATCGACAAAGGTTTCGACAATGTATTGAGTGCTTACTTTATCAAACGTCAGAAAATGATGTAAACCGGCATTTCCGTAAAGGGTCTTCCCTCCTGCTGCCTATGCCTAATTATACATCAGCCTGGTCTAAAAAGGGCCTTTGTTACCAAACTCTGCCTTGTCAGAAATCTACCTTTTTAGACTGCGCTCATACATATTTTTTGATAATTCGTAGTTGGTGGCTATACTTTCGGGTTTCCACATTGAAAATACCCTGGTGATCAATGGCATCAATTCGTACTTTCCCTGCAGCATGCATTATTTTATTATCACCAAGTAATATTCCTACGTGAACAATTTTTCCTTCTTGATTGTCGAAGAAAGCCAAATCACCCACTAGCGCATCGGTAATAAAATTAACAGTCTCTCCTTGGTTTGCTTGCATTGAGGCATCTCGAGCTATTATTATTCCACTAATCTTATAAACCATTTGTGATAATCCGGAGCAGTCGATGCCAAAAGGATTTTTGCCTCCCCACAGATAAGGGGCATTTAAAAACATCATTGCATTTTCAACAATATTCTTTCTCTTTTTTTCCATCGTTGCCGCCAAAGCACTACCCTCATAGCTATAGTCAACACCGGCAAGAGAAATCTTATTCTGAAATAAACCCGGCAAATGACTTCCCATTACCAATGGAATTATCTGTTTTGATTTGACAGGGGAGATAAGTTGTACCAAATCTGATGAATAATACATTGGGGCTGTGGCCAAACGATTCATCTCTTCATCATCGATAATAGTATATTGTTTCGGATCTGCCCAGCCCTCGTAACGATCATAGCTCAACCGAACATAAGCCCAATTAGCACTTTGCTCTATTATCTCCAAACTCTCTCCAAAAAGTGCCTGCGTTACCATCTCTGACTTATCATCAGAAGCAGAACGAATGGGCATGATACTTACAGTACAAATCGCAAAAGCCATAGTATATTATTTAGACTTCAAAAATACACTTTTTTATTATTAAT
>WGCS01000246.1 GCA_015493685.1 Bacteroidales bacterium
AATATAGATAGACTTATGAAAATGTTATTGGCAGGTATTATTTCTATGATGCTTTTTGTGTCTGCACCATCTACAAAAGCTGTGGTTGGAAAGTGGAAAACAATTGATGATGAGACTAATAAAGCTAAATCAATTGTTGAAATTTACAAAAAAGATGGTAAATTATATGGCAAAATCCTAAAATTATTTCGTGGGCCAGAGGAAGACCAAGATCCTTTATGCACTGAATGTGATGGCGATCTTCACAATAAGAAAATTATTGGAATGCAGATAATCAATGGTTTGGAATATGATGATGGAGTATGGGAAGGTGATGATGGTATTCTTGACCCTAATAATGGTAAAGTATATGATTGTAAAATATGGGTGGATGAAGATAATCCTGATTTACTACAGGTAAGAGGATATATTTTGTTTATTTATAGAACACAAACTTGGCATAGAGTTAAAGATTAATATTTTCTAATATGATAATAAAAAGGAAGGTTTTGCTTATTAGTAAAACCTTCTTTTTTTTGTTATATAATGCAATATTTTCAAAAAAAATCAATGAATACATTAGCTGTATTGAAAATGCCCTATTAGCTAGTTAAATAGGGTTTCAATAAATCGTATTAATCGTAAGTCATTGAACATTAGGTATATTACTAAAATTGGAAAGGCAAAGATGCTGTAATAAATACCAAAGAAAACAAAGTTGAAACTGGGTTTTTCAAAGAAAAGAATAAAAGAAGGAAGAAGAAATAGTGCAATAAATACAAAGAATAACTTGTGAATACTAATGCGTTGTTCTGCCAATATTTTATTGGAATTTCCATTATACAAACCTTTAATATCATGGAAAATTGGAGTAATTTTTAATTTATTGGGAGTTTGTGATTGGGCAATAGTGTGAAGACTAATATTGTCAATGAGTAATTGCTGATTATGATAAGTGAAAGTATAATAGTTGATATTGTTTTTTGAAAAAATAAAGGTGTATTTTATGCCGTGCATATCGATGGGTTCGTCAATGGGTTTTTGATAATGATCAAAGCTGAAAATAATACTAAGTAGTATTCCTAATATAGCCATTGCCATGGCGATCTTACGTTTATATCCACTCTTGTATTCTTCAAAGTTATCGTGATAAATTTTTTGACTTTGGCGTTCAAAGTTTTTTTCATAGCGCCGCTTGGCGCTTTGGTAATACTCGTCAAATTCTTCTTTTGTAAAATCCCGATAGTTTTTATGTTGGTGGGTAGTATTTCTAAAATGAAAATTCGACTTGGCGTTGGATGTCTCCGATTTGGGGTGGAAACGCTTTTGTTTTCTGCCCGATATAGTTAATATTTCGTAGGCCTCTACTACTTGTATAAACAACTCCTGTGCATTTCTATTTGAACTAACATCAGGGTGATATTGTTTAGCTTTTTTAAAATAGGCCTTTTTAATCTCAATATTACTCGCATTCTCTTTGAGCCCTAAAAGACGATATGCCTGTTGAGTTGTCATTATTTATACAATAAAAAAATGGTATTATATTTCTGAATATCGGCTTTTTGTTTTTTCCATTCTCCTATAGTTTTAGTTTTAATCCATTCCTTTGGACCGTTAATTTCTTTGGCAATACACATTTTAACATTCGATTGTGAATGCTGCACAATAAATTCAAATAACTTTTGATTCCGGTAGGGAGCTTCGATAAAAATTTGTGTTTGGTTTTCCGAAAATATTTTTCGTTCCAATTGCTTTAGGGCCTTTAGTTTCTGTCCATTATCAATGGGTAGGTAACCAACAAAAGCAAAATTCTGTCCATTGAAACCGGAGGCCATAAGGGACATTAAAATTGATGATGGACCAACGAGAGGAACAACTCTGATATTTTGTTGTTGCGCCAATGCCACCACAATATTGCCAGGGTCAGCAACACAAGGGAGTCCCGATTCACTAATAATAGCCATATCTAAATTGGCTTTTAAAGCTTGCAGAAATTGCGGAATATCTTGTTCCAAAGTATGTTTGTTGAGTTCAAAAAATTGAACCTCGTTAAAATCTGTATTGAAACCAATTTTGCGAAGATATCGTCTGGCTGTTCTTATGTTTTCAACAATAAAATGGCGTATTGGTAATGCTTGGTCTCTTACCCCATCGGGGATGCTGTTTTGCCATCCTCCATCGCTTATGGTATTGGGAAGTAAATAGAGTGTTCCTGTTTGTTTCATCTGTTTATTATTTTAGAGAATACGAAGAGAGCTTGAATAAGAGTGAGTAATTGCATGCAAAATTACACTATTAATACATCAATTGAATCTTCGATTTATTTTTCCACCCCGCTTGATTTTCATATTTTACAAAGTAAATTTTCAAATCAGCTTGATTCTCATAATCGACAAAGAAAATAGTTTTGTCTGCTTGGTTTTGGTATTGGGTAAAAAACCAACGGCCGTTATTTTTACCGGCCTGATTTTCGTATTTTTCTTTATATACCAGTAAATCTGCTTGATTTTCGTATTGCACAACATAAACTTTTAGGTCGGCTTGATTCTCATAATTGACAGAAAAAACCTTTTGTGCAGAGGCTTCTGCTATTTCGAAAAAGAGAATAATAAATAGGATAAATATACTTTTAACCATTGAAAATAATGTTTTAAAATTTAAGCCAAATATAGCAATAATTGTGCTTTAATATATGTACTTTTGTCGATTAATTTATAATTTGTAGATTATGGTATTATTAGATGGAAAAAAAATAGCCAATGACCTCAAAGCAGAGATTGCTATTGAGGTAGCAGGTATAATAGATCAAGAGATTGAAGCTCCTCACTTGGCTGCTGTATTGGTGGGCGACGATGCTGCCAGTCAGACTTATGTGGCCGCAAAAGAGAAGGCTTGTCAATCGGTGGGAATTACTTCTTCGATATATAGATTGCCCTCACGAACCACTGAAGAAGAGTTGCTTCAAACGGTTGAGTATTTAAATAATGATGATGATGTTGATGGTTTTATTGTTCAATTGCCACTGCCAAAACATATTGACGAGCAGAAAATTATAGAGGCCATAGACCCGGCTAAAGATGTTGATGGTTTCCATCCCGTTAATGTGGGTAAATTAGTCTTGGGTTTAGATACATTTCTGCCTGCCACACCTGCTGGTATTATTGAGCTTCTTAAGCGTTATAATATTAAAACCGAAGGAAAGCATTGTGTGGTATTGGGGAGATCACATATTGTGGGCTTGCCCATAAGTATTATGATGGGGCAGAAGAAATACCCTGGTAATGCTACTGTTACATTGTGTCATAGCCGAACAAAGAATTTGGCAGAGATATGCCGTACTGCTGATATATTGATAGTAGCCATTGGAAATCCCGAATTTGTTAAAGCAGATATGGTGAAAGATGGGGCAGTGGTCATCGATGTTGGAATACATCGTATTCCTGCCAACGGTACTAAATCGGGATATCGATTAAAAGGAGATGTTCAGTTTGAGACTGTATCAAAGAAAGTATCATATATAACTCCCGTGCCCGGTGGTGTTGGACCAATGACGATTGCTGAATTGTTGGTAAATACGCTCAAAGCAGCAAAAATTAATAGAGGATTAGATTAATAAAGAGACGTTTTGAAGGTATTGGAACAAATTGATAGACAGAGCAATGGCTTATTGGCTCAAGGAAAAGTATTGCCTTTGATGGAGGCTTTTTATTCCATTCAGGGAGAAGGATTTCATACCGGAGTGCCTTCTTTTTTTGTGCGAATAGGGGGCTGTGATGTGGGCTGCCATTGGTGTGATGTGAAAGAATCGTGGAATGCTAAATTATACCCTCCCACCGATACGGATAAAATAGTGCAACAAGTAAAGGATTGCGTCGCTAAAATCGTTGTGGTAACAGGAGGTGAGCCCATGAATTATAATATGCACTATTTTACTCAAGAACTTAAGGATAATAATATTACTACCTTTGTTGAAACATCCGGATCATTAGCAATAAGCGGTTTGTGGGATTGGATTTGTCTTTCTCCAAAACGTAATAAGCCACCTCTGCAGCAATCACTGGATAGGGCCGATGAGCTCAAAGTAATTGTTGAAAATGAGGAGGACTTTATATGGGCAGAACAGAATGCTGCCTTGGTGCCGAAAGATTGCTTGCTTTACCTTCAGCCGGAATGGAGCAAATCGGAAGTTATGATGCAGAAGATTGTTGATTATGCTTTGGCTCATCCCAAATGGAGAGTTTCCATACAGAGTCATAAGTATATGCATATTCCTTAAATCCATTTATTATGATCGATTATTCGCCTTGTAAAATTAATATTGGTTTAGAGATAATCTCTAAACGTAGCGATGGCTATCATAATATTGAGACGATTATGTATCCGGTGCCTTTATATGATATTATCGAAGTCGTTCCTTATACTAAATCGAGTTTCGAATTTTCACAATCAGGAATTATTGTTGATGGAGCAGTGGAAGATAATCTGCTTTATAAAGCGTGGAAACTTATCAACGATAGCTATTTTATAGGAGGAATAAAAGTGCATTTGCATAAGCAAATTCCTATAGGAGCCGGTCTGGGTGGTGGGTCATCAGATGCTGTTGGGATACTTAAAATATTAAATAAAAAGTTTAATCTTGCTATTACGGAAGACAAATTGCGCCTTATGGCTGCCACTTTGGGAGCCGATTGTCCCTTTTTTGTCAGTGCAAAACCAGCTTATGCCTATAATACAGGAACTGATTTGAAAGAAATTTCATTGGATTTATCAAACTATTATATTCTGTTGGTAAAGCCTAATATTCATATCTCTACCCAAGAGGCATACAAAGGAATAAAGTTATCGTCGAAGCCCTCTTATGTTTCCACAATAGCAGATATCCCCATTGAAGAGTGGAAGGATAAAGTGGTTAATAGCTTTGAAAATCAGTTGTTTGATGCTAATATAGTGCTGAGAGAGATAAAAGAGAAATTGTATGCTATGGGGGCTGTTTATGCTTCTATGAGTGGGAGTGGGGCGGCTATTTTTGGACTTTTTGAAAATTTGCCCGCAGAGGGCTCCTTCCCTGAAAAGTATTTCCAGTGGATTTCTAAATTGTAAATTCAATTGGGAATTGTAGATTTCAGAAAAGTAGTATTAATTGGAAAGGTTTTTGTAGTAATTTTGCACCTCTTTCTCAAACCGTATTGATTTATTGAGATATAGTTTGAGATAATAAAATAGAGTACTTCATGGGGCTGATCGGATTTGACAGCAAGATGAAGAGGAATGTAAGCATGCCGAGCTTTGAAAATGCTGCTCGTAAAATAAGGTTTTCAAATGTTCAATTGGCGAAAATAACTACGCTCTTGCTGCGTAATCGAAGTTTAGTAGATTACACTTTATCCCGAGGCTAGGCTTTGGGACGAGACATCTCTCGGAAGGTTCCGTTTTACCCCATTCCGATATAGAGGTGCTGACAATGTAAAACTAGAGCTGATGATGTTTGTGCGTCAGCTCGAAATTTATCAAACTAAGGATTGAATTGGTTGTTTATCGCCGGCTCATTCTCGAAAAACCAAGAATAAACTAAGCATGTAGAAAGCATTTTGCTTCCTTGTTTGGACCGGGGTTCGATTCCCCGCAGCTCCACCTCCGCTCTCCGAAGCTTCAGCGAAGGAGAGCTTCGCGTCAATGCTAATGCATTTCGCGAAACTCTCCTTCACTTCGCTTCTTCGAGCTACGGTGGATGCAATCCACCACTAAAACGAAACCCGAAATACTTTTATAATGCAATACACCTACATTCTAAAATGCAGTGATGGTACATTTTACACCGGTTGTACCAATAGTATCGAAAACCGACTCGATAGGCACCAAAAAGGCGATGTGCATTATACCAAGGACAAACTCCCTGTTAAATTAGTTTTTCATGCTGCTTTCCCAGATAAATATAAAGCCTTTGAATTTGAAAGATATTTAAAATCGGGTTCGGGAATTGCCTTTAGGAATAAGAGATTGATTTAAGTTCGCTCTCCTTCACTTCGCTTCTTCGAGCTACGGTGGATGCAATCCACCACTAAAACGAAACCCGAAATACTTTTATAATTCAATACACCTACATTCTAAAATGCAGTGATGGTACATTTTACACCGGTTGTACCAATAGTATCGAAAACCGACTCGAAAGGCACCAAAAAGGCGATGTGCATTATACCAAGGACAAACTCCCTGTTGAATTAGTTTTTCATGCTGCTTTCCCAGATAAATATAAAGCCTTTGAATTTGAAAAATATTTAAAATCGGGTTCAGGAATTGCCTTTAGGTTTAAGAGATTGATTTAATAACTAACGATTTATAAATAATGTTTTTTCCCCCTTTGTATTCTTACAACTATGAGTATCAGAAAATATATTATTTCTTCACCAACTTTTCAAACTTACTTCTTCCGTTGGTGGTCTCAATTCTAAGAAAATATATCCCATTGGGAATTTCGTGCAAATCAATATAATCCGAATGTTGTTTTTTTCTTAATAACGCTCCTGTAATATTATATATAGCAATGCTTTTAATATTGTTATCAGTTGTATTAATATGAACGATATCTTTAGTCGGGTTTGGAAATATTATCATTTGAGAATGAGAATTTGAGCTTATCCCCACGGAGGAATTGTATTCGTAAGCTCCGGCGTCGATCGTTCCGTTGGTGGAGCGTAGTTCAGAACTCATTGGATGTTTATAGGCTGAATCAGGGGTGAGATTGATTCCGTTTTGGGACGCTATTGTTGCACCTGCATCCACAGCAGGTGAATTGGAATTGAGATGATAATTGTAGTTGGATTCATCGACAAAGTAAAGACTTGAAATATTGTTTTCCACCACATTATTTGAAGAAGAAGTTGCCGTGCCGTTGAGCATGGTGCCGATACCGGCCATTATATTATTGCTTACCAACACTGTGGGAGCTCCATTTTGGATGTCGAGAAAAATACAACTGTTAGGACGTTTATTTATTAGGGTATTGTTAACGATATATATTGCCTGTAACCCTGCATTGGTAAGTCCTTCTTTGCCATAGCCGATCATATTATTGTTCAGTGCATTGGGTCCTTGCATTAGAATATTTCCCATGATGAGGCTAAGTCCACCATTGGGGATGTCAATAAGCCTGCTCGAATTGCCGGTTTGTTCATCCATAATGCGGTTGTATAAAATATAGTTTTCTTTTGCCCTGGATTTTAGACAGTGGCCTACCTTGGCATGATGACTATAATTGAAACGAAATGTTAGCCTATTAACATGTCCGATGTAGAGGTTATGCGTATAGCCGTTTCCATAACCATTATTATTAAATTCTGAAAATTCAATCAATATATTGCCGGTATTACTATTATTGGTAAGAATGCCATCTTCATTATTATAAAAATAGCAATGCTTTATGGCCATTCCGTTGCCGTCGAGACGAATTCCTGCTCCATTATGGTCAGGAACTGCTGCTCCGCTGAAAGCGATATTCTCCACTGTGATATTATTGCCTGCTAATACCCAGATGCCTTTGCCCCAGATATAACTTCCGTTGGCCTCCATCGAAGGTCTGCCTCCTATACCTTTAATAATGAGGTTGTTCTTTTGCCAAACTGCGGTGCAAGCCTGTCCCGAATATACTGCTGAATCTATTTCGATGATGTCGCCATCTTGAAGTACATTGGCCAAATATAGAGCGTTGGGGGAGGAATATGTTCTTGTGGGCCCAACATTATACGTTGTCGCCATGACATTGATACTAATTAAAGTAGATAGTATTAATACTATTTTTTTCATGGTAATGCAGTTTTATTTGATGATTTATTCTTTAAAATTGTTGAGATCGGTGTTTTATATAACTATTAAATAAAAGAAGGGGACCACAGCATGCTGCAAAGAGATTTCTCTTGTAATTAAGGACATTGGGTGGGAAAAAAGATGTAAAGAAACATCTCTGAGCAGCATAGCTTCCGGTTATAGTTTTGTAGAGCACAAATGAAGCTGTGGAGTAGATTACATAGGGGGCCTTATGTCCTTCATCTATTTTAATTAGTGAATTGTATCTGAAATTCTTTATCATATATATTTCTATCTAAAAATTTGATGCTGCAAAAGTAAATCCGGAAAGAACTAACTCCTAATTTTTTAAGGCTCTTGTTATGAATAGGCGTCAAATTGTTATGAATGAACCTTTAAGCTTCCCAATGGGATTATTTCTGTTATCAATGGACGCACTTAAATCAAAAATTCTAAATCAAATCTCAATTTTCAAATAAAAATCACCCAACCACCCCATCAATTTACCGCTACCGGCAAGCGAAGGGTGGCCAATCATCTCAGATCTTAAATAATAAATCTCATTCTCTATAATAAACCTTAGTATTATAACGAGAAATTGCCTTTTGATATTTATATTTAGGATAACCGAAAATTATCGCTATCACAGCCTCATCTTCATTGGGGATTTCAAAAATATTGCGCACTGCCTTCACCTTATTAATGGCCGCCGGAATAATTCCATTCATGGTGGCACCCATACCAAGTGAATGGATGGTAAGCATAATGTAAGTGGCATTAATCAGGGCATTATGGGTATGTTCTTCTGCTCCTTTGTGGGCGTGAAAAATCATCATTGCCGGTGCTCCTCGAGTGATACGGTCGCCGTACTCCAGTTTGTAATTTTCAAGTTTCGACATGGGATAAAGATGATTCTTTATGGTATTAAAGGTCTCTTGTCCTTTTTTATGTCTGATGATGGCACTCATCAAAGGATTATCGACCCACCGGACCACATCATCAAGGAATTTCTCGGTATAGGGCAATGCCTTTTCGATGATATCCCGGTTGTTGACGACGGTGACTTTCATTTTCTCCGGAGCTGCTCCGTAGGGTACATATTTTAGGGCGTTGGTTATTTTATTAATGCACTCGCGGTCAACTGCTTTGTTTTTGAAATTTCTAACAGACCGTCTTGTGGAGAGAAAGTTAACAAATAAATTATAGCTCACCTTATTTTCAGGGAGTTCTGTAAATTTGCTTTTGTAATAACTCTTGGCATTTGTGATGGCATCAGAAGGACAGATCGCCATACATTGTCCACATTGTAGACAGATTTCTTCACGTTCGGGGAGAAAGTTCACTTGACCTCTTGAATCAATACCTATCATATTTATAGGACATGTTTCAATGCAAAGTTTACACTTCTTACACAAATCATGAAGGATGTAATTATTCATAATAATTCCTTTTTGTTAAGGTTTATTCTTTAATAAATAATTTATTGATTTTTGAAAAGTTGGTTTGTATGATAATATGATAGGAGCCCTCGGCCAAGTCATTCACACTAATTTTGAAGCTCTGATTGTTTTGTAGTAACTCAATCTTTTGTTCCATAATCATTCTCCCCGATATATCGCGTATCTGAATAATGCCGTTAGCGGGAGCTGCGCTGTACAAATCAATATTCAAGACTGATTGAGCCGGATTGGGATATAGTCCAATAAGTTTAAAATCAGTTATTTGCCGTTCTGTGTAATGCCATTTAAAGGTGGTTTTTTTCCCATCGAAATCCATCTCAACAAGTCTGTAATAGGCTTTGCTAAGTGATTTTTGGTCTGCCATCGAATAGCTTTGAATCGTATTGCTGTTGCCCGCGGCCTGCGTTCTGCCAATAATGCTGATACTGCTGTCAATGGGATTCAACCTTTCAATTTCAAAATAATTCACATCCTCTTCAGTGGCTGTTTTCCATAAAATCATGTTTCCGCTTTTAAGGTTTACCACATTGAAATCCAATAATTCGATGGGTAATGGCGAGCCGTTGCCGCTTCCTGTATGTTGTGCCGCTCCGCCACCACCGCCGCTGAAATGCTTGACAACGTATTCCATAGAGTTAAAGTCATCATCCATATCAGTATATTTCCAGTGTGAACTTGAAGCCGTATTTCCATTGGTATAAACCCAACAGCCATCGCCGTCGTAGCTCTGTGCCAGGGGTATTCCGCTATGCCCGTTAGCCGGATTGGGGTCGTAATTGCCTGATATGTTGTTGATTTTAAAACATGACATATTGGTATGACCGGAAGGAGGCGTCCCACCACTTTGGTTGATAGACAAAACAAGGTTATTAAAATCGCCATCCTCATAATAGAATTTAACATTTACATCGGACGAGGGTTGAGAAGTTGGAGTAAGCACCCAATAACGGTTAAAAACCCACCAGCCTCCCCAACTGCTAACATAGGGTGCTGAGGTGTGGATGATATGCGAAGCTCCTTGCGAGCCGGCAACGGTAACACTAAAACCCTGATCGCCAACATCTCCAATGTTGTTTCCATTCTTTTTAACAGACAGTATTGCTGCATCATCCCAGAATTCGGAAGCTGTGCCCCCATCATCATAATAATGTGTCCATCCATTTTGATCAAGACATTGATATGCGGCAGTGTAGGTATCGCCATCTGTATAATTTGGCTCATGGGTTATTCCTGTCGGCACGCCATTATAATCGGCTGTGCTATTGGCTGTTGCCTCATGTGAGCCTTCGATGGTAAAACTTATAATACCGCCCCAGCTGTCATGGTGATAGGTCGTGCCTACCAGAATATAGGTAGTGGATGCCGATAAGGTTTGGCTAATTTGAGCGGTATTGACATTGGCTGAGCCGTTGGAGGCTATCAGGTTTGTAGAAGGATTTTTAGGGTCGAAACTATTTTGATATAAATAGAGGTATCCGGCGAAAACACCATGAGCCGGAGGTGCCAACTGAAAAGTGGCTTTCATGTTGTAAACATCGGTGGCAGGAACTGTAAAACTGTATTTATCGTAGAAATAGGTGCTTCCTGAGCCTCCCGGCCTTGTAAAGTTAGGAGAACAGCGACAGGTCTTTCCGGTAGTGGATACGGTATAATGTTCTGTTTGAAAACTTGCTTTGCTGCTTAGCACGCTTGTACTGCCTCCTCCACAATCGGCTCTCACATACCAATCGTAGGCCGTCATGGCCGATAATCCGGTCAGTGTGTAGGGTTTCGAAGTGATATTAGAAATCACGGTGCCCTGTCCCGGGGTGAAACCTACCGGGCCATATTCTATTTTCCAGGTGGTGGCAGAGCCTAATTCAGTCCAGTCTAATTCGGCTGTGGTTTGGGCAATATTTGATGACGACAGGTCTGTGGGGGCAGGACAGGCAGGCATTTCTCTAACATTGAAATCGTCAACAAAGACATTATAACCTGACGAACTTCCTGTTTTAAAACGAAATAAGACGTTATTGCCATAGGATGAAATATTGATGTCGCCCGAGTTGATAAAGCTGCCGGGAGCAGAGGTGGATACTCCGTCATCGGAATTTAAATTAGAGCCGGATTTATACCAGATTTGATGCCAGTTGCTGCCTCCGTCATCGGAAATTTCGACGGCCAACGAGAAATACGGGAGAGAAGAATTGTACAGATGCGACCAGTTGAAATTAACGGAAGCCACGCTTAGGGAAGACACATCAATAGTTGGGCTAATCATAGTCGAAGAGGATGAAGCCTGAGCGCATTTTACACTTCCTGATGAATACTGACTCCAATCGTAAGTCGAGCCTGTGTTGTTATGGTCGGTAATCCAGCAAGTAGGGGGCCAGGATGTAAAGTCTTGAGTATATGGTGTTGATGCCGTACCGCAAGTTGTGATAAAATGCCACTCATCACCGGTAACGTTGCTGCCCGAAAAATTGGTAGTAACAGTCCAGTAATAGGTGGTGTTATAACTCCAGTTGGAGCTTAGGGTGTAGGTGCTTGAAGAAGCAGAGGCATTATTGACAATTTGCGTACCGCCCGAAGTGGTGCCCACGGAGATATGATATCCTGTGGCGGTGGCTATATCGTCCCAGTCCAGAGTTTTTGACGAAATGGCAATGCCTATAGCTCCGTTAGCAGGAGTGGGATTGGTGGCTTTACCGGAGGTGGTGGTAAAAGAGGAAGGCCCTGTCCAACTGCTGGTGCTGGTATTGTTTTGGCCACAGTCGCTCCGCACATACCAGTCGTAGCTTGTGGAAGCATTGCCGCCCGACCAGTTGTAAGTTGTTGAGGTAACGTCATTTGCCGTTGGGGTGGTGCTTTGGACGGGTGCTGAGCCTCCATGGCTCGTTACATAAACATCCCAATGGGAACCCTGAGGGTCAACCCAGTTCAGGTCTGCCGAATTCACCTTGATGTTTGAAACTGATTGGTTAGTAGTTATTTGACAGGAAGGTGCAGCGTAAGTAAATAAATAGTTGATTCCCGATGCGGGGGCAGATGTGATGCCGTTGTTGGATGTGGTGGTGCTTGTGGTTGGCGGGTTGCCCGGCGTAACGCTGATAAAATGGGACGAGCTTCCCGGCGATTCGTTGATACCGATGGAAGCGCTCGTCGAACTCCCTGTTGAACTGCCATAACAAAATTCGATATTATTGGAATGTTCATACAAAACAACCTGTACATACACATTGGCCGACCCGCTATATGTTGGTATATTATTATATTCCACAATGAACTTTCTGTTGGGTGAACTGCCGGTGGTTTGATAATAGATATGACCACCGGAGGTAGGATTCAAATCGTCCCAAAAAGGAGCTACCACTTCAACATTGCCCGAAGATGTGCTGCTTAAATCATTATTATAATTTGTAGCTGAATAATTACCAAAAGCAAGATATCCATTAGAACCAATATTTAATAAATCGTAGTTATGATTGTTGTAGAAAAAATAAAAGCCTATGCTCACCTGCACATTAGCATCATCGCCAAGCGAAACCGATGTTCCGGTGGAAGAAATACTGGTATAATTATTTCCTGCTGATTTTGAAAAAGAATAATTACTGATTTGGGTAAACCCTTCAAAGCTGAACAATAGGAGAGATAAAACAATGCTTGAAAATAGTGATAATTGTTTCATAATAAGTGATATACATCTGCTGATTAAAAGATAGGAATCCGTTTGTAGAACAAAAGTATATCAGAAGTCTGGTGAATCAAAGCGATTTGAGCCTCTTGTTACGAGCGGGCAGTGATATGTTACGAAAGGGATGTTTTGGGACGAATGGGATGAACTGAAAGGTTAAAGGTTAAAATTCAAAAGTTGGCAGCGAAGCCGTCGCTATGCAGTCCGAACATAAGAGCGAGGGTTTCGCTTTTTAAGGCTAAAGGGGAAATGCTAAAGGCTAAAGTTAAAAAGTTTGGAAGTTTGGAAGTTCGAAAGTTCAAAGTTTGAGCGCAGCGAAAACAATAATTCGTGTAATTAGCCTAATCAGCGAAAATTAGCGGACAATATTATGAGCGCAGCGAATAACAATAGAACACAGATGACACAGATTCAGCAGATAACCGCAGATTTTTATTTTTATAAATTCGTGTAATTAGCAAAATTCGTGGAAATTAGCGGACCAATTATGAGCGCAGCGAATAAAACAATACATTATAC
>WGCS01000247.1 GCA_015493685.1 Bacteroidales bacterium
ATACTATCAGATTTATTTTATAATTATCAATATCTTGTATTTCTATTATTTTAGCAAAACATAAACTTCTATCTACTAATAGATAAGCTTATTTTCACTGAAAGTAAGTCCGTTCTTAGTGTCAATTGATATGCCAATTATCAATATTATATTAAACCTGTAATATTGACAAAAAGAGGAGGTTTCAAAAAAAAGTAAAAGCCTATTGATAATTCTTAAGAAAAATCAATAAGCTTTAATGACAATAGCTAAATCAAGGGACTTAAACTATTTTAGATCGTGGATTCGTATATTTCATAGAATATATCTTTCTCCACTTGATTAAATTCTTTTCCTCTTCGGGCATAGACTTTTTCGGCCACTTGATAGGCCTTTTTGAGATTATACTTTTTATAACCATTAAATCCTCCCCAATTGAAAGAGCTTACAAATTGACGAGGAAAACCTGAGCCAAATAGATTAACACTCACTCCCACAACAGTTCCTGTATTAAGCATGGTATTAATACTCGTTTTGGAATGGTCGCCCATAAGCAAGCCGCAAAACTGTAAGCCTGTATTTACAAAAGTCTCTTGACGATAGTTCCATATTCTAACACTATCATAAGTATTTTTCAGATTGGAAGTATTGGTACCGGCACCAAGGTTGCACCATTCACCAAGAACAGAATTCCCCAAAAAGCCGTCGTGAGCTTTATTGGAATAACCCATCACCAAACTATTGCTAATTTCGCCTCCAACTTTCGATTCGGGGCCTATGGAAGTAGGGCCATATATTTTTGCACCGGCACGAACAATAGAGTTTACACCTAATGCAAATGGACCTCTAATCATTGCTGTCTCCATTACTTCAGCACCCTTACCTATATAAATGGGTCCGTTGGTAGTATTAAGATAAGCATACTCTACTTTTGCCCCTTCCTCAATAAAAATAGGATTAGCACCAATAATATGATTGGTTTTAGAAACAGGCTGTGATTTTCTTCCTTTGGTGAGCCTCTCAAAATCATTGGCGATAGTGGTTTCCAGTTTGGCAAATAAATCCCATACATTATTAATACAAATTGTATCTGCATCAAGCTTCACTTCAAAAGTTTCGGAAGTATCCATCGACTCGAGATTATCGAGGCTAAGATTCATCGCGATAACCTTAACATCACCTACCAAGGCCTGATTGGTTTCAAGGGCATTTATCTGAGCCAATAACTTATCGTTAGGACAAACACTGGCATTGATTAAAATATTAGTATTGGCTTTAACAAGGGGATACTTTTTACGTAAATAAGTTTCCGTTAAAGTAGATGTTTTAGCTTTCAAAGCACTTTCCCATTTCTCACGCATGGTGCTAATGCCAAAGCGTATTTCAGCCACGGGACGTGTAAAAGTTAAAGGCAGTAATTCTTCTCTAACTTTCTGATCATCAAATAGTATATAATTCATAGCAGTGATTTAATTTTCTGAGTCAAAGATACATAAAAAACAGCTTCTATCACAAGATTTTTTATAATAGATATTCTCCTTTTTGAGATATTATTGGTAGTAAAAAAAATTAGCAAACCGGAGAATAATGGATATAAAAAAAGCCCCATAAATGGAGCTTTTAATTTTTTTAAGCATTTCTATTTTCGAAATGTTTTTTGTAACGATTTTTAAATTTATCAACACGTCCTGCTGAGTCAACAAGCTTCATCTTACCTGTATAAAATGGATGAGATGTGTGAGAAATTTCTAATTTCATCAAGGGGTATTCATTGCCGTCTTCCCATTTGATAGTTTCTTTTGTCTTAACCGTAGATCTGGTTATAAAAGAATATCCGTTGGACATATCTTGAAATACTACCAATCTGTACTCTTTTGGATGAATATCTGCTTTCATATCTGTAAATTATTTAATTCTTATATTCAATATCGTTTGTGGTAAACTCCCTTAAAAAGCTTACCAATTTTAGGACTGCAAAAGTATAGCTATTTGGCAAAATAGCAAAGCTTTATATGCATTTTTTCGACAATAAATTGTTAATTACTTCTCCAGCTTCAACAGAAACTCCATTATATCCACATTATCAGCATATTGCATCAAAGTAGGACTTTGAGATTCTCCCAATAAAACTCCATTTTGCAAGCCTTTTTCTGTGCTTAATACACATTGTATTTGCTCATTAGCCCTATTAAGTCGTTCAATTTCATCTTCTTTATCATCATAAAACTCATAATGCAATACCGACACAGGAGTTGATAGTGCCGGGTTTTCTTTTAACAATAGAAAGCCATTATCAAAATGAGCTTCCTTATTAATAAGTAATAACGATTTATTATATTCGTAATTGTTGAAATACTTATTGTGCATCGAGAGATAATCAAAAGATTGAAATTCATCCAATAATGAGGGAATATCATAGTTGCGCGGTAGCATCAATTTAGACACATTGCGGCAGCCCAGACCAAAATAGCTAAAAATATCTTTTGCTAATAAGCGCAACTCTTCTTTAGTCTCTTCACCGGAAAGTAAGGCTACTGAGTTTCTGTTGTGCCTGATAATATTAGGATATTTTCCAAAATAGAAATCGAAATATCGTGATGAGTTATTGCTTCCTGTAGCAATTACGGCATCAAAATCCTTGAGAAGGTGCTCTTCAAAAAATATTTTAGATTGAAAACGCTTGTCAATATCGACAAGTCGCTTGGCAAGATAAGGCAATAGGAACTGATCACCGGAAGATAATTTTCCAATAAAGACTCTACCACTAATTATTACACTAAGGAAGTCGTGGAAACCAACAAGGGGAATGTTCCCTGCCATAACTACCCCTACCCTAATATCAGAATCTTTAAAATAGGACGCATTATAATTACTCACCCATTTTGTGAGTGCGTCCTTATCAAGCATTTTGACAATATTATTTATTGCCAAACTTAAAAATTCTTGGGTAAACCATGCATTATGCGCCTCTGCCTTTAGCAATAGTTCTTTAAAATCAGAGTTATTACTCTCTCCTTCAATATTATCAATACTTTTGGCCAGGTAATCACCTAAAGTAGCCAAAACCTCTATTCTTTCATTAAGTTCAATCATAAACTCATTTCAGTGGATATTCCCAGTGCTTAAAACTGATAGACCATTGCATTAATATTCATCCCCGCTCCCACGGAAGCAAATACAACTAAATCGCCTTTTTCAACACTATGAGAATCAATTTCTTCTTTCGTAACCATATCCAATAAGGTAGGCAAGGTTGCCACCGATGAATTTCCTAAAAAAGAAACCGTCATTGGCATAATATCATCAGGTTTTTCCAGCTTATACATTTTGTATAAACGTTCTACCATGGCATCATCCATTTTGCCATTGGCTTGATGAATAAAAATCTTTTTTACTTCGCTAAGATCTCTACCACTCTTTTCCAATGTTGCCTTAATGGCATTGGGAACCTCTGAAATAGCATAAATATATACTTTACGACCAAGCATTTTTATATAATACTTATTCTCATTACGCTTCTCCGGATGATACGATTTACCCATATTTAGATAATTAATCTGGTTGGTCGTATCTGTTCTTGTACGATGGGCTAATACTCCAATGGGAGTCTCACTCTCTCTGGCTTCAAGTATAGTAGCTCCTGAACCGTCAGAATAAATCATCGAATCAATATCGTGGGGATCAACAACTCTGGAAAGAGTTTCTGTTCCTATTATCAATATTTTTTTTGCATCCCCCGACTTGATATAATAATCAGCCATAATAAATGCTTGTAACCAACCCGGACAGCCAAAGGGGATATCATAGGCAACGCAATATGGATTTTCTATTCCCAGCTTATTCTTTATGCGCGAAGCCAATGTTGGCACTATATCTACCTCTATATTATCGGGTTTTACATCACCAAAATTATGGGCTACAATAATATAATCCAACTCTTCCTTATCAATACCTGCCGATGCAATGGCCTCCAATGATGCATTATAAGCCATATCTGAAGCTAGCATATCTGAATCAGCATAACGTCGCTCACCAATGGTCGTAATTTCTTCAAATTTATCAATGATTTCTTGATTACTTTTTGGTAATCTTTGCCCGTTAATATCGTAAAACTCATGATTTAAGAAAGCCGAATTGGGGACTTTATTCTCAGGGATAAATTTCCCTGTACCTGTAATAATACTATATGTATTCTTAGACATAATTGAATATCAATAATTTAATCATAAAAAAAACTCCACCAATAAAAATCTAGTAAAATAAATCTTATTTTGTACTAGCACTATTCATCAATAAAGAGGCACAAAAGTAAGTAATATTCCATTGGTTTGTATTCTAAATTTAATTATTCTTTTCTATAAAATATAAAAATGCTTAAATTTATATTTTATACAACAAATAATCGCTTATTCAAATTCGAAATATCAATCTTCTTATCTCCTATTAGCAATTGATTATTAGCATTTTACTAATACTTCTAAAAAAGATGATAAGGCTGGTAATATCAGAATTTATCTTCCATTTGAGGAACAATGGAATTAAATAGAGTCTGCTGAAAAGCTCAGAAGCTATGCGTTGAGCTTATCGAAACGTACATCATTTTTTTTTGATTTCTATAAGGTGCAGATGCATAGAAATACTTTGAGACGAGGAAGTTAAAAAAGAACAGTAACTGAATTTATTGATGCTTTAGACTTTATTTCAAGTAAATCTCTAATTGGGTTATTATAATCGATACTTATTTTGTTATCAATATTCTTGATACCAACAAAGCTCTTTATTTTTACATAAACGCTATATTGATTTGATGTAACACCATCTTGAGCAGTAACAGTATATACCACAGGAGTAATACTATCGTTCCATGTATTATTAGTAACAGCACTATCTTGCATTACAGTTCCTACAAAAGATGTAGCATCCATTGATACCAAAAACTCAGCAGCGTCACTTATTGGAAAGGCTGAAGTAGCAGGCATAGTAACAACGATAGAATCGTTAGGATAAATCATAGAGCTTATTTGATTAGGCAAAGCATATGCTAGCATATATGCATCGCTACTATATGTTACAACAGTATCCATAAAGTTTTGCGCATATATCTTTCGATTAGAACTTCCACCTTTAGAATCTAAAAACACTATTACCGATTGTTTTTCATTTTTTACATTAAGCTGAGATCGACCTTTATTTGTTCCTGCCAAGCTAGCTATAGCTTTAGAAGTATCGCTCCAAACAAAGTTTCCCATAGGATCAAGTTTCAAAACATCAAGCATGGTCGGGCTTACGCCATTATCCATGCCTTTACTGATAACAAAGAATGGTTTATCACCTAAACAAAGAGCTTATCTCTATGAACAATTTCTGAACCTATGGGGAATAAATTTTTTGCATTATTAGTAAGCAAACGCGTTCCAGCAGCAATATTAAATTTTTGAACATACTCACCACTAAGCGATTGATTAGTATTAGTATAAGTACATACAGCCCATAGATAATTCGAGCCATTCTCAATGGCAATCTGATTATCCATTTCAAAATTTGTAGCATTTACATCAAAGTCAAATTCAATATTGACAATAGTCTCAGGAAAGGGCTCTGAAAAACTATATAAAAAGCCATTGCCCTACAAAATTGTAGAACAATGGCTTTACGAAATACTGTACTCAATATTACTTTAGTCCTATTTAAAAGCTAAAAATAATTTAGAATTTCATATCCAGACCTAACATAAAATTAATTCCTGCTTGTGGAAAATAGCCATCCATAACTCCACGTTTTCCACCATAATTATAACTATATACCCATGCATTGGAAGCATATTTAGCATTAAAAATATTATTGATACTAAAATTAACAGCAATACTTTTAATCCATTTGGGGGTAAAAGTATATCCTAAAATCAAATCAGTAGTAGTATAAGCCGGTAAACTATTATAATCATTGGAAGTATTATCGATATACTGTTTTCCCACATACTTGGTATTTAGCATCAGCTCCATTCCTTTTAACGGTTTATAGTCGATCTGATTAGCTGCCACTACATCAGGAGAAAACGCAATAGTTGTTGTTCCCAAATAAATAGAGTCCTGCGACCATGTATCCCAATTATCCACATATTCGGTAAACGATAAAATCTTATTTCTACTCAGACTGACATTCGCATTCCACGACAGTTTTTTTGTAATTTTAGCCCCGGCAGCAAATTCCAATCCGGCACGATACGACTTAGCCACATTAGTCATAATAGGAGCTCCCACATCATTAACCTTTCCTGTCATCACAAGCTGATCTTTATAATCCATATAATAAGCATTGGCTCTAAAGCTAACATATTGCATATTCAAAGCATAACCGAGCTCATAATCTATTAACATCTCAGACTTAGGCACCTTACCTGCATAGGAATCTCTAAAATCATTTCTACTGGGTTCCTTCTGCCCTATGGCTGCTGAAAAACTCAAATGGTGCATAGTATTAATCTTATAGTTTAAACCCAGCTTTGGATTGACAAAATTATAATGATAATCACCATCCAGATTCTTAAAGTCATCGTGCAAACCTTTCATCCAATAATCCACACGTCGATATTGTAAATCGCCATAAGCTCCCCACTTATCATTTAATTGATAAGCCAATTTAGCATACATATTATAGGTGTTTTTAAGACCATTATTTCTATACCACTCGTAGTCATTACCCATTAATGCATATTGGGCCCAAATAATTTTCCCAAAATGATCTCCGCTATATTGATTGGCAGCACCTCCAATACTCATTCTGATATTTTTTTTATTATCATAATTAACAGAAAATGTAAAACCATAAAAGTCATTGTCGAGCCATTTCTGTTGAACTAAATCAGTACGACGAATAGTGTCATTACCTATAATATAGTTAGGCAATCCATACTTACTTAACTTACGATTATCTTTCTTACTCTCGTAATAACCCCTGCCTTTGGTATAGTATAAAGCGCCATTAAAATTCCAGAAAGCATTGATTCTTTTGGAATAGAGCAGCTGATAATGATCCTGCTGATAGTTATCAGTTTGATTTTTATAAGTATAGGTATTATAGGTTCTATTGGTATTTAAACTATCTTTTGGAACACCATTCCAAGCTTGGTAAGTGCGTTCTTTACCCGAAAACACATTAATTCTAAGGATAGAATTCTTTCCATAATGTGCTGCTGAGGCATAAAATGATTTCAAATCAGCGAAAGCTCTATCCACATAACCATCGGTGTAGATTTTTGACAAACGAGTGTCAAAAGACCACTTCCCATTGACCAAACCGGTTGAAGCAGCCATACGAAAACGTTGTGTATTAAATGAACCATAGGCAGTATTTACCTCGGCAAAAGGCTTTGGTGCTGACACTGCTGACATCATATTAATGGAGGCGCCAAAGGCTGCTGCTCCATTACTTGAAGTCCCTACACCACGTTGTATCTGCACACTATTTAGCGAAGAAGTTAAATCCGGCATATTTACCCACCATACTCCTTGACTTTCAGGATCATTAATTGGTATTCCATTCATGGTAACATTGATTCTGGAGATATCGGTTCCTCTAATACGGATAGAAGTATAGCCTACTCCTGCCCCTGCATCAGAAGAACTTACCACTGAGGGCGTTAGATTAAGGATATAAGGCAAATCTTTTCCTAAATCTGCCTTCTTAAGTTCCGCCTTGGACACATTTTTATATGTTGTCCCTGATCGATCGTTGGCACGTGTAGCGGTAATGACAACCTCATCTTCCATTATCGCTTTTACTTTCATCTTTATATCCAGATGAATATCCTTATTAAGTACTATCTGCTTTTTATAAGTCTGATATCCCAAATAAGAAATTTTAAGCGTATAAGTTCCTTTTTTGATGTTCTTCATCACAAAATTCCCTTCCAGATCGCTTACTGCTGTTTTAAAATTTCCATCAAGTCGGATATGAGCTGATGGTAAACTTTTTCTACTGTCGGCATCAACAATATGCCCTTTAATACTGTACTGAGCAAATAGGCTCAACGGTAGTACACCGGCTATAATAATAGCCAAAAATAATTTTTTAAACATTAAATTATGAATTTAGATAAAACTTTTGAATAAACAGAGAGGTATCCGAATATTCTTTAATTAAAAAAGTTTGCCCTAAAAGAACAAAGAATGTAAAACTCTTTATTCATCTCCCTACGCCAGCACTATCTGGTTCAGGTAATATGGGTATGATCTCAGCCCGACAATTTGGGGCACCCCTAAGTGAAATCCCTGCAAAAGTAAATGTTTTTTCATTACTCTGAGCTTTATTTTTATTTTTTTAGCCCAGCTTCCAGTCTGCATTTTTAAAAAACAAATCCCACCCACAATGATTATCTACTGAATTACAGTAAATCATTAATTTACAACCAATTTATTGTCCTTCTTTTAACTTTATTTGAGCATAGGAAAGATTATTTTTTGCCCGCTGCCAAGTAGGAGCATATTTTACTGCCTTCTTGCCTGCTATTACAGCCTTATCCCATTCACCCATTGCATTATAGGCCGAACAAATATTATTATATGCCAATGCATTTCCCGGCTTTACCAGCAATGCCTTTCTACAAGCTTCCACACAACGATTGTACATTCTCTCTTTGTAAAATTGAAGGCTTAAATCAATTAACTTATCGGCATTATTTTCATTATCCAACTGCTGCTGAAGTTTTTTTCGCTTATGGGAAATGGCCAAATTATTTTTTGCCAATTGATTTTTTGGATCTATGGTCAATGCCTGTTCTCCGGCAGCAATGGCAGCATCCCAATTTCCCAGTACATTATTTGCAGCACAAATATTATTATAAGCGAGGAGATTTTCACTTTTGTATTTCAATGCCTTTGTAGCGGCATAAATACTTGAATCATATTTATTTGCCCTATAATATTGCAAACTTAATTCAATATAAGATGCCGCGCCGGGGAAATTTTTTACTTGTTGCTTTGCCAACTGCAGTTTGGTCATTTTTCCATAAGACAATTGAGCATAATATGAAGCGGTAACATCATTGGGGAAATCCTTTTGAACCAATGCAACAACCTTCTTTAGTTTTTCCCAATCCTCAATAGCAGCATAAGCTTGCATCAACTTATATTGGCTATAAATATATTTTGGGGCCATCTCCAAGGAGATATTAAATTCTTTAATAGCTTCGCCATAACGCTTATTATCCAAAAGATATGAGCCATAATAATAATGAGTCTTATGGCTATAATAACCATATTTTAAAGATAATTTAAAATACTTCTCCGCTTCGGCATTCTGCAACATAAAGCTATTGCATAAAGCAATATTAGTAAATAAATAAGGATAGTAGGGACTATACTTTAGCGCTTTTTTATAATACTTCATAGCCCCATTATAGTCACCATCAGACATCAACTGCAAACCATAATTCATCAAACCGCGTCCATTCTTGGGGCTCTTAATACTTACATCATACCAAAGCGATTTGCCATTGTCCCAAACCGCTGTACGCCGGCGTACCCCATAGCTATGTAGCCCTAACACCACAACGATAAACAGGCCAAGCCCAAGCTGATAAGAAACGGACTGCCTAATATAATATTCCTTTTTAACAATCCAGATGGAAAGCAAATAAACTACGGCAAAAGTTAATCCCACAAAAGGATAAAACATACGGTGATCATTAAGCACTTCAGCCAAAGGAATAAAACTTGAGGTTGGAGCTAAGGCAACAAAAAACCAAACGATACCAAAACTTACAGGAGCCCACAACCTCTTTCGATAGGTCTTGTACAAAGCCCACAACATAAATCCAATAAAGCTTATTCCCACAAAGAAACGCCAATTTATTATGGAGTCGATTACTGTCCAGTCGGTATCGGCACTCAGATTATAAGGATAGAAAAACGAAATAAAATAATGCAGCAATACAAAAGGCATGGTAATTAAATATTGCCAACGACTATGATTACTGGGCACAAAAGTGTCGGATTGCATTTTCAAAACAAAGACTACCAATAGTAACATTAATAATACCAACAAGGATGCTTGAACAAGAATTCGGCGCAAACGCTGTTTTCTTTCGACATTTCCCAATGGTAAATATTCAAACAAATAATAGTACGTCAATAGTAGCGGAATAAACATCGCTGCCGTTAATTTGGTAAAAACACCCAAGACAAAAAACAGCAGAAAGAAACCCCACTTTCGGGCTTTAGGAAAATACAAATAGGTATCGAAGGCTGCAATAACAAAAAAAGTAGAGAGCAAGTCCGAACGGGAGATTATATAATTGATAGTCTCGGCATTAACGGTATGCACGCCAAAAAATATAGCGGCAAAAAGAGCAAAATACACATTCCAATCGTGCGGCCTGACAGTATCAAATATCTTTAGAAAAAATGCAAATAACAATGCAAGTAGTAAAATGTAGGTCAGCATCATTGAGTAATGGTAGAAATGAACATCATAGCCATTCTTAGTCTTGGAATATTTTTTACTAAGATAATAATCTATGGCTATGCTGCTGGTAACAATGGGCCTGTAAACCTGATTTGTTGGCAGGCTACTAAAGGTTACCGACCCCAAGGTGAAAAACTTAGGAATATTTGAAATATCTCTTACATAAGGATTGTCTTGAATGGTATGCGAATCGTCAAAATGGAATTCATTATCATAGAGATGCTGATAGGAGAAAAGCACCAAAAGCAATCCCACCAAAGCACTTAGTATTAAGCTTAACTTTCTATACATAACTATCTTCTTCTTGAGCAAAGGCTATTGCTTTGTTTAAATATTCTGTCAATGGCTTCAGCAATTCAAAGGAATCCAGTACCTGATTTTGGAAGTTAGCCCCCAACACCTCCCTATCGGCAAAAGGATGGGCTACGGCATAACTTTTATATTTTAAATATTCTATGGCATCACACTCTTTTGC
This sequence comes from Bacteroidales bacterium, assembly GCA_015493685.1. GTDB lineage: Bacteria > Bacteroidota > Bacteroidia > Bacteroidales > UBA1556 > UBA6267. The sequence continues at coordinate 10,919 of WGCS01000247.1, forward strand.
ATAATTTTTAGGTCCACGTTTGAGCTTATCCTCTATCAATTTAGGATAAAAAGACTTGAATTTTTTCTCATTGATAATATTATCCAACTCCTTGAACGAATAATAAACCTCTTGCCTTATGGCTTTAAGCATTTCTCTTTCGGGACGATAAATACCACCGCCAACAACAGATTCTCCTTTCTGTATCTTTAAGAAATAACCTGCCAAGGGTGATTTGCGACCTCCATTGCAGAAATAGGCTCCAAAATGATTTTTATAGGGCAATTTATTTTTAGAGAAACGCACATCACGATAGATTCGATAGGTGTAAAACTTAGGATTTGTATATTTAAACTCCGCATCAAATTGTTCAATGCCCCTACCCACTTGTTCCACAAACAAATCAAATACAGCTTTTGCTTTATCATAAACCTCCCGGTGCAAATTAAACCATTCTCTGTTATTATTGGTTTCCATTGCTTCCAAAAAATCAAATACTCTCGATAAGTTATATTCTGCCATAAATATTATCCTAAAATTTGTACAAATATATTATTTTATCTTGCACAAAAGAATATCAAACAAAAGCTTTTATCAGCCATTGACTTTTACTCGTAGAATTTCATTTTAGTTAATACGATAGTTTTTCTTTATGAAAACAGACTCGGCTTAGGTCTATTTTTTTACATTACTATCCTATAAAAATACAAAATACAATCCACTAAAACCCTAATTGAACTTAAAAGAATAATTTATCTCCTTTTTTTTAAGGGAGAACCAAAAGAGGGATTCCTTAAAAAGAATTAGAAAAATCAAGTTTGAACGTATAATTGAAGAGAAAAACCATTTGTATCTCTTTCAATCTATGGCAAAAAAGAGTAAACTAGAATTAATCAATGTTTTTATAGGATAATATTGATTTGCAATACAAAAAAATCATTACCTTAGCAGCTTCAATATCAAGAGAATGAAACAATATCCTAAGAACAAATTTACAACAATAATTACCCACCTCCATAAGTGGGGGGGGGCTCAGGCAGTTATGTGGTTTTATAAGCCTGCTGTATGTAGGTTTTGTCCTTGATTTTGTAGAAAGTTCATTTATAGGATTGGAAGATGTTTTGTGCCTCTGCAAGCGCAAATTGTTATTAATAAAATATAAATACAGCTATGGGGAGAACTCCATATCAGGGCAGAATCAGCCATTTGGATAGTTATAAATGTAAAACCAAATGGCGACAATCTCCGGAGAATTTATAAAAATTAATAACAAAAAAATCTTATAAAAATGAATAAAAAATTAAGTATAATAATTATACTGCTAGCAGTGCTATTTGTTAGCCAATCATGTAAAAAGGAAGAAGCTGTGAAGCAGAATGATGTTACAAAACATAAGGAATTTTTAAGTACTTCACAGGATTCAACAATTACATTGATTAAGAAATTCATGTCTCAATTAGCAAACCCCTCCACTGAAGATCAAATGAGCATTGAAGATGTTGTTTGGTATATTGAAGCTACATTAAATTATAAATATGCTCATATTGAAAAAGTTAATTATTCAGATTATATTTCAGGAAATATGAATAAAAAATATTCTTTAAATCCCGATGGATATATTGACTTCTCATAGGTTAAAGATTTGTATGATGAATTTGAAAATCAATTATCTATTGAATTTGCCAAGATAAAATCTGATGATAAATGGTTAATAATTGTGGATATTGACTATGATAATATTAATTTAAGTATGTTTTATGCTTTTGGCGATAAAAAAGTTTCATTAGTGAAACAAGCTCCATATTGGGCTGATTGGTATTATGGTGAAGATTTAGGAAAATGTAATGGAGGAGGGATACCATCAGATGCAGCGAATGAAATTGATAAGGAGTTGAGAGTAGATTTTATTGCAAATCATCCTTACCATCCAGAGACCAGATGGATTGCAAATTCCGTGATTTACCCAGGACCAGCTATCCCTGGTGGATATCCTTTTCAATTCAGTCTAATAAACCCGACCGATGTTACACCTCAAGATAATAAATATGATTATATCTTATTTTATTGTTATGAAGCTTGGCCTAATTATCATACATGCATGTCCTCAGATGAAATGGACTTCTATTATAATGGCGCGGTACATTTAATATCGACATTAGAAGGTTTTTATCCTAATCGCGAAGTTGTAAACCTAAAACTTAGTGATGCAAAAATGCAAGGGCACCCATACACAGTGATTTTACATGGATTAGATACTCGCTTTGGAAATTGGGTGCATGTTTTGAATGATAATACATATACATTATAATTTATAAACTCATAGTAAGGGGAATAAATAGTTTCCTCTTACTATTTTAATCAGAATAACATGAAAACATTCTTAATTTCACTACTTTCATTAATTAGTTTTAATATAATAGCTCAAAACCAATTTCTATACAAATACTCAACACAATATATTGATGTATTTTACGATTTGGTACAAAAAAATGATACTGTATTTTATCTTATAGGTGGGCAAGCTAAATTAGATACTAATACAAATATAAATATTGGAAGAGTAGTTGTGATAGAAATGGGCTCAAATGGAAATATTTATTCTACCAATATTCTTTCAAACTTTATTGATGATCTCCAATTGAGCAGATTAGTAAAGATTGATAGTAATATTTATGCTTTTGGCTCCTTAAGAGCTACTACAGGAGGATACAATAACATTGTTATTAAATATGATATAAACTTTAATGAAATTAGCAGGAAGTACTACCTTATTGATAATAACCTTATTGGTAATTTTGTAAAGGATGTATTTATTAG
>WGCS01000248.1 GCA_015493685.1 Bacteroidales bacterium
ATCGAATAGTAAAATTTTAGCTGTAAACAATACTAAAAAAAGTAATAAAATGGCTGATACTATTATTTAATAACATCCATTTCTTTACCCACTTTAGTAAAGGCGGCAATACATTTATCCAGATGTTTTGTTTCGTGTGCTGCCGAAAGTTGAACGCGAATACGAGCTTGTCCGTTGGGAACAACAGGAAAGGAGAAACCTATCACATAAATACCTTCTTTAAGTAAGTTAGCAGCAAAATCTTGTGCCAATTTAGCATCATAAAGCATTACTGCACAAATAGCTGATTTAGTGGGTTTAATATCGAAGCCTACCGATTTCATTTTATTCATAAAATAATCAGTATTAGCATGCAATTTATCTTGAAGAGTATTGGTTTTATCCACCATATCGAACATACGAATACCGGCAGCGGCAACCATTGGAGGTATTGAGTTAGAAAAAAGATAAGGTCGTGATCGTTGACGCAACATAGCAATAATTTCTTTTTTACCGGTAGTAAAACCACCTATGGCACCTCCGAAGGCTTTTCCTAAAGTTCCGGTGATAATTTCAACTTTAGATTTCATATCAAATAATTCAGTAACACCACGACCTGTAGTTCCTACAACACCGGCAGAATGGCTTTCATCAACCATAATCATAGCATCATATTTATTGGCAAGTTCCAAAATTTTATCCATGGGAGCTACATTACCATCCATGCTAAATACACCATCGGTAACTATTAATCTAAAGCGCTGTGCTTGAGATAATTTTAATTGTTTCTCCAAATCAACCATATCAGCATTCTTATATCTATAACGCTGCGCTTTACACAAACGAACACCATCGATGATACTGGCATGATTTAACGAGTCAGAAATAATAGCATCTTCAGGACCCATTAAAGGTTCAAAAACGCCACCGTTAGCATCAAAAGCAGCCGCATATAATATGGTATCTTCGGTACCAAAAAAGTGAGCAATTTTTTTCTCCAATTCTTTATGCAAATCTTGTGTTCCACAAATAAATCGTACTGATGACATACCAAAACCATGGGTATCCATAGCTTCTTTAGCCGCATTTTTAAGTTCTTCGCTATTGGAAAGACCTAAATAATTATTCATACAAAAGTTTAATACTTTGGATCCATCGGCCAACTTTATTTCTGCCTGTTGAGGAGCGACAATAATTCTTTCCTCTTTAAAAGTACCTGCTGCTTTAATATTATCTAATTCTGTTTGTAAGAAATGTTGAAAATTTGAATACATAATTATCTATTTTTTAAGTGTTTATATATTAATTTATCAATAATATAGTAAAATATATATTTTTAAAACTCACTAATTTTATCGACTCTACGTTGGTGTCTTCCCCCTTCAAAATCAGCCTTTAAAAAAGCTTCTACTATTTCCATGGCATATTCTTTAGCTATAAAACGCGCAGATAAAGCCAATACATTAGCATCATTATGTTTACGACCTAAGCTTGCTAATTCAGTATTCCATGCCATGGCTGCACGTACTTTTGTATGCTTATTGGCGGTAATACTAACCCCATTTCCACTACCACACATTATAATACCTAATTCAATAAATCCTTCTTGAATACTATTTGCCAAAGGATGAATATAATCGGGATAATCTACACTCTCTTCAGAATCAGTACCAAAATCTCTAATATGATATCCCCGGGTAATAAGCTCTTCTTTTAAATATTCCTTTAATTGATAACCTGCATGGTCACAAGCCATTGCAATAGTTTTTGATTTGTCAAACATAGTTTATTTATTCAATTGTTAATAACTACAAAGTAACAAAAATAATTCTGAATTTTTAATATTATTATAAAACTTTATTAATCAAATTTTTAAGTTATATCTTAATACTATTACTATTTTGTATTACTATGGATACTACTATATTAAGGTTTATTAACATTAATGTTAATATCTACAGTGAATAAAATATGAAAAAGTTCACTATTTATTAGTTTGTTTTGACCTGTTATTTTTACTTATCAGTCAAGGGCTATTTATTAAAATATTTCACTATTTATTCCAATTTTATTAACAACTAATTTCCTGTCTCTTATACACATCTGACGCTGC
>WGCS01000249.1 GCA_015493685.1 Bacteroidales bacterium
ATTATTACGGTTGGCTGACTTTACGCCTCCCCAAGCAGCATGAATCAAAATATCCGGATTTGCTTTTATAATTTCTTCTTGTGCAAGATTTGTATTTCCAATATTTATCCATTTGAAGTTATGAGAAAAGTTATCGCAACGCCATAAATTACTGGTAGGTCTTTTCAAAGCAATGACTTTGAATCCTTGTTTAATCAACTCCTCAGCGATGTGTGAGCCAAGAAAACCAGTTGCTCCGGTCAAAAGTATTTTTTTCATATTCAACAAACTTAATAATGAATATTATTCCCAGTCATCAGTCAGTATATTATGAATCGGCACGTTTAGTTTCACCAGCGTATGTTTAAATGCTTTAATCATTACCGGAGGACCTGAAATAAAATAACTAACATTCGTCCCGTTTTCACTAAAAATTTCATCAATGTCTATTATGCCATCTGTATCTTCATAGTAAATTTTTACAGATTTAGTTGAATTATATGAACGTTCTAATTCACTTTGGTAGATATTATAATCTTTGTTACGAAAACCGAGATAGATTCTTGGATTGGTATATTCATTAAACGATTCATGAGTAAAAAGTGACAGGAAAGGAGTAATACCTGTCCCTCCTGCAATGAATACGGTATTTGCTTTTTTATGAGTTTGTGTAAACAAATCTCCGTACGGTAGTTTAAGCCAAACCTCATCACCAACATTCAGGGTTTTTTCCATCTGCCTGGTAAAAACACCCTTCACAGCATAGGTAATTCGAATTGTTTCTTCATCAGGATTACTTTGCATAGAAAAACATCGTGATTCAGGCCATTGTCCATACCCATCATAATCATCAATGGCTATATGTAAAAATTGTCCCGGTTTGTATTTAAATTTCTTCTCCGAAGAGAAAGTAAGAGTATAAATACCTGGTAATGGACTGTCAGTTTTTTCAATTATTGCTTTATACTTTTTAACTATGGCCATTCTGCTTTTTAATAAAATTGTCTAAAACGTTTTCAATATAATCCATTTTTTCCTGAGTATTACCAGGATAGGTTCCCAGGAAAAAAGTATTATTCATGATTAAGTCCGTATTTTTTAGATGATCTGCAATTCTGTAATCCTTATCAATAAATGCAGGTTGTCGAACTATGTTTCCAGCAAATAAATTACGCGTTTCAATTAAATGACCATTAAAATAACGGGTAATATCATCTCTCGTAAACGGCGCATTTTCTTTTACTGTTACAATATAACTAAACCAGGCAGGATCGGAATTTTCAGTTGCTTCAGGTAATATAAAGTAATCAGAATATTTGCGGAAGATAGCATTATATCTTTCAAAGTTTTTCCTTCTGGCATTGCAAAAAGAATCAAGTTTATCCATTTGAGCTGTTCCAATGGCCGCCTGCATATCAGTCATTTTCAGGTTATAGCCTATTTCCGAATAAACATACTTATGGTCATAGCCAAAAGGCAGGCTTCCGAACTGCTGAGAAAACCGTTTTCCACAGGTATTATTTTCTCCACCGGCACAATAACAATCACGTCCCCAGTCTCTAAAGGATTTAATGATTCTTGCCAGATTATCATCATTGGTAATTATTGCCCCGCCTTCGCCTGTTGTGATATGGTGTGCCGGATAAAAAGAAATGGTAGAAACATGGCCAAAAGTGCCGGTGTATTTCCCATTGTATTTGCTTCCAAAAGCATCGCAGTTATCTTCAATTACCCAAAGATTATTTTCTTTGGCAATTTCCAAGACGGCATCTATATTGAAAGGGTTCCCCAACGTATGTGCCAAAAAAAGAGCTTTTGTTTTTTTTGTGACCGCCTTGCGCATCATATTCACATCAATATTATAAGTTGGGATATCCACATCTACAAAAACAGGAATTATTCCGTATTGAATAATGGGGGTAACCGTAGCGGGAAACCCTGCCGCTACTGATATTACTTCATCTCCTGGTTGTAATCTTCTATCTCCCAGCCTTTTTGATGTTAATGCAGAGAAGGCCAATAAATTGGCAGAAGAACCGGAGTTTGTCAAGATTATATTTTCCACATCCAGAAAATCGGCAATTTTTTCAGCAAATTCTTCCGAGTATCTGCCTTCTGTTAGCCAAAAGTCAAGAGAAGAATCAACCAGGTTAGTTAATTCATTTTCATCAAACACCCGCCCTGCATAATTTACTCTCTGTTTGCCGGGAATAAAATTATTATCAGCAAACTGCTCTTTATAATACTCTTTGGTTAGTGCTAATATTTTTTTTCTGATTTCTTGTGATTTCATTTATTCCTTAATTTTTATAATTATTTCTCTCTTTGGATAATCGGGTAAAATCCCTGATTTGTTTAATTCGTGAAGCAAAAACATCCTTATTTCTCAATTCAATATTATACCCATCTACCGTAAATTCAATTGTTTCTTTAAAATTAAGCGTCGGCCTCCAGTTTAAATAATAAATAGCTTTGGAGATATCCAATTTTAGAAGATGTGCTTCATGTAAATGCGGTTGATTGTCAATCGCCTCATATTTCCCTTCATTCATCATCTTAATCATAGTAGAAATAAGCTTTTCTACTGAATAATGAGCATCCCCAATTGGCCCGAAGTTCCAACCCCCGCTGAATTTTTTCCCTTGTTTATATAATTTTGAAGCAAGCAACAAATACCCACTTAACGGTTCCAGAACATGTTGCCATGGTCTTGTTGCTTTGGGGTATCTGATTTTCAAGGTTTCTTTATTAATAATTGCCCTAAAAAAATCCGGTACAATTCTGTTTTCTGCCCAATCACCACCTCCAATTACATTTCCTGCCCGGGCCGAAGCAATGTTGGCTGCATCTTTATTAGAAAAGAAAGAAGAAAGGTAGGAAGAGGTAATTATTTCCGAAGCCCCTTTTGAAGCACTATAAGGATCTTTTCCTCCCATGGTATCAGATTCCCGATATCCCCATACCCATTCATTGTTTTGGTAACATTTATCACTGGTAATATTCACAGCAGCCTTTATAGATTTTGTTTTTCGAACGGCCTCAAAAAAATTTACCGTACCTATTAAGTTGGTTTCAAAAGTATATCTCGGATTGTTGTATGATTCAAGTACTAATGGTTGGGCTGCTAAATGAAAGGCTATTTCAGGCTTTACTTCATCAAAGTAATCCAGTAAAACTACTGCATCTCTTATATCTCCATCCTTATGTTTTATTTTTGAGGCCAAGCCGGATTTAACAAAATTATCTCGTTCTGTTAAAGGAGGTAAAGCATAACCATAAACCTCAGCACCAAGTTCAAGCAGCCAAATGGCCAGCCATGACCCTTTAAATCCTGTGTCACCGGTTATCAAAACACGTTTACCAGCATAAATGTTATCAAATAAATGGTCTGATTTTATTCCCATATTTTCCATTTTGCTTCTCCTTTATTCCACATTTCTTCAAGGCTCTTTTTGTCACTCAATTTATCCATTGGCATCCAGAACCCTTGATGGTGATATGCGTTTAACTGTCCATCTCTTGCTAATTTTTCCAACGGCTCTCTTTCAAAAACTGTTGAATCATTTGTAAGATACTCAAATATTTCTGGTTTTAGCACAAAGAATCCCCCATTTATCCAAGTTCCATCACCTTCCGGTTTTTCCTGAAACTGTATAATATTATTATTTTTATCTAATTTAATGGCACCAAAACGACCACTTGGTTGCACAGCAGTAAGCGTAGCTATTTGATCTTTTTCTTTATGATGTGTTAATAAGCCATTAATGTTAATGTCAGCTACCCCATCTCCATAAGTC
>WGCS01000250.1 GCA_015493685.1 Bacteroidales bacterium
CAACATGCAGAACTCATAATATAAATCCTCATACTTGGCTTTGTGATGTTATTAATCGAATACCTGAACATAAAGCCAATAAACTTCATGAGCTATTACCTCATAACTGGAAGCCATTAAATCTGGATACGTAGTTTACCGTACGCTTACGTTAAAGGTAGTCGATTTTTTTTACATAATGACCTGATAATCGGGAGTTGGAGCTATGGAATAAAATTGAAGTAAAGTAAAAATAACACGCTAAAAAATTTATGCGGTATCTAACGGTTCAATGGGATAAATCACCGTTTAGAATACTTGTTTTTCTCAAAATCTTGCACAATCAAGGCCGATTTATTAATACTAGCCTTAGCCCAATCTATTTGAATCTGCAACTTCTCCACATCACTCAGTTGCCAATGAACGGTTGATTTTCGTAACTTCTCGGTATAGGAAAACATACTTAATGCTGCTGAAACAGAAATATTAAAGCTCTCAGTAAAACCATACATGGGAATCTTAACAAAGGCATCCGCATTGTCGATTGCCAGTTGAGAAATCCCATTAACCTCTGCTCCAAAAACCAATGCTGTTTTTTGATCTATAGGTAGTTCATCAAGTAGCATATCGTTATTATGAGGTGTGGTAGCAACAATGGTATAACCTTCTTCTCTCAAATGCTGAAAACAACTCAATGTATTTTCTTCATCTTGATTGTACTTATACATATTAAGCCATTTGGAAGAACCCATTGCAACTTCTTCACTGAGCGTATATTTATTGTCATTCTCTATAATATGTACATCTTGAACACCGAAAATATCGCAAGAACGTAGAACAGCACTTGCATTATGAGGTTGATAAATATTCTCCAATACAATGGTCAAATGCCGCATACGATTTTCAATATTCTTTTGAAATAAATTTTTTTTATTCTCTGAAATAAACTTGAAAAGATAATCTCTAAGGTCAATAAGTTTTTGATATTCTAATTTTTCCATGGGTACAATAAATAATAAAAATACTGAAGTTTTGCAATATAACTAATGCTGCTAATTTACAAAGAATTTACTTTTCGTTGCCTTTGGTATATAAAATAAATCTATTATTACAATATACTTATTTACCGCATATTAACACAAATCTACCAACTATAAAAAAGCCTCTACACTATTGCGTAGAGGCCATTTAAAATCTTCTGAAAAATTCGTTTACAATGCTAAATCGGCACCTGCTTTGAATTTAACAACCTTTTTAGCTGGAATTTGAATAGTAGCACCTGTTTTAGGATTACGACCAGTACGTGCTGATCTTTCTGCTACAGAAAAAGAACCAAATCCTACTAAAGCAACTTTTTCACCATTTTTTAAGGAGTCAGTAGTAGCGCCTACAAAGGCTTCTAAAGCTCTTTTAGCATCAGCTTTGGTCAATCCTGAACCGGCTGCCATTGCATCGATTAATTGTGTTTTGTTCATGTTAATTTATTTAATGATTAGAAATTAATAATAATACATCCACAAATATATACTATATTTTTTTAAATATCTCTTGTAAAGCTTGATATCATTGGTTTTGTTGAAAACTAGGCCAAATTGTTAATAAGTAGTGTCTAAAATTCATCCTTTTTTGAAATATTCATATATCCTTTGCTATCACTAGGTTGTGAAAACATATTCCTTTACTGCCATCGCCATGAAGAATCAATCTTAAAACCGCGTAGAAAATCTACGGTTTTCATTCTTTTTTTATTCTGCAGTTGCAATTCTTCTACTAATAGTCTTCCATCAGTAAATCCCAAAGACAAAAATGATTTTCCATCGGTAAAAATTTGATGTTCTCCTTGATTATCATTATTAATTTTAGTTTGATATATTTTTAAATTTATTGTGTTACCTTCCGGAGATACCAACTCAACAAAAGCAGCAGGATATGGACTTAATCCCCTAACTAAACGCTGAGCTTTTTCCACTGTAAGACTTGTAGAAATATGGCAATCTTTCTTAAAAATCTTAGGGGCAGGCAATATATTCAGTGTTGATATATCGGGCTGCGGTATTAATTCAGCCTCTCCATTTTCAATAAGGCTACAAGTATCAAGAACAATATCCTTACTCAATTCCATAAGTTTATCATGCAAACTACCCACATTATCTTCGGGAAGAATGGATATTTCCTTTTGCAAAATTATTCTCCCGGTATCAATTTTCTCATCAATCATAAAGGTGGTAAGGCCGGTTTTAGTTTCACCATTGATAATGGCGTGATTAATGGGAGCAGCACCACGATATTGAGGTAATAATGAGGCATGAATATTAATAGTCCCCATGGCAGGCATTTGCCACACCTCCTTTGGCAACATACGAAAAGCCACAACCACAAACAAATCGGCTTGGTAGGCTCGTAATTGATTTAAAAATGAAGAATCTTTAAGCTTTTCAGGTTGCAGAATTGGAATATTATGTGCCATGGCATAATTCTTTATGGCACTATATTTTATTTTCTTTCCCCTGCCGGCAGCTTTGTCAGGGACACTAACAACAGCCTTAACATTATGCTCGCTGTTAACCAATGTATCCAACGAAGCCACAGCAAATTCGGGTGTTCCCATAAATATTATATCCATCACTAAACCAATTAAAATGAAAAAAAACTACCACTACTATTACAATACGCTCACTTACCGCTAACAAATAGCTTAATCGCTAATGGTTGCTACGTGCTAAACTAATCATTTTCAAGGCAGTAATACCGGCTTCAACTCCTTTATTTCCAAACTTTCCCCCTGCCCTATCCTTAGCTTGCTGTTGATTATCAGTGGTTAAAACGCCAAAGATAACCGGTCTGTTACTGCTAATATTTAAGGACGCTATTGCATTGGCACTGGCATTACAAATAAAATCGAAATGCCTCGTTTCGCCTTGAATTACGCAACCTAAACACAAAGCTGCTTCCACTTGAGATTGTTCGATAAGGTATTTTGCACCTAAAGCTAATTCAAAGGTCCCGGGAACATATTTTACTACAATATTCTCCTCCTTAATTCCTTTCTCCATAAGAATATCGATAGCTCCCTGAGCCAAAGCCCCAGTAATTTCATCATTCCATTCAGAAACAACGATTCCAATACGGGCATTATCAATATCAAGGGCTGTATTTTTATAATCGGATAAATTTTTAAAACTAGAGGCCATAATAGTATGTTTTAGATGTTAATTTTAAATTCCAAAAATAAAAAAAAGGCCAAGATAAACCTGGCCTTTTTTATTAAATATCATAAATATTATTTACCTAAATAAGCTTCTTCACGGGCAATATATTTTTTAACATCATTACCTTGTGCCGAGCGATAATATTTGGTTTTAATTTCTTTAAACTCATTTAGAGCAATATCGTGCTTTCCAATAAGGGAATAAGTCATTCCGGCCTTTTTAAGCATCATTGGGCTAATAAATTCATTATCGGCCAGTTCGGCAGCTTTATTATAAAGAGAAGCAGCCTCCTCCTTATTACCAAGTTCCATTTGACAATCTCCCATTACACCTATAGACATGGGTTTAATATTAAGATCATCACTTTCAAAATCGTCAAGATATTTAATGGCCTTCTTAAAATTATCGTCTGCGTTGGCACCGCCTTTTTGAGCCATTTTAAAATAGCAAATTCCGGCATAATAGCGTGCCAGATTACCACTTTTTGTGGATCCATATTGATCAATAATATCCAGGAAGCCTGGATTTACTCCATCACCATTTAAGGCGATATTAACACTATCCATGTCAAAAGCTTGCTCGGCATGCCAAATGGTATTATATGCTTCCTCTTCATTGGGAATACGAATATATTTATTGTATCCCATAATTAAAAGCACTATTGCAAATAAGCCAATAACACTATAACTTAATATATTCTTATTTTTCTCAACAAACTGTTCTGTTTTACCAATTGCTTCTTCAATGTTAGCAAAATTCTCTTCTGTATGATCGATTTCTTTTTTAGCCATATCTATGTCTTCTTAATTTTAAGTGGTGCAAATGTAAAATTTTTTCCCACAAAGTCAATAAAAATATTTAATACTGATTAGCACCAACTATGGTACTAAAATAAATTTTCTAACGTCTTTTCTTATATGATTTTTTTGATTTACTGTAGCTCTTCTTTCCCTGCGATTTTTTGGCTTTAGCACTTGATTTTGTTGTGGCAAGAAAAGAATGATATTTTTTAAGAATCGTATTTGAAGAAACCAAATTTGTACCTTCAGGAAGACTCAATTTCCCATCAGTAATACGTTTGATATGTTCATTTATTAAATCGTCAGAAACAATATTCTTGTTCCAATTGATATACAATTCTTTCATTTGATTAGCCATAATAATCAGCAGTTGATCCCGTTCTTCTCCGGCTTCTTTTTTGGCTAGGCCTTCTAATACGAGCTCGGTATTAAGTCCATAAAAACGATACTTTATCCTATTGTCTTTATACTTAAAATGAGTTGCCGGCTTTGGTATCAAGCTTTTCTTAACCACTTCATAGGGATAATCTACATCAAGTTTATAATCAGATATGGCATACAAATGATTCCATAATTTCTTATAATATTCTTCGTTGGGACTATCAATAGGATTTACCTGCTGCATCACCGAAACAATGATATACGCAAGTTTAGTTCTCTTATTTCTATCTTCAATGGTAATGGCGTAATTTACCAAATTTTGTACATTTCGTCCGTACTCTCGTATCGAAAGTTCAGGGCGTGTTGTATTATAATCTCTTTCCATAATCGTGTAAAATATAAGCCGCAAAACTACATTAAATTGTTATACCGCAGCTATTTAATTATATTGTGTTCTTTATTCTCATTTAAACTAACTTTTTATTGCTTTAGTATTCGCAATTTGGCAAATCGCAATAATAAAGTTTTTGTGCCCGAATTATTAAAATCCACAGTAGCCTTTCTATTCTCTCCTTCACCTTCGATAACTACTACTTTTCCACGTCCAAAACGATCGTGAAAGACTTCCATACCGGCTTGGATACTATGTGATTGGTCATTACTGGCTCCCCTACCTATCTCACTGGCTTTGGTAAGATTAGAAGGAGTTTTTTTTGTGTTTTGTTGTTCTGTTGTTGTTTTTGATTTCATTTTGAGACGTGAGTTGCTTAATGGTTTTTTACTTACTACTCCAGCAGTTGATTTGGGAGAATTATTAAATAATAGCATTTCTGCTGTTTGATCATCAATATATTTAGGGTCTAATTCGCTAAGGAATCTACTTGGTTCGGAGTACTGCAATTTGCCCCATTTGTAACGGCTTCCGCTATAGCTAAGAAAAACTTTTTTCTCTCCTCTGGTAAGAGCAACATAAAAAAGTCTTCTTTCCTCTTCGAGTTCTGTTCGCGAATTTAAAGCCATTAGAGAGGGAAAAAGGTTTTCTTCGAGGCCTACAATAAAAACATAAGGGAACTCCAACCCTTTGGAGGCATGAATAGTCATTAGAGTAACTTTTTCTTCCTCTTCTTTATTGTCAGTATCGGCATCAGTCTGAAGAGCCACATCTTGCATAAACTCGTCGAGCGTTCGCAAACTTGAAGCGCCTTCTTCATCATTTTCTGTTTCTGAGAATTCTTTTATCCCGGCAAGGAGCTCTTCCATATTTTCAAATCGCATCACTCCTTCATCCTCATTTTTAGCTTGGTATAATAGCGTAAATATACCCGATGCTTTAATAATGGCATCAGCTAATTCGTAAGCATTTTTAGTATTAAGGCTCAGTTGAAAACTCTTAATCATATTTACAAACTCCACAATACGCATGCCGGTGGATCGTGCTATAGAGGAGTTAGCTGCCATTGTTTCCATATATTCCCACAATGACAACCCCTGTTGATTTGCTTGCACTTTTAGCTTATCAATGGTCGTTTGTCCAATTCCACGCTTGGGATAATTTATTACTCGGAGTAATGATTCTTCATCGCGGGGATTAACAACTAAACGTAAATAAGCAAGAATATCTTTAATCTCTTTTCTTCCATAAAATGACAAGCCACCATAGATACGGTAAGGAATATTCATACGTCTTAGCGCCTCTTCTAAAGCTCTTGACTGGGCATTGGTACGGTATAAAATGGCAAAATCCGAATCGCCGGCATGTTCCTCATGCTTAATACCAAAGATGGTACGAGCTACCATATTGCCCTCTTCATTATCGCTAAGGGTTGAACTTAATCTTATTTTATCGCCTTCGATATTGGAAGTCCAAATGGTTTTATCTATCTGTTTTTTATTATTTTTAATAATCGCATTAGCTACACCGACAATATTTTGAGTTGACCGATAATTTTGTTCTAGCTTAAACGTTCTAAGATCAGGATAATCCTTATTCATATTCAAAATATTTTGAATATTAGCTCCACGGAAAGCATAAATACTTTGCGCATCATCTCCCACAACAGTAAGATTTTCGGTTTGTGCCGCCAATCGTTTCACAATTAAATATTGCGAATAGTTAGTATCCTGATACTCATCAACCAAAAAATATTGAAATCGTCGTTGGTATTTAATCAGTACATCAGGATTGTCGCGCAATAGAACATTGGTGTTAAATAATAAATCATCAAAATCCATGGCAAAGGCTTTGCGAAGTCGTTGTTGATAAAGGCTATAGATAAGCCCTATTTTCCCTCTCGCATTTTCCTTATCCACCTGCATCAATTCAGCATTATTATTATAATCGACATAAGATATCAAATTATTTTTTGCTGACGAAATCCGTGATAAAACATTGGATGGTTTATATAATTTATCATCAAGTTGCTGCTCTTTTACGATTTTACGGATAAGGCTTTTACTATCGTCGCTGTCGTAGATGGTGAAATTGGCCGGATAAGCTAATTTATCGGCTTCCATACGCAGGATACGAGCAAAGATAGAGTGAAAAGTCCCCATCCAAACATTTCGAGCCTCAGTACTATTAACGATTGTTTCGATACGGGAACGCATTTCACGAGCCGCTTTATTGGTGAAAGTTAAGGCCATAATTTGAAAAGGGTCAACGCCTTTTGCCATAAGATGAGCGATTTTATAGGTAAGCACTCTGGTCTTACCAGAACCTGCACCGGCAATAATCATACTTGGCCCTTCCGTATGTTCCACAGCCTCACGCTGCACTTCATTTAATTCTTCTAATAAACTCATTTATGATTTATTTCACCATCTAGGTTGTAATATTCAATATATTTTGGGGATAAATAAAAACAATTTCAAGTGTGACACTAGAGGTAAGTTATAACTATATACTTGATAACCAGACAAGGCGATAGCTTTATATATAATTCCCAATCGGCTACAAAGGTAGTAAAATCATGGGAGTTTTTAAGTAAAATCTTTGCCTAATACTTTAAAATTGATAAAAATATACTCTTCAACTATTATTCTCCAAAACAAAAGGAAAAAATTTGTCCGGTGGCGCCAATATTATCTTTCACATAGTTCTCACAGATAGCGGATTTCTGTTTTAAAAATTCATGATCAGAAAATAATTTATTGAGGGTGCTTTTAAAATCATCTGCCTCTGAAATGCTAAAGGCACCACCCAGAGCTATTAAATCGCGCGCTTCTTTAAATTTGTAGTAATTAGGACCGATAATAGTGGGCTTGGCAAAACAAGCGGCTTCCAGAATATTATGTATTCCCACTCCAAATCCGCCACCAATATAAGCCACTTTCGCATATTGATACAGATGCATCAATTTACCCACTGAATCTATAATTAAAACCTTCTGCCCTTGTAAATTCTTTAAATCTTCATCATGGCTCCAACGTATGGTGCCATAAGGTTTAAAAAGTTTCTCGATGGATTGAAGGTGGGCTTCATTAACTTCATGAGGTGCAATAATTAATTTAAAATTGTCGCCACTGCTTTTCAAATAGTTGGCAATAATTTGTTCATCAGCAGGCCATGTACTTCCTGCTAACAGACAATCACTCTGATAAGAATAGCGCTTAATGCATGCATATTGATGTGGATGTAAGGTATTATTATAAACTCTATCGAATCGAGTATCACCGGCAATACTATAATTGAAAACACCACTATTTTGTAATAAATCGGCCGAACGTTTATCCTGAACAAACAGATGAGTAAACATCTTAAGATGCTTTCTGAACCAGAAACCATAGCCTTTGAAAAAATGCTGACGCGGTCTGAAAATACCGGAAACCAAGTATAGAGGAATTTGGTTAATATGAATTTGATTGATATAGTTGAACCAGAATTCGTATTTGATAAAGAAAACCATTTGAGGTTGTACTATCTCCAAAAATTTACGCGCATTGGCTCGTGTGTCAGCAGGCAAATAAAAAATATAATCAGCCAAGGCATAATCTTTTCTTAATTCATATACCGATGGGGAATAAAAAGTTAATACTATTGAGTACTTTTTTTGTTGACGTTTTATCTTCTCTATTAAGGGACGCGCCTGTTCAAATTCGCCCACCGAAGAGGCATGAATCCAAATTATATCTTTTTTTGATTTGATTTGTTGAGATAATTGCTCAAATACATTCTTCCTTCCTCCATACCATTGTTTTGCTTTGGTATTAAATGGTGAAGCTAAGGATACCAAAAATGAATAAAAGGAAATTGCTATTGAGTACAAAAAACGCATAAAAAGTCAGCTAATATAAAAACGATATTAATAGTAATAATATTTCTTGGGAGTTCTAGGATAAAAGGGGATTACCCAGCCCACTTTAAAAGCCGTCGTCCAAACAAAATAATTAAGCGTAGCTCCCGGGGCAAAATCGGCATTATAGCTTCTTAGACTTTTTGTCCATCCCTGGGTAAATTCAAAACCGGCATAAATATTCATTAAGTTCCTATCGCCCATATAGCGGTATCCAATAAGTTGAGTGCTGCTGATACCTCCCGATAACCGATCGTACATTTTCATGTATTTTCCATTAATCTGTGGAGCTGTCATTCCCGGATTTTCAATTTTAGTCCAATATTGCATATAGCCCACTCCCACCTCTATAAAAGGTCCACTATTGGGATTAGGCGATAAAACGTTAAATTGATAACCTGCATAAGCTTGAATGTTAAAACCTCTCTCATAGAGAAAAATTTCGGCAAATTGACCATTACCATCAATCACAAAGCCTTGACTGTTTTGAATACCTTTAAAATATCCGGCTCTATCCTTAATATTATCACTAAAATAATATTCAAAAAAAGTTCCCAATATCCATTGGCTTTTCAATTTAAAATTAAAATCAGCACCTATGGCACTGGCATTACCATAAAAGCGAGATAAATCACCCGATGGAATATGATAGGAAAAATGAACTCCCACCGATGGAATAAAGATACTCGAATCGGAGACGCTACGCTGGGCAATAGATTGCATACTTAGCAATAAAAATGTTACTATAAAGAAATAATGTAAACGCTGCATAAAGTGGTTATTTGTTTTTACCTATTTATTGTTGTGTGCTTAACAAAAGAAATTCGCCAGACCATATTTATATATCATAAGATATACTTATTGCCAACAAAATTTATCGTTGGCAAAGTAACGAAAAGTATCTTATAATGTTGCATAAACAAGCTCGACTGTTATTCATGATGATAAGGTTCGTTTTTAAGAATACTTAAACCACGATAACATTGCTCCAACAACAAAAGCCGTATCATTTGGTGAGAGAACGTCATCTTTGACAAAGCGATTTTCTGCTGAGCTTTTTGGTAAACTTCGGGACTAAAACCGTAGGGCCCTCCAATAATTAAACAAAGGCTTTTCACCCCGGCATTCATCTTATTCTGAAAATATTGTGCCCATTCTACACTTCTATATTCTCTCCCATGTTCATCCATTAGCACCACATAATCATAGCGATCTATTTTATTGAGTATTAACTGACCTTCCTTCTGCTTTTGAATTTCCATGGACAAAGACTTGGTATTTTTAAGGGCCGGGATAACAATAATCTCCAATGGCAAATAATTACGAATACGTTTTTCAAACAACGAGCATCCTGTACTAATATAGTCGGCTTCGGTTTTTCCTACAAAAATAAGTTTAAGTTTCACAATCCGATATGTATGTATATTCTTTTGTTAATCAATTCGATATATCTTTTCAATACCATCAATTTTCTGTAGCTTAGAAATCACATGGTTCAATTGAATACTATCTTTAATATATAATGTAGCTTGGCCTTCAAACATATCATTATTTGTTGTGAGTCGAAAAGAGCGAATATTAATTCCTAATTCAGAAGTTAATACATTAGTAATTTTATTTATCAAACCAAAGCTATCACTTCCATACATTCTAATGCCTGTAAGAAATTGTAAGTCGCCTTTTTCGCGCCATTTTACCTTAACAATATTATTTCCATATTTCGACATTAAATCCGAAGCTGCAGAACAAGTAGTACGATGAATGCTGATGCTATTATCTTTTTCGATAAATCCTATTACATCATCACCGGGAATAGGATTACAACAATCGGCAATTTTTATTAGAGAATGATCATATTTTTTAGAGAGCAACAAACCCTCTGGTTTTTTCTCCAGCTGCTGTCGTATCTCTTGCGAAAGATCCTTTGCCTGCTGATTTTTATTCCTTCGCGAAAAAGGTTTAAGGTATTTTATCCAGCTATTTTGCTCTTTATTAAAGATAATAAATTTATTAATATCATCTTCTTTAAGCTTATTTTTTGCAAGCCGATAGTATAAATCTTCACTATGATTAATTCCTAAAAAATCGAGCAAGCTCTTCAGTAATATTTCATTACAATCAAGATTCTGTTTTTTACAATATTCCGATAAAATTAATTTGCCGACAATACTAAGTTCTTTGTATTCTGCTTTTAAGAAGTTTTTTATCTGCGATTTAGCTCTAGCCGTATATGCCCAACTCATCCAATCGTCTTTGGGCGTTTGCTTATTCGAAGTTAGTATTTCTATTTGATCACCCGAATGCAACACATGATTTAATGGCGCCAATTGATTGTTGATTTTGGCACCAATGGCATGATTGCCGATGTCAGAATGTATGGCATAGGCAAAGTCAATAACTTTAGAACCCTTGGGCATAGTTTTAATTTCTCCCTTGGGGGTGAAAACAAATATCTCATCAGAAAATAGATTTAACTTAAACTCATCAAAGAAACTTAATGCATCAGAATCAGGGTTATGAAGCAATTCACGAATTTTAGTCAACCACTCATCCAGCCCTCCACCAACATTAGTTTTCCCTTTGTATTTCCAGTGAGCTGCATACCCTTTTTCGGCTATTTCATCCATCTGCGTACTCCTTATTTGCACCTCAACCCATCGGCCACTTTTACTCATAACAGTGGTGTGCAATGCCTCATAACCATTAGCTTTGGGCACCGACAACCAGTCTCTAAATCTGTCTTGCTTGGGAATATATATCTGTGTAATAGCGGAATAAGCTCGCCAACAGTCAAGTTTTCCGTGCTCCAAATCACTATCAAGAATAATACGAACAGCAAAAACATCATAAACCTGTTCAAAATCCACTTTCTTCTTTTGCATTTTATTCCAAATAGAATTAATGGATTTGTCACGATAAATAATTTTATACTTCAGATTCTCCTTGTCAAGTTGTAGTTTTATTGGGTGGATAAATTTAGTGATAAACTTTTTTCTGTTTAACTCATCACTCTCTAGTTTCTCCGAGATAATACGATAGGCATCAGGATTTTTGTATTTAAGAACAAGGTCTTCAAGTTCACTTTTTATACCGAACAGCCCAAGACGATGTGCCATAGGAGCATACAAAATACTCGTTTCGGAACTAATTTTCATTTGCTTTTCGTGGGGCATCGATTCCAAAGTGCGCATATTATGTAAACGGTCGGCCAGTTTTATCAATATCACCCTAACGTCATCAGCCAAAGTAAGAAGAATCTTCCGGAAGTTCTCTGCCTGCAAGGACTCACTCTGCGAAAATATACCCGAAATTTTTGTCAACCCATCAACAATTTTAGCCACCTTAGGACCAAACATAACCTCAATATCCTGAATAGTATAACTGGTATCCTCCACCACATCATGAAGTAGGGCACTAATAATAGATGTTGTTTTAAGACCTATATCACGAGTACAAATTAAAGCCACCTCCATGGGATGGAAAATGTATGGTTCACCACTCCTTCTGCGAATACCCTTATGAGCCTCCATGGCAAAATTAAATGCTTTTCGTATTTTCTGTAACTTGGCAGGATCTTTTACCTGACTGTATTTGAGAATCTGTCGGTACTTATTACGAATAAGTTTATTTTCCTCTTCAGCTTTAGTTAATTCAATATTTTTAGATTCTATTGTCAAGAATAATAAAATTTTAGTTGATAAAAATAATAGCAGTTTTAAGATTGTAAAAGTAAAAAATATAATAATAGCAATGGGAGCTAATCATCGACTTTTTCCATCACTAAAACAGAATTCCATTTCGCTTAATATATCATTACAAGCACCATGTTAAGCACCATTCGATATAAAAATCCGCCACAGAAAGTCAATGGAGGATTATTGCAAGGGATAGTTAGGATAAATAGCAAGAAATACCAAAGCAAATTAGACTTTATAACATCGCCCTTAGACTTTTCGATAAATGAGTGTAAAAATATTTTTCATAAAATCAGTAAATAGTTCAAAAGACAAAACAAAAAAACGTACTTTTGCAAACTCATTTTTCTACCCTAGTGTAGAAATAGGGTCTCTTGGCCGAGTGGCTAGGCAACGGTCTGCAAAACCGTCTACCCCGGTTCGAATCCGGGAGAGACCTCTAAAAGCCCTTAACTATAAATTAGTTAAGGGCTTTTTTTGTGCTAAATATAGAAACCATAAAGCAGGAGGAAAGGTAATGAGGAATATTGGAACGCGAAGGGATTGACTGCGTCGAATCTTCGATTTCGCGCACCAGCGGGGTTTTTTTTTGTATGGTTATTAATGCTTCTTACGGAATTGCTGACTCAGAATGGTATAACTTGCAATAGTAAATAATAATGGCTACATTTGTGCTGCTAAAAAAATCAAGCAAAAATATCCATTCACTAAATACAATAAAGATGTTAGTTAAAACATTTGGCGCAGCACTACATGGTATTGATGCTATTACCATTACTATTGAGGTAAATATAAGCAAGGGAATAAATATGCATCTGGTAGGCTTGCCTGATAATGCAGTAAAGGAGAGTCAACAGCGTATTCATACTGCTTTAATCAACAATAGCTATAAAATGCCGGGCCGCAAAATAGTAATCAATATGGCTCCGGCAGACATAAGAAAAGAAGGCTCTGCCTATGATTTGCCCATTGCTTTGGGAATATTGGGAGCATCGGAACAGATTAAAGCGGATAAATTTTCGGATTATATTATTATGGGCGAATTAAGTCTTGATGGAAGTTTACAAAGCATCAAAGGCTCGTTGCCTATTGCCATTGAAGCAAAGGAAAAAGGGTTTAAAGGGATAATATTACCGAAAGTGAATGCCAACGAAGCTGCCATAGTAAATAATCTTGATGTTTATGGGGTGGATAACATTTCAGAGGTAGCTTTGTTTTTTGATAAAAATATTGAACCGGAAAAATTTGAAATAAATACTAAGGATGAATTTTTTAATCGATTAGATGATTATGAATTTGACTTTGAGGATGTAAAAGGACAAGAAAACATTAAAAGAGCCTTGGAGATAGCAGCTGCGGGCGGTCATAACGCCATTATGATAGGTCCTCCTGGATCGGGAAAAACAATGTTAGCAAAGCGATTACCATCTATTTTACCACCATTGAATTTACAAGAAGCCTTGGAAACCACGAAGATTCATTCTGTTGCCGGATTGATGTCTGCCAACGACTCCTTAATATCGGTACGACCCTTTCGCTCACCACATCATACCATTAGTGATGTAGCCTTGGTGGGAGGAGGCACCTATCCACAACCGGGTGAGATTTCTTTAGCTCATCATGGCGTACTATTTCTCGACGAGCTACCCGAATTTAAACGTACTGTTCTCGAAGTAATGCGTCAGCCCATAGAAAATAGAAATATCACTATTTCAAGGGCAAAATTCACTGTCAATTATCCTGCCAGCTTTATGCTTATTGCGAGCATGAATCCCTGTCCTTGTGGCTATTATAATCACCCTGACAAAGCATGTGTCTGTGCACCGGGAGTAGTACAAAAATACCTCAATAAAATCTCCGGTCCCCTACTCGACCGCATCGACTTACATGTGGAAGTAACCCCGGTAGCCTTTCGCGATCTCTCCAAAATTAAAAAATCGGAGAAAAGTGCCGAAGTAAGAAAACGCGTTATTGCCGCACGCAAAATACAAGAGGAACGCTTTAAAGGTATCAATGGCGTTTTTGCCAATGCTCAAATGAGTCCGCGCCTTCTGCGAGACTATTGCCAAGTAAATGATGAAGGGCAAGAATTATTAAAAACTGCAATGGAAAAACTTGGATTGTCAGCGCGTGCTTATGACCGTATTCTTAAAGTATCACGTACCATTGCCGACCTGGATAACAGCATTAATATCAACAATGAACACCTGGCAGAGGCAATTCAGTATAGGAGTCTCGATAGAGATGGATGGGGAAATTAAAACAAGTAAGAATATAAAGGAAGGCACTCTTTTTATTGGTACAGCAATCACTCATAAAAGGAGTGATTAATTAATAATTTTATGAGTATCCCAATCCAAGCCTACGGTAAATTTATTTCTAAAATCATCGAGTGTTGATTTCGACAGCGTGGCTGTAGTTTGAAATTCCACCTCCACTTCAGGAACAATAACATACTGTCCTTTAGCGTCAATAATACAAGAACTACCCCAATGGTCAAGTCCATTGCCGTCAATACCAACTCGATTTACAGCAACCACATAAGCTTGATTTTCGATTGCTCTTGCTTTTAGCAAGCTACGCCATATATCATCACGCACTTTAGGCCAATTAGCTACATAAAGTAATATGTCATAATCGTATTTGCCATTATGATAGGTATTTTTTGAGAAAACAGGAAAGCGTAAATCGTAACATATCAGCGCTTTAATTTTCCAGCCCTTATATTCAAAAATAAGTTCCTTATCACCTTCATCAAAATGGATATGTTCGTTTCCCATTCTAAAAAGATGGCGTTTATCATATTTATCAAAACTACCATCGGGATAAACAATTTCAAAACGATTAAACTGTTTTCCATTTTCCGTTACCATATAACTCCCTGCAATGGCAGCTCCTTTTTTAGCACTCATTTGCATCATCCATTGGTGAGTTGTCCCCAAGGGACTTTCAGCAAATTTCTTTGGTGCCATCGAAAAAGCTGTATTAAACATCTCAGGAAGTACTATTAAATCGGTTTTTTCTTTTATGGCATTAATTTTATTTTCAAAATTAAGCAGATTGAGTTTTTTATCCTCCCAAGCCAGCTTAGACTGGATAATACTTATTTTTATATCTGACATAATATTTCTGCTGCTTTTTCAAGGGTTTCATTGGTTTTTGCAAAACAAAAACGCAAAACTTTATTATCCGTTTTATCACTATAGAAATAGGATAAGGGAATGGCTGCAACGCCAAATTCTTTTGTTAATCGCACAGCAAAGTCCAATTCGCTCTCATCGGATATCTTATCGTATTTAAACAACTGGAAATAAGTCCCTTTGGAAGGTAATGGAGTAAACCTGCTTTTTTTCATCAACTGTAAAAAATAATCCCTTTTTTGGCTATACATTTCACCAATATGCTTATAGTTTTCAGGATTATGCATATAATCAGCCAAGGCTGTTTGCATGGGCCTATTGCCGGCAAAAACAACATTTTGATGAATTTTTCTAAACTCAGCCATTAACTTTGCCGGAGCAAGACAGAAACCGGTTTTCCATCCGGTAACATGAAATGTTTTCCCAAAGGAGCCAATGATAAAGCTTCTTTTAGCCAGCTCAGGAAAAGCGGCGATACTCTGATGCTTATAGGCATCGAAAATAATATGCTCATAAACCTCATCACTGAGAACCATTATATCAGTATTTCTTGTGATTTTATCGAGTTGCTGCATGTCCTCTACACTTAAAACAGTGGAAGTAGGATTGTGAGGTGAATTAATAATAATTAATTTGGTATTTCGCGTAATAAGTTGCTGTAGCTCTCGCCAATCAATATGATAATCTTCTCCTTTAAGTTTAAGAATTTTAGGAACGCCACCATTAATTTTAATATCAGGCACATAAATATCAAAAGCCGGCTCAACGACTATGGCCTCATCCCCATCGTTGATAATGGTAGTAATGGCGGTATAAATAGCTTGTGTAGCTCCGGCAGTAATAGTAATTTCTGCTTCCGGATCATAATACTGGCCATAATTGGCATTGAAGGCATTACTAACTTCCTCTCGTAACTGTAAAACACCTTGCATGGGCGCATATTGATTATGACCTTGACGCATGGCTTTATCCACCAAATCGATAAGCTGAGGCGACACATCAAAATTAGGAAAACCTTGTGAAAGATTAATGGCGTTATACTCATTAGCTAAAGCACTCATCTGAGTAAATATAGTGGTTTTAGCACCAGGCAACTTGTTCTTGAAATGAGCAGAAAAATTAATCATATAAATACATTTGTAGCCTCTTAACTACATGTTAAGAGGCTACAAAATTACTAAAATATAGTACACCCTAAAGAAAGTAATAAGTCTAATTTATCATCCTATACTAAATTCAAGGAAAGAAATATATTACAGAGATGCAAGGCGCAAATTAAGTAATAAATATGACTCATCTTAGCTTAACTAAGCTATTAAAAGGGTAAATCGTCTTCCGGCTCAGAAGTTTTACTTATCTCAGGATCAGCAGGTTTTGCTTCAGCGCTTTGCGTATTGGAAGTAGTATTTGGAGCATCCTCTGCTGCCGGTGGAGGAGGATAATTTCCATTGCCATCGCGTTTCTCAAGGTTAATAAATTTATCGCCAATAATTTCAGTGGTATATTGAGTTACATTATCCTTATTTGTCCAAGAGCGTGTTTTAAGTTTCCCTTCAACGTATATGGTTGATCCTTTCTTTAATTGATTTTCGGCACGTTCGGCCAGCCAACGCCATAACACAATCCGATGCCATTCGGTTTGTTCTTGCCAATTTCCTGCTTTATCTTTATACGATTCATTGGTTGCCAAACTAAATTGGGCTACCTTGGCACCGTTTTCCAGAGTTCGTATTTCCGGGTCATTACCCAGATTACCAATAAGTATTACTTTGTTAATTCCTGCCATAATTTTATGTTATTAAGAGTTCTATTATTAAGTTCAAAGATAATATATTTTACGAATTGATAAAAATGATTTCTCAAAATTCATAAGAAAAACTATTCCGCTACCTTATTGCCAAATCGAAATCAGAACTTACCTATCAAAAAATGATTTCGCCAACTAGTTGACAGTTCGTATTCAGCTTATTTATGATGACATTAATAAAAAATTTGTATTTCCGGATTTATCTATTTTTAAAATAACGCAGAATATTCGCACCATACAAATGCCGGATGATTTATAAAAAAGCAAAGTCGTAAACACCATTAGCGATGAAGAAAATCATTGATAATAAGGGCTGTTGCTTTTGGGTGTTCCAAGGGAAAAACATGACTGCCATCTATGGATTTCATTTCAAAATTTTTGAAATTATTTTTCCACCAATTAAGGTCTGCTTTTTTTAACATTTCACTACTATTGCCATAAAGATATAGCCCGCTAAGTTGTTTCATACGATGGTTTATTTTAGTATGAACAGAACGAAATACCTCCGCTTCTTCTTTGGGTGCAATTTTCAATTCCACGCCCCCATTGGCACTTGGTATTAAAGCTGCCAGCAGATAATTTTGAAAACAGGTGGGACAAAAAGCTTTAAAAAAGCGTTTATTACTAAAATATTCTTCAGCTTGTTGCAAGCTGTCAAAATGATTTTTTCTACTTAAGGCTTTTTTAACCGGAGCAATACTATTTCCCAAACCAATGGAACGAATAACATCAATGGCAAAACGTTTTAAGGGATTAAAGATTACCGGCTCCATTAAGATAAGACTCTCAAATAAATCGGGACGCTCGCTAGCTGCAAGCATCAGAGCTACAGCTCCTGCAGAATGTCCCAAACCAATAACAGGCTGATTATGCTTTGACTCAATATCGAGGGTTATTTCTTTGGCAAAATTGTACATATTCTCATTTAACGGAATATCCCCTTTACCTAAAATATCAATATAATTAATACTATCAGCATCGAAATAATCAAATAAGCATTGATATGATTTGGAAGGAAATCCATTGGCATGAGCAAAATACAAGTCTTTCATTATAATATATTGGAGAAGTTAAGGCCGCTGCGATAAATATTATTAACAGCAGGTCCGGATTTACATTGCGCACAAAGATATAAAAAAAGCCACCTACAATTGCAGGTGGCTAAAGAACAGATTCAATGAATCTGAATATAATTTGCTTTTTATCTTAAAACATTTACTGCTATTAAGAGCATACTAATACCTAATATTACAGAAGAAAAATTAGGGACTATCGATTTTGGTTCATTCTGTTATTATGCATACGATGTCCTTTCATTCCGCTCATACCTTTCATCCCACCCTGATGATGGCGATTCATCATCTGATTAAAATGAGCATCGAAATATACCCTTTGATCATCGGTGAGCGTCGCACGCAGCTTTTGGCGAAATTGCGCTCTTAGCTTCATTATCTTAGCCTCTAATTTTGCAATATCATCAATTTGCTTATTAATAGCATTTTGATCTACCTTAGGGGCTATTGACATAGTATTCAAATGAGCTTTTTTTTCTTTTAGCTGACTTCTTAGGGGCAACATTTGCTTCATCATATCCGTTCTAAGCGTTTGGATATTCTTTTTTTGAAGATCAGTTAAATTAGGGATGTTGTTCATTGATTGTTGCCTCTGCACATTGGCTTTATTCACCTGCATATTACCTTGTTTCATACGCATAGGTTTTGCTTGTCCTTGCTGGGCAAATAAGCCGGAAGAGATAAATAACATACTTACCATTAGTAGGCTTATTACTGATTTTAATTTTAGTGTTTTCATATTACTGTTGATTAAAAGATTAATAAATTATTGATTGATATATATAGTTTAAACTAGTTTCTTGGATTATCTTTTGAATATCTTTTTGTTGATTTAAAGCGTCTTACATTATATTGCCGTTGAATATGTGCTTTAACTAATTCCATCTGTCCGGCATTAAGTTTGGTCTTTAATAATTCATAATAGGTAATATTTTCCTCCATAATATCACGATGAATCTTTAGCACATCTGCTTTCAGATGATTTACTTTAACAGTATCCACTGGCTTAGTTGCGAGAGCATCAAACAATTGCGACTGCTTTAGCATTAGTCTTTTTCTATTTTCGCGAATTAGTTGCCTATGATTTTTCAATGTAGAAAGCATAAATGACTTTTGTGCAGGATTAAAATTCATTTTCGCCCATGACTTGGTATGCCCATTGAAATTTGCATTGCCGGAATGATGAAAAACACGATGATGAAAAGCTTGATAGTCTTGGCGATGGTGCATACGATAACCCACATAAAACATGCTTGAGATAGCACTAATATTTAGAATTAACAGGATTAGGAAACCCCAAAACCAAAAAGTATTTCTTTTTATATCATTCATAATTATAAATTTTTAAATAAATCGATATCATTATCGGCCATATCAAAACCAAGTTGATTATCAGTATTAATTTGGGTATTGATGGTAGTGGTATTAAGTACTTCTGCAGAATAACTACCAAAGAGCAGGCCTCCAAATATACTCAATACAACAACAAGGGTAAGCATTGCAAATCGAAGGGCAGGCATGGGAGTAATCCAGCTTTTATTTTCTTGCTTTTGATTTTCTATTTTGGCTTTAAGAGCGGCAAAGAAATAAGGATCATTATCTGTTCTTTTTTCTAATTGAATATGATTCAAGCTATTTTGGGTATAAGCATAGAAAGAATTGCATGACCGACAATGAGCAAGATGCTTTTGTATTGCTGCATTCGTATTCTCATCGAGTTGATGAGTATAGTATGCGACGGAAAATGAAACGATTTGTTTACAGT
The DNA here is from genome assembly GCA_015493685.1 of Bacteroidales bacterium. Classification (GTDB taxonomy): domain Bacteria; phylum Bacteroidota; class Bacteroidia; order Bacteroidales; family UBA1556; genus UBA6267. The sequence continues at coordinate 20,142 of WGCS01000250.1, forward strand.
TCATAATGCTATAATTTTCTGTTATAAGCTTATGACACCAAGTAAAAAAATTTCTTGCGTTAGGGAATATTTATTCTTAATCATTAAGTCCGATAAAAATATAAAATGCAATTGTTGATTTATTAAATACTTGTTATACAAGGTATTAAATTATTGATATTCAAAATTAGGCACCTAATCCCCCTCATTAGGTTTTTTTATTTTCTGAAAAAAGGGGGATTAAACTTTAGACTGATATTTAGAGTTGTTATAAATTTTTCTTTCATACTTTTTCCAGCAGCTGAAAAAGCAGGCAAAAAAGCCGCCGCTAGGCAAGAA
>WGCS01000251.1 GCA_015493685.1 Bacteroidales bacterium
AATTAACATTATACCGTTAATAATTAAAGAAAGAGATAAAATAGCAAGGAAAGGATTACTGTATTTTCAATGAAATTTTAATACTTACATCATGGGAAAATTCATCATAGAGGGCGGCAGGCCATTATCGGGCGAGATAACTCCACAAGGAGCTAAAAACGAAGCACTTCAGGTAATTAGTGCTACTTTATTAAGTGCAGAAAAAATCACCATACACAAGATACCAGATATAAGGGATGTAAATAAATTGATACAACTCTTAGGTGATTTTGGGGTAAATATTGAGAAACTCGGTGCCGAATCATACAGTTTTCAGGCCAATAATGTTAATCTGGACTATATGAAAACCGACTCTTTCAAAGAGCAAGCTGCCAGTTTACGAGGTAGCGTAATGATTATGGGACCGCTACTTACCCGCTTTGGCATAGCTAAGCTTCCTCAACCCGGTGGAGATAAAATTGGAAGACGTAGACTGGATACTCATTTCATAGGGCTGGAAAAATTAGGGGCGCGATTTAATTATAATGCTCAAGAACATTTTTATTCTATCACAACCGATGGTTTAAAGGGAGCCTATATGCTTTTGGATGAAGCTTCTGTTACCGGAACTGCTAATATATTGATGGCTGCTGTACTTGCTGATGGCGTAACACAAATTTTCAATGCTGCATGCGAACCCTATCTAATTCAACTTAGCAGAATGCTTAACCGTATGGGAGCAAAAATTGAAGGCGTTGGCTCCAACTTACTTACTATCACAGGAGTAAGCAGTCTTAAAGGTACAGAGCATACTTTACTCGCCGACATGATTGAGGTAGGTAGTTTTATTGGGATGGCTGCTATGAGCCAATCGGAGATACTTATTAAAGATGTAGATTACAGCGAATTAGGAATGATACCACAGGTTTTCAAACGTATGGGAATACAGATGGAAAATCGTGGTGACTCAATATATATTCCTGCGCAAGAGCATTATGAAATAGAATCATTTATTGATGGGTCTATTATGACCATTGCCGATGCACCATGGCCGGGTTTTACCCCTGACCTTATCTCCATTGCTTTGGTTGTGGCTACACAAGCCAAAGGAAGCGTGCTAATTCATCAAAAAATGTTTGAAAGCAGATTGTTCTTTGTGGACAAATTAATTGATATGGGAGCCCAGATTATTCTTTGCGATCCTCACAGAGCTACTGTAATTGGCAATAACAGACAAACGCCATTAAGAGGAATACAAATGACTTCGCCTGATATTCGTGCCGGAGTTGCCCTTTTAATTGCCGCATTATCTGCCGAAGGACAGAGTACTATCCATAATATAGAACAAATAGATCGTGGTTATCAGAATATCGATACGCGTTTAAATGCCCTAGGAGCTAATATTCAACGATTTTTATAAATCTATTCCATAATGAGAGTTCAATTTATTGTCGTTAGCCTAATCTCTTTTTTATTGATCTCATTGTTGGCCTGTGCCAATAATCCTGGCACAAAAAAAGATACTGTTACCGACATTAACGATTCCATTATTGTGGGTGCGGAGCGAACAAATTTATACCTTCCTTTATTAAAAAATAAACGTATTGCTGTGGTGGCAAATCCAAGTTCTATCATTAAACAAACCCATTTGGTAGATTCACTTATCTCACTAAATGTCAACATAGTAAAGGTCATGAGCCCTGAACATGGATTTCGGGGTAAAGCCGCCGCAGGTATTTCCATCAGCAGTGGCACCGATGCCAAAACCTCCCTAGCTGTAATTTCGTTATATGGAGCCCACAAAAAGCCTACAGCCAAAGATTTACACGATGTTGATATTGTACTTTTTGATTTACAAGATGTAGGAACACGATTTTATACCTACCTAAGCACACTCCATCTATGCATGGAAGCATGTGCCGAAAATGCTAAAGAGTTAATTATTCTGGATCGCCCTAATCCCAACGGTTACTATGTGGACGGACCAATTCTGGAACCCCAATTCAGTTCATTTGTGGGTATGGATCCCATACCTATAGTTCATGGGATGACATTGGGTGAATATGCAAAAATGCTCAATGGAGAAGGTTGGCTGGAAAATAGGGAAAAATGTAAATTGACAGTTATTAAAGTAAAAAATTATAGTCATAAAAGCATTTATACTCTTCCTGTAAAACCCTCTCCAAATCTGCCCAATGCCATTGCCATTAATTTATATCCAAGCCTTTGCCTTTTTGAAGGCACGGTAGTAAGTGTGGGAAGAGGAACAGGCAAACCCTTTCAGCTATATGGTTATCCTAATTTTAAGAATTATGACACTACCTTTACGCCCAAGCCCATCGCCTCAGCAGCACCACATCCCAAACTTGAAGGGAAAAAGTGCTATGGATATTCTTTGTGCTATTACACCAATCAGCAGGCTTACAGAAAGGCAGGCATAAATTTACAATGGTTAATTAATGCATACCATGAATATGGAAAATCATCAGGATTTTTTAATTCATTTTTTTATAAATTAGCGGGCACAAAACTATTAAGTCAACAAATAGAAGCTGGACTTAATGAAAAAGAAATTAAACAAAGTTGGGAAAAAGGACTTGATAAATTTAAGATAATTCGCCGTAAATATTTATTATATACTGATTTTGAGTAAATTAAAATATAATATTCATAAAATGCAGATGCTTATTATTTTCATAATAAGCATACTATTGTATATCAACACCTGGAATTTTGGATTTGCCTCTGACGATACAATGATGATTACGGAGAATAATTTTACCAAGGGAGGCATCGACAAAATAGGTAAAATATTTACCACCGATGCCTTTGCCGGTTTTTTAGGGGAAGGAAAAAACTTACTTTCCGGTGGTCGATACCGCCCTTTATCACAGTTGATATTTAATATAGAATATTCATTCGGTGGCTTATGCCCACACTTTTGGCATATTCAAAACACTCTGGCCTTTGCCCTAGGAATGGTATTGGTTTATTTGATGCTCCAAAAACTCTTTAATAAGGAGAATACCACCTGGATGAGCCTTCCTTTTATTGCCACCTTATTGATAAGTGTACATCCTTTAAATACTGAAGTGGTTGCCAATATCAAAAGTTTCGACTTATTATTGAGTTTACTATTTAGTATTTTGTCTCTGATGGCTGCTATTAATTACTATGACAAAGGTAAAACTCGCTACTTGATATATCTGTTTATCAGCTTATTCCTTGGCATACTGGCCAAAGAAACAGCCTTAACATTTCTAGGAATAATTCCCTTGGCATTACTACTATTCAGGCCATTCGACAAAAAACATTTCCTCCTTGTCTTTGGCATTAGCAGTCTCAGTATATTGAGCTATTTTATCTTTAGAATTGCAATGATTGGCATGCCACATGCGGTAAAAATAACCGAATTACTCAACAATCCATTTCTAGAAGCGAGTACAAGTCAAAAATATGCTACCATATCTTATACTTGGTGGCATTATTTACAACTCTTTGTATTTCCCATTCATTTAACCCACGATTATTACCCTTATACCATCAGTTTAAAATCGTGGACAAGTCCCATAAGTATCGCTTCTATCCTACTATATGTAAGTCTTAGCATTTGGTCATTAATTAAAGTTTATAGTCATCTTTTTCGGCAACAGAAAACTTCTATCATTGCTTTTGGCTGGCTGTTTTACATTTTTGTTTTTAGCATCTCATCCAATTTATTTGTCAATATTGGCGCATTTATGAATGAACGTTTTATCTTTATTGCTGATATTGGTCTAGCGATTATTGTAGCCTATTTCATCATTGATATCAGTTTAAAAACAAAAAGAAACACACAAATTTTATATTTGATATTAACACCAATATTACTGATATATAGTGTAAAAACCATCAAGCGGAACAAGGCATGGAAAAATGATTATACTCTTTTTACAACTGACGTAATAGTTTCGGCTAATTCGGCAAAATGCAATGTCTCTGCCGGTGGAAAAACCTATGAAAAAGCCCTTAAAGAAAGCAGCCAAATCCGAAAGAACAGTTTATTAAGAAAAGCCGAAAGTTTTTTACAGAAAGGCATTCATATTCACCCTAAATATGTGCAAGCCTATACTTTATTGGGGAATGTATATTTTGAAGAGAAAAAATACAATCAATGCTTTCAGGCCTATGCCAAAAGTATTAGTTTGGGAGAACGAAAAGACAGCAAGGCTAATATTAAAAGCTTGGCGCTGAAACTTCATCAAAGGAAAGACTATGGCAATTCGCTGAAGGTATTACAGTATTACGAAAAAACCTTTAAGACTGATGAAGAAACAAGCTACTTTATTGCTGATGATTTATTGAATCTTAATAAAATAGATACAGCCATTAGCATTCTCAACGCACTTATAGAACATAATCCCAATTATGATGAAGCCTATAATAAATTGGGAGAAATCTATGGCAGGTACAAAAATGATTTTAAGAAGTCAGAATATTATTTACAAAAAGCCTACTCAATAAATCCCACCAATGCCAGTGTATGTGAAAACCTTGGCGTACTCTACGGCATTGAAGGCTCTGCAAATAAATCAATACACTTTTTCAAAGAGTCGTTAAAAAACAGGAAAAAGCCCACGGCACAGATTTATCAGAATATGGCTGCCAGCTATGCTAAAATTGGCGATAAAAAGCAGGCACAAAAGTATTTGAATATGGCAAAATCAATTCGATAAGCAGCCCTAGCATTTCCAAAGGAAGAAATCAATTAATACTAAGGAAGCCACACCTAATTAATTGCCAGTATAGTATATATTCTAGCTTTTGGCAACATTATCCTTTTTAGCACTTTCATACACCTCTTTGGGTAAGACAAATTTTTCAGGATTACGTCCTTCCATACCAATATAATATTTCATTATTTGCACAGTATCATAAGCGGCATCACCTTGAAGTTTATAAATTTCTTCAATACCAATACTTTTTGTTTTATAATCGATATAGCCAATAAGTACAGGTACATTAGCCGCTTTGGCAATTCGATGGTAGCCGTCTTTCCAACGAGGGCGAGGACTTCGTGAACCCTCCGGCGTTATTGTCAACAAAAATTCATCTCTTGTGTTAAACTCATTGACAATTTCTTGTATAATATTACTTTTTTTACCTCTATTCACCGGGATACCCCCCCAACGATATAATAGTTTTTTAAAAGGAAAAACAAAAGCTTCCTTTTTAATTAAGAAATGAGCTTTTAAACCTAAATTACGATAGGCGAAAAAACCAATAAAAAAATCGGTCAAACTGGTATGAGGTACCGATAATACGACAGCCTTTGGTGGCATTTGATCTTTTATCTTATTCTCGACTTTCCAACCCAGTAATTTCAACAATCCTTTTGCTTCATTCATAATAAATATTCTGTGTTTAGTTATTCTCTTTAGTTATTTGGTACTATTCAATGTCAAAATTTCAAGGCGCAAGATAATATTTATCTGTGAAATACGAGGTCTTATTTGTATAACTCGACCTTTTTTATCTAACTACCTCACTTATTTATTAATTTAAAGAAATCATCTTCTGAAATAATATCAATATTGAGGGCTTCGGCTTTTTTTAATTTGGCAGGTCCCATCTTATCACCGGCAAGCAAGAAATTGGTTTTGGATGAGATAGCGCTAACATTTTTTCCTCCATATTGGGTTATCAACTTTTTTATTTCATCTCTTGGCCGGGAGAACTTACCACTTACAACAAAGGATTTACCATGAAGCAAATCAGGGAATTCAACCGTATTCTTAATTATTTCAAACTGCAGCCCATAAGTCCTCAGGCGATTAATTATTTCCCTATTGGAGCTGTCGGCAAAATATTCCTGCAAGCTGAAAGCAATACGTTCACCAATATCATCCACCATAAGAAGTTCCATCGTTGTTGCATTCATCAAGCTGTCGATATTCTCAAAATAAGAGGCTAATTTAGAAGCCACTGTTTCCCCAACAAAGCGAATTCCCAAGGCAAAAAGCACTCTGGGAAAGGGCACTTTTTTTGAATCTTCAATACTACTCAGCAGTTTGAATACCGATTTGGACCTGAAGCCATCCAATTGGAATAAATCCTCAGGCTTTAACGTATATAAATCAGCCACATTAGCAATCATCTGTTTGTCAAATAGCGCTGCAATGGTGGCTTCACCAATATTAATATCCATCATCTTTCGCCCCACAAAATGTTCAATTTTACCTTTAATTTGTGGAGGGCAATGATATTCATTGGGGCAATAAAAAGCTGCTTCACCCTCATTACGTACCAATGCAGTTCCGCATTCAGGGCAATGCGTAATAAAAGAAATTTTTGCGGCATTACTATCTCGTTTCTTCAAGTCTACACCAACGATTTTAGGTATTATCTCCCCTCCTTTTTCCACTTTCACATAATCATGTTCATGTAAATCCAAGGCTTCAATAATATCGGCATTATGCAAACTGGCACGCTTTACCGTAGTACCGGCAAGATGTACCGGTTCCAGATTTGCCACCGGAGTAACAGCCCCTGTCCTACCGACTTGATAACTCACATTCAACAATTTAGTAACAACTTGTGCAGCCTTAAACTTATAAGCAATGGCCCAACGCGGTGATTTGGCAGTATAGCCCAATTGCTGTTGCAAGGCATAATCATTAACTTTAATTACAATTCCATCAATATCAAAATCCAGTTCGTTACGCTCCTTATCCCAATAATCGATATAGTGAAACACTCCCTCTATACCACTATATTTTTTCATGGAATTGGAAACTTTAAAACCCCATTTTCTGGCTTCGGACATATTCTCATAATGCGATTGATAAGGCAGATTATCACCCAACAGATAGTAGAGATAACAATCCAGAGGTCGTTTTGCTACCAGTTTGGCATCAAGCATCTTAAGGCTTCCTGAAGCGGCATTTCTAGGGTTAGCAAAGGGCGATTTCCCCTGGGCAATCCGCTGATGGTTAAATTTAGCGAAGCCGCTACGCGTCATTACTATCTCCCCTCTAATCTCAAAGTCATCAGGGAAAGCCCCTTCTTTTAATTGAAGAGGAATACTCCTAATAGTTTTAACATTGGTGGTAACATCATCACCTTGAGTACCATCACCTCGGGTAAGCCCTTGTATTAAAATCCCATTCTCATAATGTAAACCAATGGATAAACCATCAAATTTCAATTCACAAACATATTCGAAATCAACATTTATTTGTTTTCTAATGCGATTGTCAAATTCAATTAAATCTTCACGAGAATACGTATTTCCCAACGAAAGCATTGGATAACGATGTTTTACCGTCTTAAAAGAGGTTTGTATATCGCCACCTACACGCTGTGTTGGTGAGTCGATATGAGCAAACTGAGGAAAAGATTTCTCCAAATTTTGGAGTTCCAACATTAGAGTATCGAACTCAAAATCACTAATCTGTGGTTTCGACAACTGATAATAATTATAATTATGCCGCTTCAATTCATCTGTTAGAAAATCAATCCTTGCCTTTATTTCCTTTGCTTCCATAGAGTATATAATAATTTCGCAGTAAAAATACGAAATAATAATAGCCTAATGCATTCTCTGCTTAAAATATTTATACATTTGCAGTCCTTTTAGGATTTCGCTGATAGGCAATTAGTTTTGTCCTCAGCGAAAGGAAACTATTTTTTATACTAATCAAGATTAATCTAAACGATTGATGGAAACTACAGACAAAACAAAGGAAGTGGAGCAAGAAATTGACAATCCACAAAACACTGCAACTGCGCCGGAAGCAGATTTAAAGAGTGAGGGCATAAAGACAGAAAGTGCCAAAGAAGTAATTACAGAAATTGCTGAGGCAGAAGCTCCAGTAGAAAGTATTCAGGAAGAAGTTGAAGTTACCGAGGCAAAAACTACATCAGAAAAAGCAGCAATAGCTAACGAAACTACAATGGAAGAAGTTGCTGCAGAAGAAACTCCAGTAGAAGGTGTTCAGGATGAAGTTGAAGTGGCCGAGGCAAAAACTACATCAGAAGAAACAGCAATAGCTAACGAAACTACAATGGAAGAAGTTGTTGAGGCCAAAGCTACGGAAGAAGATGCCAAGCCTATTGCAAAAGAAGCTAAAGGAACAGAAGAGAAAGAAGAAACACCCACTACTAATCAAGAAACCGGTACTCCGGAGAAAGATCAGGAGCTAGATTATGCCAGCATGAGTTTGGAAGAACTCGTTAACGCATTGGTAGATTTAGTTCAGCATGATGATGTGGCCTCCATCAAGGAAGGTGTAGGAACAATCAAATCGCAATACATCAAAAAAATTAAGCAGCGCAAACAAGACCTCTTTGATAAATTTATTGCTGATGGAGGTATTGAAGAAGAATACAAAACCATTAAGTACGATTTTGAAGCCCAATATCAAGCTGCTTTTGCGTTATATAAAGAAAAGAGAACAAAATACATACAGCTATTAGAACAGCAGAAGGAAGAAAACCTAAAGAAAAAGGAAGCCCTTTTGGAATCATTACGGATAATGATTAACTCTAATGAGAATTTGAACAAAATATACCATGAATTTAAAGACTTGCAGGAGCAATGGAGACAAATAGGTCAAGTTCCTCAGAATCAAGTAAAAACGTTATGGGAAAATTATCATTTTCTGGTAGAGACCTTCTTTGATAAAGTTAAGATAAATAAAGAGTTGATGATGATGGGTTTAAATAAAAACCTGGAAGAGAAGATTCATCTATGCGAGAAAACAGAAGAGTTATTACTAGAGAAATCAATCAATAAATCATTCAAATTACTACAAGAGTACCACGAAAGATGGAAAGAAGTAGGTCCTGTACCCCAAGAAAAGAATGATGAAATATGGGATCGTTTTAAAAATGCTACCAACAAAGTAAATCAGCGACGTCATGAATATTATGAAAATCTTCATGAAGAGCAAAAGAGCAATCTCCTTCTGAAGACTGCCCTTTGCGAAAAGGCTGAAAGTATATTGGATGAGACACCCAAAAGTATCAGCGAATGGAATAAAATAACGGAAGAAGTAAATGCTCTTTTCGCAGAATGGAAAACATTGGGACCAGCTCCCAAGAAATTTAATGATAGTATCTGGAAGCGCTTTAAAACAGCAGTAGATTCTTTCTTTAAAGCAAAGAAAGAATTTCTTGGAAGCATTAAGGAAGAGCAAACTAACAACTATCACCTAAAGCTTGACTTAATAGCTCAAGTTGAAGCCTTGAAAGACAGTACTGACTGGAGAAATACAACTCAGGAGTTTGTTAAGATTCAAAGAAAATGGAAAGAGATAGGACAAGTACCAAGGAAATACTCTGATAAAATATGGAAGATATTCCGTGGTCATTGCGATGATTTTTTTAATGCCAAGGAAGAATTCTTTAAAAATATTGGGCAAGTAGAAGCCGATAATAAGGAGAAGAAACTGCAACTAATTAAGGAGATTGAGGAATATTCTTTTGGTGAAAATCAAGAGGAAAATCTTAATGCAATTAAAGGCTTCCAACGTCGATGGATTGAAATTGGACGCGTACCTATTAAAGACAAATCTAAGCTTCAGAATAGTTTCAAAAAAGTCATTGACAAACACTTAAACGATTTAAATATCAATAGTTTTGATTTTGAAAATGCCGGTCTTAAAAATAAGATCGATAATATGGAGAACAAAGCCGATGCAGAAAGACTATTGCGCAAGGAAATGAATTTCTATAGAACGAAAATCGATTATCTGAAAAAAGACCTTATTCTTTGGGAAAATAATATTAGCTTTTTTGCCAATTCAAAGAATGCTGACTTATTAAAAGCTGACTTTGAGAAGAAAATCAATAAGGGGAAGAAAGAAGTTGACTTACTAAAAGCCAAAGTTCGCCACTTTGATAAGATGATTAGAAATTTGAAAAATAGAGAAGAATAAGTATTCCAAGGAAAACAATTTATATCATTTGAAGAGGAACTGTAATGGTTCCTCTTTTTTTTGCATAATCAGCGACTAAAATGATATAAAATATTCTAGCTTATCCATTTATCCGTAAGCGTACGGTAAACTACGTATCCAGATTTAATGGCTTCCAGTTATGAGGTAATAGCTCATGAAGTTTATTGGCTTTATGTTCAGGTATTCGATTAATAACATCACAAAGCCAAGTATGAGGATTTATATTATGAGTTCTGCATGTTG
>WGCS01000252.1 GCA_015493685.1 Bacteroidales bacterium
ATTTAATGGAGAATCGATATTATTAATACAAGATTAAACTGATGAGTTTTTGTTTCAAATTTAAGTGTAATAAAAAATTTAAAAAATGAATGCACTATTTTTCAACAAAAAAAGCAAAAATCCACCTCATTCCTCACCAGCATAAATCATTGACCAAAGATATATGTTTTTATGGTCGAGCTAAAATAAATAATATTAAAATAGCTAAATAGGGTTTATTTGAATTTGTCTCCGTCTAATCATTCATCTTTTTTACTTCAATCTTTTTTTCAAAGCCTTTTTCTTCGCTCGGATTATCGGCCAAGTTCTGCAACTCTTTTACAAAACGTTCAATATCTTTTTCACCAAAGCCTTTTTCTTCTGCTGCCTCTTCCAGACTTCCCCAAATAGGCTCACCACAAACAATACAGCGAATGCCTTCTTTCATCAAATATTCCACTGATGCGGGAACTTCCTCTATTAGTTCCTCTATGCTAATTTCTTTTGTAATCTTCATAAATTTCTCAATTTAAAATTCTTATGTCACTCTTAACTTTCCTTAATTTACTAATATAATAAAGTACAAAATTAGTTTAAAAATTTCTATTTAACACCTAAATAGTTGTGTCCTTATATTTATAGGAAAACAAGCTGATATATGGCTATTTCATTCTCATTCCAAGATATTATTTTATAATAATAGCGGCAATACTCTTTTTACCATCCATTTGTATTACCATCTTATTGTTCACACGAATATGATTAAACCAACGCCCTTGTTTAATAATTTGTTGTTTTTTGAAAAAGTTATAATCTATACTATTTCGTCCCTTCCCGTGGTGGATGCTATAATATCCCACATTCATTGAAATTACATTATTAAAAAAATGACTTCCGGCAGAAGCTTCCAAAGGATATCCTTTTAGGTCGGTTTCCACAATAAACTTTGCATTGGAAATATCAGGCCATTTTACGGGAATGCCAATCCACTCATCTCTTGTACCCCACCTTCCGGGACCTATTAATACATACGATTTATTTTGTTTACTCAAGGATTTGTTTATCTCTGCAATTTCATTCACCATCTGCATTGTCTCCGATTTGTTAAATCTTTCCGGAACAACATACACAATATCCTCAATGGTATCAATCATTCCATTACCCATGCCTTTTTCAGAAAAAAGTATCACTTTTTCTTTTAATAAATTATGAATATTAATGGTGAAATCTGTCATCTTGCCCATTAGAGGTTTTATCTGTAATAAATAAAAACTTGCATTCCCATTTTTGTCCTTATTAATATCAACGGCAAACTCTATTTCCACCGGTGTCCCCATGGCTTCTTGTACTAATTTAAGGCTTGTATTAATGGTTTCGGCAAGTGGGATATAATTATGAAATAGAATATTAGCAAAATTCAAAATCCGGGGACCCGGTTTCATTATTCCGGGCTGAATGGTATCATTTTCATAATTATAAGTAGAAGCCAAATGGTTTAAAATATGATGTTTCTCAGCTTCATCAATATCCAATTTACAGAGACTTGCATTCTCTCCACTTTCGATATTGGGATTACTATTAGCCATATCAATGGCATAAAAATAGGTTTGCGAATCTTTAAATTGATCTTTCACCGACTTGAGTTGCAATTTAGGATATTTAGGAGAAAAGCGAAAACATTTTTCCCCTTCAACCACATAAGTTCCCAGTCCCAAAGCAAGGAGGGCATATCCGTCTTCGGGTTTCATGTGCGAAAACGGATAAAAATTATAGGACTGAGCCACCCCACTAATGGGAGGATAAAAATAAGATTGGGATTGCTGTCCCACAACTTCCTGAATAATAACAGCCATTTTTTCCTCATCGAGTTTATAATGCACCGACTCAATATAGCCTTTGGCCAAATTAGAGAAAACCGAAGCATACACCATTTTTATTGCCCTAATAAGCTGTTGCCAGCGTTCTCTAACATCAGGATGATTGTTGGGAAGCATATAAGTTTCAAATACTCCTGAAAAAGACTGAGAAAGAGAATCTTCAAACAAACCTGATGAGCGCACTGCCAAAGGTTTGGTGATATTCTTTACCAAGTCCAGCAGCCTGTTCTCGAGGGTAGCACTAAGCGATACCAAGCTAAAAAGTTTTTTGATTTCCTGATAATCTTTTATCTTTATGGCCTGCTTATACAAATTATTCTGAATAATAAAACCGTCATATTCATCGGTGCCAATAATAAAAGTACGTGGTGTAGAAATATTAATACCTTCCACAAAACGGTAAAAACCAATATTATATACCAAAAGATAAATAAAGGCAATACCTCTCCCTTTCCCTCCCATAGATCCGTCGGCGAGCATAACAATGTTTTGATAATCGCTCCATATATTATCCTCAAAAGGAATCACTTTTCCCCGAACTTTCTCTTGCCTATATTCAGAAATAGTATCTAAAATATAAGCTCTAATTTCTTTGATGGAGCCAAAATCTTTTACCTGCGATGGACGAATAATTTTGGCTATTTCAACCTCTCCACGCGCCATCAGCCAGAGCGAAATATGATTGTGTGTGGCATGATATTGCAACGACTCATCAGGAATCGAGGCTAACATAAGTTCAAAATCTTTAAACGATTTAGCTACTCCCACCACTTTTCTGTCGGGCATCCTGAAAACAAAATCTCCAAACCCCAGATATTCAGTCAGAAAATTACGAAATAAGCCCGAAAGGTTATCCGCATTCTTATTGATGAATTGTATATTCAAGCCTTCGGCATATTTCTCATTATCGGCCTCTGATGACTGAATTACTACGGGTATATCGCTATTCTGCAACCGCAATTTCTTCACCAGCTGAAGCCCGGCTGTTTCCTCCTTTTTGCCTTTTTTATTAAAGCTCATATCAGTAATCACCGTCAGGATAAATCCCTTATAGTTTTCTAATATATCAATGGCCTGCTCATAATTTGTTGCAAGAATAATTTTTGGGCGTGCCCTGATTCTAAGCAATTTATAAAGTTCATCTGTTTGCACATCATTGATGATTCTACGAGTTTGATTTAGGACAACTTTATACAATACAGGTAAAAATCGGGAGTAATATTTGGGGCTGTCTTCTACCAATAAAATCACCCTCACCAATGCTTTAGAAGTATCATTATCCAAATTAATACGGTCCTCCACATTTTTAATCATCGCCAAAAAAATATTAGAATCACCGTTCCACACAAATATTCTATCATAGATATATTCGTCAGAATGCTGTTCTTGTATTGGAGCAATATCGGAGTTATTATTGAGGAGCAAAAAGACGGGAATATAACGGTATATCTTCTTTATCTCCCTACTGATAAATATTGATTTCTTATGATTCATGCCCGTCATAATAATCACCAAATCAAAATGGCGTTGTTTAAGTTCTTTAAAAGCCTCACTAATACGTGTTACACCGGTAATACGAGGCATTGCGGTGAGATTTAGTTGCTGATATTCTCCTAGAACCTGATCAAAAATTCGGCCTTCATTTTCAATGGAGAAGGCATCATACAATGTGGACACCAAGAGAATTTCTTTTACTTTAAAAGGCATTAAATCGTGATAAATATCTCTATTGCGGTATGAATGATTTAAAAACTGATGAAGATAATTAGCTGTGCTTCCCTTTTGCGAATTAAACCTGCCGGACGGTTTGGAAGCAATATTTACTCTGCCGTTTTTAGCCATTTTTTCATCGAGAAAACGAGTGATAATATCCACCAATTTATCCATTAATTCACTTTCGCTTTTTGTAAATGGACCTTCAAAAATATCGGGATGCTTATGGGAATAATACACCTCAATAAGTCCCCTATTCCCTTGATAGGTTTGAAATTCACGAACTAGCCTCCAAGGACTTACTTCAAAATTTTTTGAGGTATAGTGCTTTTTTTGATAAAATATTCTGGCACAAGCATCTTCATACTTAAAAGCCTGAGGAATGGAAAAAGCAATCTGCTGTATGGTGTCTTCCAACGGTAACTTCTGCTTTGTAATACTACTCAACAAATTGATAAGAGTAATTTCCCTGATCATTCCCTTGGTATATTTATTTGAATTTTCCACGACGTAAAATTATATATCAATACTAATGTGAACATAAAAACCAACAATAAGTCTTTCTATAAAGATAAATATTTGGTTGCGACTAAGATACAAAAAAAATACTTTAAAAACATCCATCGCAAAAAATTAGTCTTTTTTAAAGACCTATACAGTATAAAAATAATTACTTTTGACAATGAATAACACCAATACTTAAGACATTGATTGCAAATTATTTAGATTTTTTACTGAAATTAGATGACGGAGAGCAGTACCAAGCTACTTTAAAAACCCTTGTAAAAGCGTGGCAAGAGCAGACTCCGGTGAGCACTAATATAGCAGGTTTAAATAGTCATCAATATGCGCTAAGGGTATTAGAAATTCTGCGAAATGACATTAAAACATACAGTGCCAGTATGTTAGGAGCGTCTATTGGACTTTATAAATTATTCTTTGACAAAGAAATTGGAATTGACTATCCTGAAATAGAGCAGATTGCAAAAGAGTACAGAGAGGTAAGGGATCTTCCAACACAAAATATTGAGCAACAAGCCGATGACTACCGTAGCATGCTTTTAAATGTGGGCGGAGATTTACGTTCTGTATTAATTAGCTTGGCAGAAAACACCCTTGGATTGATGTACTATCACCAAATTACCAATCCTCAATACCAACAAAGCACATTAAGTTTGTGTAAGCATGTATATATTCCAATAAGTCATCGTTTGGGTTTTTACAAACTCAAATCGAGGATGGAAGACCTAGTGTTGTCCTATGAAAAGCCCAGCGACTATCTATCCATAAAACGCAAGTTAAAGGAAAGTGAGAGCAGGCGTCAACGTATTATTGAAGAGTTTATTCGTCCCATAAAAAGAGATTTAAAAGAGCAAGGCCTAAAATTTCATATAAAAGGAAGAACCAAGAGCATTCATTCCATTTATACAAAAATGAAAAAACAGGATGTTCCCTTTGAGAAAGTGTATGATTTATGGGCCATTCGTATTATTCTCGACAGTATAAAAAAAGAAGAGAAAGCCAGTTGCTGGCACGCCTTTTCGATAGTTACCAACCTTTATACTCCTAATATCTCCCGATTGCGCGACTGGATAAGTATCCCACGGGACAATGGATACGAATCGCTTCACATAACAGTACAAACCGCTGATAAACTATGGGTAGAAGTTCAGATACGCACAGAAAGAATGGACGATGAAGCAGAAAATGGAATGGCTGCTCATTGGCGATATAAAGGAGGGAAGAGTCAGTTTGGAGTAGATTACTGGCTATCAAATGTACGTAAAGCCTTGGAACAAAACGACCATATCCTCGCCACAGAAGAGCTAAAGTCCACAAATTTCTCCACGGAACTGTTTGCCTTTACACCACAGGGAGATTTAAAAAAACTTACTATTGGCGCCACCGTATTGGATTTTGCTTTCGCAATACATTCCGAAATAGGAATGCGCTGCGTTGGAGGAATCGTTAATGGAAAAAATGTGAGCATGAAGCACCTGCTACGAAATGGGGATCAGGTTCACATTCTTACTTCCAAAAATCAAAGGCCCAGTCTTGATTGGCTTAATTTGGTTGTATCCACACGCGCCCGAAACAGAATAAAAAACGCCATAGATGAACAAGGACAGCGAGAAGCAGAGCAAGGAAAAGATATATTATTGCGCCGCTTAAAGAATTGGAAAATAGACTACCAACAAGAAGTGTTGGAAAAATTAGCCTCCTTTTTTGAATATAAAAATATCAGCGACCTTTACAAAGCAATTTACCACGAGAAAATTGACCTGACTACCATCAAAAAGGTATTAACCCATCAAGAAGAAATAATAAATATTGACGACAAAAGTAGAGCTGAGATTAACGATAGCTATCTTAGTGAAGAAGAAACTGATAACCTCTCTGAATCTACTGATATATTAATTATTGATCAACTTGACAACGTAAATTATAGTTTAGCAAAATGCTGTCATCCCATTCCGGGAGATAAAATATTTGGCTTTGTAACGGTATCCAAAGGAATTAGTATTCACCGTATCAACTGTCCCAATGCCAAGGATATGAAAAAACGATATCCTTACCGTATTATCCCAAGCCGATGGAAAGCAAAAGAAGAAAAAACCAATTTTAGGGCAGAAATATTTGTAGAAGGAATTGATAAAACAGGTATTTACAGCAATCTTAGTTCACTAATAAGCAAACAGTTAGGAATACACATATTAAATATTAACCTTAATGGCGACGGGCAGAATTTTCAAGGAAAGATAGTAATAAAAGTGTATAATTTGGAACAACTAGAAACGGTATTGCAACACATAAGAGCCCTTGATGGAGTGATGGAAGCATACAGACATGCCTAAACGAAAATGACTTTAAACGAGTAAATTCTTATGATGAACTGATTATGGCATAAATAATTTTTACTACACTTTATACTTTTGCTGTATATTTGTAGCCATATCTAGATAATACTTTTTTATGGACTTTACGAAAATAATAACCGAATCTATTGCAGTAAAACAAGCTATAATAGATTCTCCCAACTTAAATAATACCATCCAAGAGGTTACCAACACTATCATTAACACTTATCGGAATAACGGAAGCGTTTATTTTTGTGGTAATGGAGGCAGCGCAGCCGATGCACAGCATTTGGCCGCTGAATTGTCGGGGCGATTTTATTACGATCGGCCCCCATTGGCAGCAGAAGCTTTGCACGTTAACACCTCCTATCTTACGGCAGTAGCCAACGACTATAGCTACGAAGAGATTTATGCGCGCTATATTAAGGGGAGCGGAAAAAAGGGCGATATCCTCATTGGAATATCTACATCGGGAAACTCCAGAAATATTATTCGGGCTTTTGAAACAGCCAAAGAAAAAGGTATCACAACAGTAGCTTTAACAGGAGAGAGCGGAGGGAAGATGCGCGATATTGTCGATTTTATTATTAATGTTCCCTCTTCTGATACACCTCGTATCCAGGAATCCCATATTATGATAGGTCATATTATCTGTCAATTTGTTGAATCAGCTCTTTTTCCACGATGATAAAGCAAGCAATTGTACTGGCAGGAGGTTTTGGCACACGCTTACAAAAAGTGGTACAAGACACGCCTAAACCAATGGCACCAATTAATGGCCGTCCTTTTTTAGAATATCAGCTTAATTATTTACGACAGCAAGGAATCAATAAAATAGTTTTCTCGGTGGGCTATCTTTCCGAGCAAATTCAAAATTATTTTGGTGATAAATTTAATGGAATTGACATTAAATATGCCGTGGAGAAGTTACCCTTAGGAACAGGAGGCGCCATTAAATATGCTTTTGATTTTATTACAGATAAGGAAGCTCTTGTTGTAAATGGAGATACTCTTTTTGAGATAAGCCTCCCGGATTTTTACCAAAAACACAGCGCGAAGAATAGTAATTTTTCTTTGGCATTGCGAACAGTTGACGAGCTAAGTCGCTATGGCAGCGTATCTATTGATGACGAAAATAAAATTATCAAATTTGCAGAAAAAGGATGTTCTCACGGTAAAGGCTTTATCAATGGAGGCGTTTATATTATCCATAAACGTTTTTTTGAAAACTTTCAGTTCCCTCTTAAATTCTCCTTAGAAGTTGATGTTTTTGAACATTATTATACTAAAACGGCTTTCTATGGTTTTGCCTATAAGAATTACTTTTTAGATATTGGCATCCCTCAGGACTATAACATTGCACAAAATGACTTCGCTAAACTCAATTATTAACCGAATAAAACAAGAGGGAAACTGGTCGCTATTTGTAGATAGAGATGGCGTGGTAAACAAGCGCATTGTTGACGATTATGTAAAGCATATCGATGATTTCAGTTTTATAAAAGGAGTGGAGAATGCTTTTTCCATTTTCGCCACCTATTTTCACCCTATTATTCTGGTTACCAATCAACAAGGTATCGGCAAAGGACTGATGACTGAAGATCAGCTCAACACAATACATAATTATATGAGTGCTAAAATTGGTGAACAAGGGGGCAAGATTAATGGTATTTACTACTGTGGCGATTTGGCCAATAGTGGAAGCAACAACAGAAAACCTGAGATTGGTATGGCATTGAAAGCCAAGAAAGACTTTCCCACTATCAATTTCTCTCGATCACTTATGTTAGGCGATAGCTATAGCGATATGCAATTTGGAAAAAAAGCAGGAATGACCACAATCTTTATTAACACCGATAACCATCAAAACCTCAACTATGCATCCATCGACTATGTATGTGCCAGCTTGGAGAGTTTTGCTCATCAACTTTCCCAATCATAAATTGGTATTATTCCTCCAAGGCTGCCACAAAACGTTCCACCTCTTTTTCAGTAGTATCAAAAGACGTCATAATTCGATATTCTTTTTTCTGAGGATTCCATGAATGGAAGAAACTCTGTTTAAGAAGTTTCTCGGCCATATCATCGGGTATTATTAGCCATAAACCATTGGTTTCTACAATTTGAGTAAATTTAATTTGTGGGAATTTTGACAATCTTTTGGCAAGAAGAAAGGCCATATCATTTGCTTGCTGTGCATTTCTTCTCCAAAGGTCGTTTTCTAAAAGGGCGATAAATTGAACTGATATATAACGCATCTTTGAAGCTAGTTGCATGGCTTGTTTCCGTAATAATGGGAAATTCTGTTGGAGTAATGGATTTAATATTACCACCGCTTCACCAAACATAAGTCCATTTTTGGTTCCTCCAAAAGACAGAATATCTACTCCGGCTTTGGTAATCATAGTTTTAAAATCGGAATGTAAAGCAACCACAGCATTGGCAATTCTTGCTCCATCGATATGTAAATAAGCATTATGCTGATGAGCAAATTCGGCCAGATTTTTTATTTCATCCACCGAATACAATGTTCCAAGTTCCGTGGGTTGACTGATACTAATAATATTGGGAACTACCTGATGTGGATAGCGCAAAACAGAGATCACTTCTTCCAACTGAGCTATACGGAGTTTACCATCATCGGTGGGAAGATCAATAAGTTTAATGGATGCAAATTTCTCCGGAGCGCCGCATTCGTCCACATTAATATGCGCATGTTCACTGCATATCACCGCATTAAAAGATTGTGTACCGGCAGCCAGAGACAATATATTAGCAGCAGTGCCATTATAAACGAAATATGCTTTCGTCTTCTCACCAAAAAGCTGTTTAACTATTTTTAGTGCTTTCTCGGTATAATGGTCATTACCATAAGCATCGGCATGGCCTTTATTAGCCTTTATCAACGCCTCCATCACTTGTGGGCAAACGGGAGCCCAATTATCGCTGGCAAAAGACTTGGTATTATTCATCGTAGAACTCCTTTAACCTATTCATATAAACCTCATTCCATCCCTCTACTATATCATCAAAATCTTCATCGGGAATGTTTGTATGACGTAACTCTAGAGAAGTATTTACCCCTTTAGGATGTAGTTTTATACTTACAACTGAAGGCTCACCCTCTTCCCCAAAATACCACTGTTGTACTATCTTTTCACCGGGTATTAACTCCAAATTTTTTCCCACAATACTGCCCTCAAAGAGCGAAAATTCGCTTCCTTCTTTATCCTCCATTTCAGCTTCTTCACCAGACCATAAATGAATTGTTAATGGATTGGTTAATGCTAAATATATTTGATCCGGAGTTGATTTAATAGTGTAATAATTTTTATAATCCATAATGTATTGAGTTTTAAGAATGTCTGCCTTGATTTTAGCAATTTATTTATTTTAAAAACAGCAGATATACCTTTGATTTACTTTATTATCTACGATGTATAGAATAAAAAACAATATATAAAGTAATATCATGCTATGAATTCACAAAAGTACGAAAGCTTTCCACACCATTGAATATTGGAATAAGCAAATTTAATTTACGTATCTCTATTTATTGGTTAGATGGCTGAGTGCATACGAAAACCCTGCTTCTCTTTTCTTTTCCCCGACCCTAAAGGGCGGAAAAAAGGATCAACGTTTTTTTCCATAAGTTCTATTTCATGCTGTATTGGTTATACTCTACCACAAACTTACCCTCACCCAAAACGCCATCTGCTGCACAAAGTTCATAAAGATAAATGCCTACTTCAAAACCCTATAAATCTATTTTTATTTGCTGTTGCTTTTTGCAAAACTAACTGCACCTCTGAAATCAAAAAAGATATGCATGCTTCGATAAGCTCAACACATAGCTTCCGGGCTTTTCAGCAAACCCTAAATAGTAATTGCTGTGCCGACTCGGTATTAATTGCTTAACTAGTATTACGCTATTGTTTGTATCTTCGCTGCTTATAATAAGCACCGAACATGTACGCAAGAATAACACACATAAGGAGTCTGCTCTACGACAAAGGAATATTTAAAGCTTCAGAGTTTGATTTTCCCATTATTAATGTGGGAAATTTAGCGGTAGGAGGAAGCGGTAAAACACCTCATATAGAATACCTTATTAGACTTTTAAAGGACACTTTTAAGCTGGCAACACTAAGCCGGGGTTATGGACGTACGACCAGAGGATTTAGAGAAATATTGTCAACAGATAAGGCCTCAGAGAGTGGAGATGAGCCTTTACAACTGAAACAGAAATTTCCTTCCATTGCTGTTTTTGTTGGCGAAGACCGGGTAGAGGCTATTACTAAATTATTATTCTTAAAACCGGAAACAGAAGTAGTACTTCTTGATGATGCCTACCAACATAGAGCAATAAAAGCAGGAATGAATATTCTTTTGAGTGAGCATTCTTTGATTTTTACAAGAGACAAGTCAATGCCTGTAGGTCGGTTACGTGAATATCCTTCTGCTGCTAAGCGTGCCAATATGGTTATTATTACCAAATGTCCGGACAGCATCGATAAACAAGAGAAATTAAGCATAAAACAAGAAATAAAAGAATTCACTTCCGCTCCGGTATTATTTTCCAAAATAAATTATGGCACTTTAATTCCTTTTTCAAAGACCACTGAAGATAAACCTACTAAGGCCAACAACATTATGGTAGTTAGCGGTATTGCTAATCCAACACCAATGCTTGATTATATAAAGGATAAATTTATGCCCACAGAGATGGAACATATCGCTTTTCGCGATCATCATCGTTATTCCTCAAAGGATATTGTTTCCATTATCGAAAAATTTAATAGTTTTGCATCCCAAAATAAATTTATAGTCATTAGTGAAAAAGACGCTCTTCGACTAAGGGAGATAACGCAAGGAACACCTTTTATGGATTTACCTGTATTTATCCTTCCCATCAAAATTTCATTTTTGGATAATGACAAAACAGTATTTAATGATAATATTATAAGCTATGTACGAGAAAATACAGAAAACCACTGAGTTTATTAAATCAAAAACAAGTATTAGCCCTGAAGTGGGAATTGTTTTAGGCTCAGGATTGGGAAATTTAGGAAATCATATTGAGATAGAAGAAGAAATAGCTTATAAAGATATTCCTCATTTTCCTATTTCCACAGTAGAAGGCCATGAGGGTAAACTTATTTTTGGACATCTTGGTGGGAAGAAAGTAATGGCAATGCAAGGGCGCTTTCATTTTTATGAAGGATATTCAATGCAGGAAATCACTTTTCCCATACGGATTATGCAAGCCCTTAATATAAAGCTTCTTATCCTTTCAAATGCTGCCGGTGGAATGAATAAGGATTTCAAGGTAGGTGATATTATGCTTATCAACGATCATATCAACCTCTTCCCCGGCAATCCACTTATTGGAGCTAATGACAAGCGTTTAGGCACTCGTTTTCCCGATTTGAGTGAAGTATATGATAAGGCAATACTAAAAAAAGCAAAAACAATTGCCGAAGCTAATAATTTCAATGTACACGAAGGGGTATATGTTGGCACCAGCGGACCCACCTTTGAAACACCTGCTGAATATCGTCACTTTAGAATTATTGGTGGTGATACCGTAGGAATGAGTACCGTTCCCGAGGCCATAGTGGCGCACCATGCGGGCATTCCCTGTTTTGCAGCATCTATAGTTACCGATTTAGGTGGCTTTGGCGATGTGGAACAAGTGTCGCATGAGGAGGTTCTAAAAGCAGCAGAAGAGGCAGAGCCAAAACTAACACTTATCATTACTGAACTACTGAAAACAATGTAATTTAACTCTAGCTTTCGAGAATAAACATCGTTGTAGAAACAAATTCGCTTAGGCTGAGGTAAACTATTATAATCTTATGGGCAGCAATGCCATGCTACTTTTGTTCCTCCATAAATTTATCAAGAATTACCATTTATGAATCCAACAGAACAAGTATATCCATGGAATCATTCCCGTAGATTTAATGCTTATGCCCAGTATTTTAAACGCTATTTTGGTAGCAGAGTGCAAAAGCTTAGTATTGATGCCGGATTTAGTTGTCCCAATAGAGATGGAACGGTAGCGCGTGGAGGCTGCACCTATTGCAATAACGATTCATTTAATCCTTCCTATTGTACACCCGACAAGTCTATACGGCAACAAATAATGGAAGGAATGGAATTCCATAGCAATCGCTATCGGTTGGCAGATAAATATTTAGCTTATTTTCAGGCCTATTCCAATACTTACAAACCGCTGAATGAATTAAAACGAATTTATGCTCAAGCACTTGAGATACCAGCTGTTGTCGGACTTGTAATTGGCACTCGCTCAGATACTATTGATGAAGAAAAGCTTGAATATTTTGCCCAATTATCGCAAGACTACTATGTTATTATTGAGTATGGCATAGAGTCGTGTTATGACGATAGCTTACGAAGAATGAATCGGGGTCATGATTTTGAAAATCTATTAAAGGCCATTGAGCTAACCCATGATTATGGCATTAAGGTAGGAGGTCATATAATTTTTGGCCTCCCCGGTGAAACACGTCAAATGATGCTTGACGAAGTACATATTCTCAACAACCTCCCACTCGATACCATTAAGTTTCATCAATTGCAGATAATTAAAGGAACTGCCATGGCTAAAGACTATCAACTAAATCCCACCAATTATCAATTCTTTGAACTCGATGAATATATCGATTTTATGATTGAATTTGTAGAGCAACTTAATCCACATTTTGTTATTGAGCGCTTTGCAGGAGAAGTTCCTCCCTCTTTTTTGGCAGGACCCTCATGGGGTAAAATTCGCAATGATCAAATATTAAATAAAATAGAACAAGGACTTAAGAATAAAAACACATGGCAGGGGAAATACTATAAAGGATAGTCGAAGTCTTAATTAGGGATTGACGTACTCTAATGTTTTTTATCAGTATCTTAGTCTTTTTATATATATTTGCAAACTTTCAAAGAAGTCTTTAGGACTTTATTTTATTACAAAAAAACGTATTAATAATTTAACAAACCATATACAATGAGGATAAGCAGAGTATATTTATTCGTTTCTATTGCTATTTTGTCGTTTATTGCAACCTCCTGTTACAAAGAATCGACTTATACCACTAAAGATTATGATCTAACGATAACTAGTTATGATGTTAATTTTGATTTTTCCAAATATAAAACTTTTTACATACGCGATTCTGTTGCTATGATTAGCGATTATATAGAAAAAGGAGATAAAGAATGGAAGGATTTTTATAAAACGGGTGGAATTTCTGATCAAATTAAGTTTAAGATACGTCAAGAATATGCTGCTTTAGGATATACTGAAGTTCATGACACATTACATCATGCTGATTTTGCTGTAAATATGGTTATAACCCTTAGTAAGATTACCTCTACTGTTTATTATCCGGGTTATTGGTGGGGATATTCAAGCTATTGGGATGGATATTATCCATACTACTTTAAAAAAGGAAGTAAAAACTGGGGCGGATACTGGGGCGGATACTGGGGTGATTACTATCCTTGGTATGGCGGCGGTTATTCCTATACCTACAAAACAGGAACTTTAATGATTGAAATGGCTGATGGTGATGCTTTGCGCGCCTGGATTCATTATATTCAAACAACTCCAAATCCTTCGCCCAGCGATCCTAAAGCTCCTAAGTTAAAATTTGTTTGGTCTGCTTTTATTAATGGTTTGCAAGATGACAACACCAATATGGAGCGACTTAATAATGGCATTGATGAGGCATTCAAGAATTCACCTTATTTAAAACGAAATTAATACTATTTGACTTATGAAAAAATTATTTACAGCTATACTTTTCATTTTCATAGCCACTTCAATAGTAGCAGGTGACATACCTGGTATAAGAAGTATCAATACTCCAAATGAAGATAGTATAGGAGACTTTTTCCTTCCTGACGGATATTTCAATATTAATTATGGCATGGGCTTGGGACTGGGAAGTCTAAAGAATTTCACTTCTTATCCTTCTTACCGGGGTTTCTCCATTGACGGAAGAAAATTTATCAGCCCTAATTTTACTGTTGGTGGATATTTAGGATGGATTGGTTTTTATGATAAAAGAGCCCGAAAAACTTATGCCATAGAAAATGGTACGATTACAGGAGTAGCTGCTACCACTTATTATAATTTTACTTTTGGCGTTAATGCACATTATTATCCCTTACCTTCTGCCAAAATACGACCTTATGTCGGTTTAAATGTGGGACCTGCTTATCAATCATTACAGGTTCAGTTAGGTTTATATGTTCTAGAGGATAAAAATTGGCAATTTATGGCAGCTCCTGAGCTTGGCGTTTTTATTCCTTTTGGCTCACAAAGTAATGTTGGACTAAACACCGGTGTACGTTATAATTGGATTACTTATAAAAATACAGATTATAATTTCAGTAATGGAGTTTCATATCTGCAATTCTTTATTGGCATTTCCCTTGAATATTAATTCGATATACCTACAGCAAATACCAAATTCTAAATAGAACTACATTATTTCCTGACAAAAAATTATAATCTATATTTTTGTTCAGATATTGTATTGCCTGCATTTTTTCACCTCATAATGTCGCGACTCTTTTGTCCATGAACCCTCATACGACATTGTTTTTTGTTTACTTTTGTTCTCATTAGTATAGTTTATTTTTGAGACCTTTTTATGTATTGAATAGGTTTTCTTAGTAACTATCTAAGCAGCTATACATCTATTTATTTTAAAGAAGCTTTATTTTTTCAACATAATGAATGTGCTAATAATACATGAGGTTCACCCCACCCTGACCAAGATATTACAAGATAAGGGTTTTGTAGTAAACACAAAATTGGGATTAAACAGAAAAGAAATAATGGAACTACTCCCTGCTTATAATGGACTCATTGTAAGGAGTGCATTAAAGGTAGATTCTGAAATAATTGATTCAGCAGCGCAACTAGAATTTATTGGTCGCTTGGGAGCAGGGATGGAAAATATAGACCTCGAATATGCACTAAGTAAAGGCATTGCTGTTTTTAATGCTCCCGAAGGCAATAGGTCGGCTGTGGGAGAACAAGCAGTGGGAATGTTGCTGATGTTATTGAATAATTTATTACGTGCTGATGCAGAAGTAAGAAAAGGAATTTGGCAACGCGAAAAAAATAGAGGAGAAGAAATTGAGGCTAAAACCATTGGTATTATTGGATATGGAAATATGGGAGGAGCATTTGCCCGAAAGATTTCAGGTTTTGGAGCTAGGGTAATCGCTTACGATAAATATAAATCAGGATTCTCCGATGAATATGTGAAAGAAGTAACTTTGGACCATATTTTTCAAGAATCCGATATTATAAGTTTGCATACTCCACTTCAAAAAGATACTTATTATATGGTAAATAGGGAATTTATTAATTCTTTTGAAAAAGAAATTATTATTATCAATACTTCGCGAGGCCAGGTAATAAAAACCATTGATTTGGTTCAAGCGTTACAGTCGGGAAAGGTAAAAGGAGCGTGTCTTGACGTACTCGAATTTGAAGGCATGAGTTTCGAAGAGCTACCTGCTACTGATACGTCAGATTTTCAATTTTTAAGCAGAGCATCCAATGTAGTCCTCAGCCCACATATTGCAGGTTGGACACATCAAAGTAACCTGAAAATGGCTGAGGTACTAGCGAATAAAATTATACGGTATTTTGGATAAGTAACACTTATAATAATTTGTTAGCCCATAGAGTATAAATAGAAAACAAAGAAGCTATGAGAAAAATCGAATTTGTTTTAATCCTAATTGGTATTGTGTTGTTTTCATGTAATAGCAAGAAAACGACTACCAATAAAACAAAAATAGCTGACACTCTAAATCATCAAGAGAATAAGACTATACAATGGAATAAATTTGGAGCAAACATAAGAAATACGTCAAAGGCAGATATAACAATGCCAACAACTCAAGCTTGTGAATATTTAAATTTTAAAACCACCGGTAGAATAAGTACCTCTCCTTCTATGGCAAAAGGAATTGTGTATTTTGGAAGTTCTGACCATAGATTATATGCGATTTCCTTGGCTGAAAAAAAGATACTTTGGTCTTTTACCTCCGGGGCTGAAATTCGTTCAACACCGAGTATTTTTAATGATGTTGTGTATTTTGGTAGCTCCGACTCCAACTTTTATGCTTTAGAAGCAAAAACAGGGAAACTTAAATGGAAATTTAAAACAGGGGATATTATTGTTTCGTCACCAAATTATGATAATGGTGTTCTGTTTTTTGGTAGTTACGACCATACTTTTTATGCCATTGGTGCTACTAGTGGCCTTCTTAAATGGAAATATACTACCAATGACGCCATCCATTCCAGTCCTGCATTGGACTCCAGCCAAGTTTATTTTGGTAGCTTAGATGGTTTTATGTATTCTTTATCGAAGACAAATGGGAAATTACAATGGAAGTTCAAAGCTGGCGATGGCATTGTTTCCAGTCCGGCCTTGGCCAACAACAAAATATACTTCGGATGCAACGATGACTACTTATATGCTCTTAATAGGGCTAATGGAAATATGATATGGAGTTACAAAAGCAACGACGCCATCAGTTCAAGCCCTGCTGTAGATAATAGTCAAGTGTACTTTGGTAGTTATGATTATAAGTTTTATTGCATCGATGCCTATACCGGTACTAAAAAATGGTTTTTACAAACCGACGGACCCATCCATTCAAGTCCGGCACTCACCGATAATATAGTCTATTTTACCTCCGACGATTTCAATCTTTATGCTATCGATAAGAATGATGGTAAAGAAGAGTGGCATTTTCGTATTGGCAATAGAGTTCACAGCAGTCCAAGTATTTACAAAGGCATGATTTTCTTTGGCAGCTTTGATAATACTCTATATGCCATAAAATAAACTCTACTAAAAATTCTATGATAAACAAAAAAGCTACTCACTTTAAGTAAGTAGCTTTTATTGTCTCTAATTAGGAAAAAACCTATTTAGTATCTTGCTTTTTAGGAGCTTCCTCTTTTTCGGCAGTTTCTTTTTTGGCTTCAGGAGCAACTTCTTCCACCTCTTCGGTCTCGGATACTTCTCCTACAACGGTAGTATCACCTGTAGAATCAGTTTCTACAACAGGTTCTGTAACAGTAGATTCTATTACTTCTGCGGCTGGCGCTTCTTCCTTAGCTGCTTTCTTGGGTGCATTATTACAAGCTGTGAAAGCAACAACAGCAAATAACATTAATGCAATTTTAATAATGTTTTTCATCATGATAAAATTAAAAGGGTTAACTTTGTTTATAAACTTATTGCAAATATGATAAATATTACTTTATGGCAGATAAATATTTTATTTTTATCTCAATGGAAAAAATAAACAAGGTAAATGAATGCTAAAGAAATAAATTTACAGGCATGGAAAAAGCGTATTGATAAACCGGCTGGTATAA
>WGCS01000253.1 GCA_015493685.1 Bacteroidales bacterium
ATTATAGTGCCTCCGAACACTAGTATTACTTGCCTGTACGCGTCAGTATTAAAAAGTTTTTCAGATAAACTGTTTGCAAACAAGAGGATTAAGAAACTAACTACAAAAGCAAATAGGATACTCAGTTTAAATGCATTTGATATTACGAACTTAATATCATTCGGTTTAGTTTTAAATTCTGCGACATATTTAACTACCCCCTGCTCTAGTCCGCCCGTTGCTGCTGCCGTACTTAGGTTAATAAAATTCTGAAACTGACTAATTATTGCAACACCTGCCGGACCTATAAAAATAGCAATAATTTTAGTTACTACTACCCCTGATAGGGATTGCAAGAAAGTTGCAATTCCAGTATAATAACTTGTGCGAACTAATTCGGTTTTGGATAGTCTTTTTAACTTCACCAACATCATCTAGTATAATGGTTAATTAAGTTGACAACTTCGTAAACATCTTTCATTTTTAAAACAGAACTCATCGGTAAACTCAAGACCTTATTATGTATTTTCTCTGTTATAGGTAAGTCGGTTCCATGCCATTTTTTATATGCCATTTGCTTGTGTGTTGGAATTGGATAATGAATTAAAGTTTGGATACTATTCTTTGTCAAATATTTTTGCAGTCTATCCCTCTCGTTCGTTCTAATAACAAATAAATGCCACACATGCTCTTTTGGTTTTTTTAGTATTTTTGGCAAAATAACCTCCGGATTAGTTATATTTTTTGCATAATAATTTGCAATACTTCTTCGAGTTTCGTTCTCCCTTTCAAGGTATTTTAGTTTTATAGAGAGGAACGCCGCCTGAATTTCGTCCATTCTGCTATTTAGCCCCCTGTAAATATTTTTATATTTTTCTTTAGAACCATAGTTACCTAAAGCCCTTATCACTTCTGCTAAATTAGCATCATTTGTAGTTACCGCCCCACTATCCCCTAGTGCACCAAGGTTTTTACCAGGGTAAAAACTAAAACCGGCAGCATCGCCAAGATTACCTGTTTTTATGCCATTCCACTCAGCACCTATTGCCTGAGCATTATCTTCAATGATTTTCAGATTGTGTTTCTTTGTAATAACTTCTAATTCTTTTGACCAACAAACTCGTCCATAAAGATGGACTATCATTATGGCTTTAGTTCGTGGCGTTATTTTCTCTTCAATAAGTGATATATCAATATTGTAGGTGTCTATGTCAGGTTCAACCAGAACTGGTTTTAATCTATTATCCGTAATAGCAAGTATTGTGGCAATATAAGTATTTGCAGGTACAATTATTTCATCATCTTCTTGCATTATGCCCATCTCCATATAAGCACGCAAAATCAAACGTAAAGCATCTAATCCATTTCCAACTCCTATGGCGTGTTTTGTCCCAACATAAGTTGATAAATCACTTTCAAATTGAACAACATGTTCTCCTAATAGATACCATCCAGAATCAATAACTTCGGCAGCCACTTTTTTTAATTCTGTGGCATATTGTTGATTTATTTTTTGAATATCTAAGAATTTTATCATTATTACATCTTTTTATTCCACTTTTCGAATCCCATTTCACTCCATGGCATATTTCTATCAAACCTAAGTGGCCAAGGATAATGTGATTCACCTGTTTTTCTATCTTTTATTTCCCGAACATCTTTTACTGCCTTTGCTGGGCTTCCTAATACCAATTGATAATCTTCAACATCCTTACCTACAATACTTCCAGCACCAACTAAACAATGTTTGCCAATTTTCACACCAGGTAATAAAACACTAAATACTGCTATTTGTGAATAATCTCCTACTGTTGGTCCAATGCATATATCTGATGGAGGTGTTGGATCATTTGTAAAAACAACATATGGATATATAAATACAAAATTACCAATTTTGGATTTTTGACCAATGTGAACATTGCTATGCAACCAACAATAATCGCCAAATGTTGAATACCCCTGTATATCCGAAACTGTCCCCACTCTACAATTTTTACCAAATTTTGTGTATTCTCTTATTGTAACACGATGACCAGTGCTAAAATTATCTCCAAATTCTGATCCAGCATAAATTATCGTATGGCTTCTCAATAGAGTGTTCTTTCCAATGATTGTTTTAGGGTTAGTATAACTAACATCCTCAAAGTAAGATTGTAATGGTTCTCCTAGTGTACAATCATTACTTATAATAGTATTATCACCAATCTCAACATTATCATAAATTGATACATTATCACCAATCTTAACATTCTTTCCTATTTTAGCATTCTTGCTAATAAATAC
>WGCS01000254.1 GCA_015493685.1 Bacteroidales bacterium
ATCAGAACTTCAAAATAAGTGTAATTGTGTATTGACGCAAGCCGATAATAAAGATGTTTATTCGATATTAGATTATAACCTTGACGGCATATTAATTAATTTAGCTTATGAGTGCAACGATTGATGCCATAGTAATAGAATTACAATCAATCAAAAAGGAATTGATTAAGAAGTACCGAGAAAAAGGAATGAAAGCATCCGGTAAGTGGGAAGCTACTTTACATATTCAAATGACGAATATCAGCGGTGCTATTTTCGGGCAGGATTATACCGAACAATTAGAACACGGTCAGCCGGCAGGAATGGTTGAGAATAACGAGAGTTTTCGCAAAGTGATAGAACAATGGATTATTGATAAGAAAATTCAAAGCAATATAAGCGTATCAAGTTTAGCGTTCTTAATAGCCAGAAAAATCGCAAATCAAGGTTGGGACAGAGCCGAATATGGTGGCGTGAATTTGATTAGTGAGGTATTAACTCCGGAACGCATACAACGTATTTATGACAGATTAGGCAAGGCGGTAGGCATTGAATATGCGAGTTGGTTTAAAAGATTGGAAACTGTTTAAAAATTACATATTATGAAAAGAATTGACAAATTAATTTATTTAGGAATTACGTTAATCGTAATATTATTATTGTTTGGCTGCACAAAACCGGAACAAACAACAGAAACACAAAAGATGACAAAAGTCATTTATGATGTTCAAATAGATACACCGCAAGGACACCGGTATAGCTTATCAGTAGATTATCAAACAAAAAGCGGTATAAAATACCACAAATTACGCTTTTTTACAGAGCCAAAAGACACGGTAATAACTATAACTGATGCAGATATAACATATACAGCTATTGAAGTAATTAAATTAGACGGTCAAAATATAAACGGTAAAGTAACTGTATATTTTAATGAGAAATTAAAAGAAGTTGCTTTGCCGGAAACAAATAAAATTACATTCAGATATGGCAATTATATTAGATAAACGGCTACAACCAAGCACAACTGATAACACTGTTATTTTTAATTCTCATCAAAATAGAATTATAGAATTTCACGATGACACATTAGATCCTGCCGATATAATTTATGCGCAAATTGATGTGCCGAGATGTAAAAGTGTGAGGATACAACCATATCGTAATGGGTATTTCAGTTATAATTTAAAATATTTATTACAAAAATTCATAAGCATTCGATATGAAGATAATGAATCTCTTGAGTTAGGTGGAAATGTTTCCTATTCATTTAGCGATTTTTTGTCTATTATAACTATTCAGATAATTACAAATCAAAGTTATGAGATTAACACTGACATGTCGGAGTTATTAATATCTCTTAGAGTATTACAAGATATGACAGCAATGGACTATGTGTGTGATGAAGCGAATCCAATATCTCTAATTGGGAATAACATTACTTGGTTCGATGGCTATCCGTTTGAATTCACAATGTTTGGAAAAGGAAATAAAATATATGACGCTAATGATGTGGAAATAGCAACAATAAATAATGCGGCAAGAATAATGATTACTGATGGATATACTAAATATCACGGACTTAACGGACGGACGTTTTTAAAAGTAAAAGATAGCACAGGAAATTTATTATACAATATATCAACTGAACAAAAAAAGTGCGACGGCGGAATTTATATAAAATGGCTATCGCTAAACGGAACTTATAAATATTGGCTATTTAACCAGCGGCATAAAGAGGAAATCAGAACAAAAGACGCGGGTCATTACCTTGATACATTTAGAGATGATAACACAAATAATGCTAAATTTCAAAGTTTTGGAAAAAAAGAAAGCGTAAAAATCCGAACGCTTAAAGCATCTAGATTAAAACCTTACGAGCGTGATTACATTATGGATATTATCAGAAGTCCAAGAGTGTATATCTATACCGGCACGCAAGGACAGGTGGCAACACTTGCAGACTTTAAGACCGTTGAGATTGTAACAAACTCGCTTATTTCAAATGACTTTGGCAAAACTTCTGATATTCAAATACAAATAAAAGAGTATCTAAACGATTTGACGGTATGAATGTAGAATTATACATAAACGATAAATTGGCAGATTTAGAGCCGTCCACAGTCATAGCGATAACCAAGCAGATTAATAATTTTGGCGAGCTAAAAGACCGACAAAGCACGTTTACAAATTCTTTTAATTTACCTTTTACAAATACCAACAGAAATATATTAGAGAGTTTGGGATTGGTCGGTAATACAACGACGATACAATATTCTAAGGTAAAGATAAGATTGCGAGTTGGTGGCGTATGCGTTGTGGGCAATGGTTTTGGAATTATCAAAAAAACCGACCATATCAAGCGCAAATATTCATTAGCGATTTATGACGGCAATATACACTTCTTTGATGCCTTAGGTGATCTGAAATTAAGTGATTTAGATTGGTCAGATTTACAACACGATTTGACAGAAGCAAACTTTGAAAATTCATTTACTCACACGGATGCGAATGGGTATATTTATGCTATATCCGATTATGGCAATTACAAAGAAAGCAAAATTGAAATAAATTATCAGTTGCCGAGTTTATTTGTTAAAAATATTTGGGCGAGAATATTTAACAGAATTGGTTATATTCCTGACTTTTATCCGGAATCCGATTTGGTAATTACGCCAAAACGTGGATGGGATAGTGTTATCGACAGCACAAGTGCAAGCTTTAGCTATGACAGCCCAACAAATGGAGTTGAGATTGGCTCTGAATTAGGAAATCATATTAAAATATCACAAATTAAGATAAATGACACACAGCCTAATTTATCTGCAAATGTTTATCATATAAACGACACACAGAATTACCATATTAAATTTAACTTAGAAATAGACGTAAACAACTTTGTATCGCCTTTATCTTTGATTATATACAAAAAGGATGCAAATGGAGATGTAACAATCATAAATGAAATAATACCAGCTTATACAGGTGTCGGAAGTGGTGATTATGATTCAGTATATGCAGTTACATATGACAGAATAGTAACATTTAATAATGGCGATGCAATCGATTTTTGGATAAAATATGATTATGGAGAATGTTATTGTTATGATTGGGACGACTATCAAGGATGTTTAGACTTGATATGCCCATTAATTGATGTTAAAAACAATATTATATTTGAAACCGTTACCGCATCAGTTGCAGTTGTAAATATATCCACTTTCATTGGAGAGATGAAAGCAAATGATTTTATAAAGGATATTTTACACCATTACGCATTGATGGTGAAAACAGAAGGAAAATTAGTTAAATTCCAAAAGGCAAAAGATGCGCTTAAACGGTCTAATGCTGTCGATTGGTCGGATAAGTTTGTAAAGCGCTTATCTGAATCATACGCATTAAGCGGTTACGGTCAAGATAACGAATTTGCATATAACTATATATCGCAAGATGATTATCCTTTTGCCAATGGTATTATGCGAATAATCAATGAAACGTTACCGCAGCATAAAGTAATCATTACACGTCCGTATAATGCGACGGAAAAAAGCACACACACATTAAATTCTGACATGTTACAATTTACACCATTTTGGGAGCCGGAACGTGATGATTCAGGAAATATAACTAAATGGAAAGTGAGGAAAGGTAAAAATTTCCTTGCAAAAGTAGTAACCAAAAATGGAACGATACATTACGGAACTACAAGCGGAGCTACGCAGGATTACACAGGTGATTATCATATACTTGATTTTACCGGATTACAATGGGATAATTTAATAACTGACAATTATCAGGAAATAAAAAAGATGCTTGATTTTAATAGAGTCGAGCAAATAGAAGTAAAAATCGACCAATTTGATTTTGATAATA
>WGCS01000255.1 GCA_015493685.1 Bacteroidales bacterium
ACCTTAAGAAACAGAATCTATTATTACTTATCGTTAGCTATTTTTTCTATGGCTATTGGGATTATAGATTCTTATCATTGATTTTTATTAGCTCATTGCTTGATTTTTTTATAGGGAAAAGGCTTGAAAAGGAGGAATCCCAGCCGAAGCGAAAATTATTATTGTCAACGAGTTTATTCGCCAATTTGGGAATGTTAGGTGTTTTTAAATATTATAATTTCTTTTCCTCAAGTTTTAGTGAAATGTATCAGAATATGTTTGGGCACGAACTCGGTTTTGTTACTCTTCACATTATTCTACCTGTAGGAATTAGTTTTTATACTTTTCAAACACTGTCATATACCATTGACGTCTATAGACGAAAGCTTAAACCTAGTAAAGACCCCGTTGTTTTTTTTGCTTATGTTTCATTCTTCCCTCAACTAGTTGCAGGGCCAATTGAAAGAGCAATAAATCTATTACCACAGTTTGAGAGGAAAAGAAATTTTGATTACGCACGAGCAACTGATGGAGCTAGGCAAATATTATGGGGTTTTTTCAAGAAGATTGTTATTGCTGATAATGTTGGGACTTATGTTGACCAGTTTTATAATAGCCCAGGAAGTTTTTCGGGTAGTGAATTGGCTTTGGGAGCATTTTATTTTGCTTTTCAGATTTATTGTGATTTTTCAGGCTATTCCGATATTGCTATTGGTACGGCTAGAATATTTGGGTTTGACTTAATGAAAAACTTTAATTTTCCTTATTTCTCAAGAGATATTGGGGAGTTTTGGAGACGTTGGCATATTTCGCTTTCTACTTGGTTTAGAGATTATTTATATATCCCATTGGGTGGAAGTAAGGTTAATACTAAGACACGTTTATTTTTTAATGTGATGGCGATATTTGTAGTCAGTGGGCTTTGGCATGGGGCAAATTGGACATTTATAGTTTGGGGATTTCTTAATGCAGTTTTGTTTTTACCATCAATCTTAAGTGGCCGTAATAGGCGAAATATGAATACAATAGGAGAGGGACGTAGATTCCCTGCTCTTAGAGAGATCTTTGGAATGTTGCTTACATTTAGTCTTACCACGGTATTATGGATATTTTTTAGGGCGAATACAGTTTCCGATGCATGGGTGTATCTAACTAGTATTTTTGATAAGAGCTTCTTTAGTATTCCGTCAAAACTTGGGGGTATTCCTATGATTATATTATTGATAATAGTGGAATGGAAAGCGAGAACTAATAATCATGCCTTAGAAAAACTGAAAGGAAATATTGTGATACGTTGGTCAGGATATATTATATTAATTATGTTGATTATTGCGTTTACAGGTGAGGAAAAGGTGTTTATATATTTTCAGTTTTAATGATTATGAAGAAATTTTTATATAGGGTTTTGATTTTCCTTCTGATACTAACGAGTGTCCTATTAGTTTCATCATTAACGTATAAGCACTATAGGAAGAACTACCTAAGAAGTCAGAATATGAGATTAGGTAAGGATATCAGTACGCTGATAATTGGTGATTCTCATGCTGAAACTACTTTTGATGATAATATTATTCCACATTCTAAAAATATTGCTTTTCATGCTGAGCATTACCTATTTACTTACTATAAATTAAAAAAGATATTAGAAGGAAATCCACAGCTTAAAATTATCATCCTTAGTTATGGTGCTCATAATTTGTCTCAAGGAGCCGATGTTACTATATTTTCATTGGGAAGGAATTCCAGAAGTTTTGCAAGATATTTTATGCTATTAGATAAAGAGGGAGTTACTGATACGTATTCTCCAAGTCAGAATTGGAGGGTTAATTATTTGAAATGGAAATTATATATTCCTTTTCAGTTGAAACTAGAGGCTAAACTATTATACAAGACCGTACTTCATAAACCCATTAAACTTCATGATTTCCCATTTATTGGTAAGTTTTATGCAAGTAGCAATCATGCGTTTCATGATGTTAGAGAGCCCATAAATGGGCATTATTTTAATAAGGGGAAGTTACTACAAAAGTCAAATCTTGCTATAAAATATTTATATAAAATAATTGAATTATGCGAGGCGAATAACATTAAGCTTATTTTAATCAATACCCCATTACACCTAGAATACCGTAAAAGAATTCCTGAATATTTTACTAAACTATATACCAATACAAGTATAGAGATTACTTCAAAACATCCTACAATTAAGATTATTGACTATAGTGAAGAAATGCTTCCCGATAGTGCCTTTGGTGATTACCATCATGTGAATAGTATTGGAGCTGCAAAGGTGTCTAAAAAACTGATTAAAGAAATTGGGTTATAAGGAAAGAATAAGTATATTGATTGCTTTGTTTAGCTCAACTTTTTATAAACCTCCTAATTCTTTTTATTTTATATAGAAGGGGGTATTTTCATTAATTTAGGATATTAAAGGTTAGTAGGAATCTTCAATTAGAGTATATTTGCACCAAATAATAGAGATATGAAAAAAGTTTTAGTTACAGGAGCCGGTGGATTTATTGGTTCACATTTGACAGAATTATTAGTAGAACAAGGGTATGATATAAAAGCCTTTGTCCGCTATAACTCGAGAAATAATTGGGGCTGGCTTGAAACAAGTAAGTATAAAAAGAATATAGAAGTTATCACTGGTGACATTAGAGATTATGATTCCGTTTTGAATGCTATTCAGGGATGCGATACTGTATTTCATTTGGCAGCATTAATTGGCATTCCATATTCTTATGTATCCCCTATTGCTTATACCAAAACAAATACTGAAGGAACGTATAATATTTTACAAGCTTCAAGGGAACAAGATATGGAGAATATCTTGATTACATCTACGAGCGAAACTTATGGTACTGCTCAATATGTCCCCATTGATGAGAACCATCCTCTTGTTGGACAGTCACCTTATTCTGCCTCTAAAATTGGGGCAGATCAGATGGCACTGAGTTTTTATCGTTCGTTTGACTTACCAGTGAAGATTGTACGTCCATTTAATACTTATGGGCCACGACAATCTGCTCGTGCGATTATTCCAACAGTGCTTTCGCAATTGCTTTCTGGAAAAACAGAGTTGCACTTAGGCAATCTTACTCCCACAAGAGATCTTACTTTTGTTAAAGATACTGCTAAAGGATTTCTTGAAATAGCTAAGTCTGAATTGTTTGGAGAGGTTACTAATATTGGTATGAGTGAGGAAATCAGTATTAAGGATTTGGTGGATATGATGATTGATGTTACAGGTGTAGATGCTAGGATTATTACTGAAGCACAACGTGTACGCCCTGAAAAGAGTGAGGTTGAGCGCTTGTTTTGCAATAACAAAAAAATAATTAGCCATACCAATTGGAAACCCGATTATAATCTACGTCAAGGTATCGAAGAAACGGCCACATGGTTAAAAGAGAATTTGAATATTTATAAACCAGAATTATATAATGTCTAAAAGAGCAGTTATTTTAGCTGGCGGTAAAGGAACTCGTTTGAAGCCTTATACGATTGCTATGCCCAAACCCCTAGTTCCAATAGGAACCACACCAATATTAGAAATAATAATTAAGCAGTTGATTAATAGTGGTTTTAATCATATAACTCTATCGGTTAATCATATGGCTGATTTTATTAAAGCTTTTTTTGGCGATGGATCAAAATGGAATATCAAGATTGATTATTCATTTGAAGAGAAACCATTAAGCACGATGGGACCACTTCACTTAATCCCTGATTTACCCGATAATTTTTTGGTGATGAATGGAGATGTACTTACCGATATTAAGTTTGGTGATTTTCTTAATAAGCATATTGAGCAAGGAAATATATTTACGATTTCATCTTTTCAAAGAGTTGTAAAAAATGATTATGGAGTTCTTGAAATTAATGATGATAATGAACTAAGAGCATTCCGCGAAAAACCAGAGACGAAGTTTGATGTAAGCATGGGCGTATACGCTGTAAATAAGGAGGTTCTGAAAATAATTCCTAAAAATACTTTTTACGGATTTGACACATTAATGCTTGACTTGATTGAACAAAAAAGCTACCCAAAGACCATTGTACATAATGGATATTGGTTGGATATTGGACGTCCTGAGGATTACGAAAGGGCGGTAAACGAATATGAAAATCTTGATTTGATATGAAAATAGTTGTAACAGGTAGCAAAGGTTTTATTGGGAGTAAATTATGTGAGACTTTACGTAGTTTAAACCACGAAGTAATCGAAATTGATTTAAGTTTAGGACATAATGTTGAGGACTGGAGCGATTTCAAAAAGCTTCCAAAATTTGACTATTTAGTTCACCTAGCTGCAAAAATATTCGTACCTGAGTCATTTGATAGACCTCGATCTTTTTATCAAACTAATATTATTGGGACACTTAATGCTATTGAAGCTTGTAGAATCAATGATGCGAAATTAATTTTCTTTAGTTCATACGCCTATGGTGCTCCTGATTATTTGCCTATTGATGAAAAGCATCCAGTAAAGAGTTTTAATCCTTACTCCCGTTCTAAAATTATGGGTGAGGATATTTGCAAAAGTTATTTTGCTGATTTTGGCGTTAAATCAATTGTTTTCAGACCTTTTAATATTTATGGGCCTAAGCAGGACTCTAGGTTTTTGATTCCTTCAATCATCGAGCAAGCTAAAAAAGGGAGTATTACACTCAAAGATAATCGTCCAAAAAGAGATTATATCTTTATTAATGATATTATTAACGCAGTAATAAAAGCTTTGGATTATGAGCCGGAGGGCTCTGATGTTTTTAATTTAGCGTCTGGCAAAAGCTTTTCTGTAGAGGAAATTGTTAATATTACCAAAGAAATAGTAGGTGATAATATTAAGGTAAATTATTTAAATGAGCATAGGCTAAACGAGGTATTGGATACTGTTGCTAATATTGATAAGGCTTCTAAACTCTTAAAATGGAGACCGCAAGTTAGAATTTTAGAGGGATTGGAAATGATAATAAAAACCTAGGCCTCTAGTATTTTATTCAATTCGGTTTCTCTGTTATTTATAGGAAATAAATCAGTGATTCTCTTTCTACCACATTCTGAAAATTCTTTATCTGCATCAAGCGCATTTCTTATAGCTTTAACAGCTTCGCTAATATCTTTATGATTTATAATAAAACCACATTCTCCAATTACATTCCTAATTCCACCCACGTTACTACCCACTGGTACACAGCCACAAAGCATTGCTTCGCAAAGGGAAGAGGGCAGGCCTTCACTCATAGATAATAAAGTATAAACCTTATGTTTGCTTAACTCGTCCAAAAGTTTATTTTGAGGCAAGCTGTCTGTTATTTTCACATTCTGAGGAGCAATGCTCTCAGCATAGCTTTTCATTTTGTTACGAATACTTATTAAATGGAATTCAATATCAGGCATTTTTTTTGCTACTTCAATGATAAAATCATATCCTTTGCCTACAAATTTTTGCATGTTTCCTGCATAGCCAAATGCAATTACACTATTTGTTCTTTCTTTTGGTTCTATAATCCAATTGTCAGGATTATAACCTGTAGGAATGCTTTTGAAAGAAGCTTTTAATCCAGGGACATAGGCCTTAACACCAACTTTAAGTCCCTTCGGGTCTGCATAGAAATTCATGCTATCAATTAGACTTTCATCTACTGGAAGAATATAATCACTCAATTTATAAGACCAAACGCCAAATCTATGTCGCAAGTCCTTTTTATGAAATAAACCGTAGTGCAATTTGGGAATGGAAACAGCATCAAACCCGCCAACAATTACGATAGTTTTCTTTCCTAATATTTTTGCAAAAAGAAATGGTAAAAACGAGTGAAAATCGGAAAACCAAGAATAAACAATATCCACTTTCCAAATATTAATTAGTAAGAATAGCTTCTGCTTTAGAAGTTCAATTAGCATTCTGGAAAGCTTCTTCTGAGGTTTAAATTCGTATTTTATTACGTTATAGCCCTTGCTTAATATGGCATAATCCTTAGCCACAAAGGTCGAATAGTTGGTATATAATAATAGTACAGTTTTTTCCTTCATAATAATCTAATAATTACAAAATTAACTATAAAAATACTTTTTTAATAATTCTTTCTATTTGTTCATTAATATCCATAGAAATATTTGAAAAGTAAACGATAATCCAATAAATAAAACTAAAAATAACCGTATAAACAATGGAGCTAACTAGGAGGTCGTGAATTTGAGGCATATTATCAATTGCGATAAATAGAATTACTCCAATAATTAGAACGTAAATAGTTTTTAATGAAAATGGATGAATTTTAAATTTATATAATACAAAAAGTGATTTAAGTGAATTGTGTAAGGCTAATGTAATTCCCGTAGCAAGTGCAGCCCCATTTAAGCCGAAAATAGGAATAAAGATGATGTTCATAATTACTGTCATTAAAACAAGGGCTACCTGAAAGTATAAGTCAGCTTTATAATATTTTGATGTATTAATTATTGTACCGTTAATGCCAGTAGCTATATTTATAATATTTCCTAGTCCTAAATATAGAATTATATACTTTCCTTGTCCAAAAGTTTTCCCAAAATAATCCATCACTAGGTCGATATTAGTCCATATCATAAGGAATAAAAATATCGTAATTGTTAATGGAGCAATTGCTGATTTCTTATATAAAGTTTTAATTAGGCTTAAATCATTGCTTACCCACGATTTGGCAACTACTGGTGCTATAATTGATTGCAACGAACGTGATGGAATCATGATGGAGCTAGCAATATAAATGGAGGGACCATAGATAGCTACATCTTTTAATGAAAGGTAATGGTTAATCATGAGAGTATCTATATTCAGCAATATCATAGCAGCACCCGTACTTAAAATACTGAAGGCTGCATAAATATATAGCACCTTAAACTCAATATCGAATAATAACTTGAAATTTATTTTGAAAACCAATGCTTTCAAATAGAAAAGATAAGCAAATAAAATAATAAATATTGCCACATAAGTATATGAGTAAAGTACAATGAATGTTTCAAAATCAATTAGTTTATACCAATATAGTAGGATCAAGAATAAAATACTCGCTCTTAAAGCGAACTCTCTTAGAAAAACAGGTATTGTTGATTTTAACAAT
Source organism: Bacteroidales bacterium (assembly GCA_015493685.1). Taxonomy (GTDB): domain Bacteria; phylum Bacteroidota; class Bacteroidia; order Bacteroidales; family UBA1556; genus UBA6267. The sequence goes on from WGCS01000255.1 coordinate 7,095, forward strand.
GACTTAGAGAGTGCGCTAGCTATTTCAAAAATGACAAATCCAATAAATAAAGGCAGAATCAAAAACTTATTATCAGTTATCAAAGGATTTGATTCATTGGCAAACCAACTATTTGAAAATAATAAAAAGACTATTGTACTTATGGTAATTCCTAATGAAGTCCAAAAAAGTACGAAAAACATAAAGTCTCTACGTCGTTTTTCCATAAAAATAGGAAAATATCTAATTATCAAGTTTGGAATGCTAAGCTGAGCCCATGGGACAATGATTAAAGCGAAAGAGATAAGATACCTAGCTGTTCCCCAATGTTCTGGATGGGCATTAAATACTTTTGGAACTAGTAATACAGTATAAATTCCACCTATAATAAATCCCAAATAGGTAAATATTGTATTTTTAAAGCCTTGACGAAGTACAACTCCCATTATAATAAATCCTTGATTAGTTTATATGTTCTTTCACAGGCTCCACCTTTAGGATACTTGTGGAATTTATTCTTGATTCTTGCCCTAAATTCTGTATCTAAATGTGGATTTTCTATATATATGCTTATTGCTTCTAGTAATTCTTTTTTAGTCTGGACTTTTGGTCCAGGCGTATTGTCTTCATAATCGAATAGGAATTCGCGTACTTTACTATATTCTTTATAATCATAGTTATAGAATATAATTGGTCTCTCCATTAATAAATAATCAAAATAAATTCCGGAATAATCGGTAATCAATATATCTGAAAAATATAATAATGGTTGAGGATCTAAAAACGTTCTTGCTGATGCTGAAATAATTCTATCATAACCGATTAAAGCTTTTTGTTCATCAGTATTAAAATGACTTCGATACAAAAAATAGGCATCATGTTTCTCCAATAACAAGTTTAATTCTTCGATTGGGAATAAATCTATAAAACTTGTCTCTTTAATTCCTTCATCTCTAAATGTTGGAGCATAAAGAATAATTTTTTTAGTTAAAAATGGGTAATCATTTAATATGAGATTTTGATTTATGGAGATATAATCATTTTTGCATAAACCAGAAACGAAAATAGCACTACTATTTAACTTAAATGCTTCTTTTATTATTCTTCCATCAAAGTCCGAAGAAACCGAAAAGTAATCTAACGAATTGGTAAAATCCATAAATGGCTTAATGGCTTTATTATCCTTTGGAAATCCAACCTTTTTTATAGGCGTGCCGTGCCAAATATTTATTATTATTTTAGATTTTAGTAGTGGATATGGTGAGAAGTCGTCTGGACCACTAGTGATTATTAAGACTTTAGATTTTAACAAAACAATAGCAGTTTTAAAGGAGTATGCGTATACTATTTTACCTGGATATTGTTTATCTAATTCTCTAAAAACAGTTTTGCTTTTTGTGTAAAAATAATAGTTAAAACTTGTATCAATACTTTCTAAGTAGTTTAATAGGTATTGATTGTTCCCTGTTAAATATCTTGCTTTGAAACCTGCAATAGTTACATATTCCTCTGTGAAGAGAGGATAACTTATTTTTGAAATTATCAAAAATAGGTATCTAAAAACATCAAAGAAAATGGTTTTCATAATAACTAAATTACTCTTAGAACTTAGCACTAAAAATTTTCTTAACAATCTCTATATCTGGATGAAAATCAATTTCCTGCCAATCTTTTTCATTAATAATCTTATAATCAATAATATGATGATTAACATCGATTAATGAGTTGAATATTTCAAGCCAAAACCGATTTATATAGCTTTTATCTTTTGCGAGTTCAATTAGTTTATCTGTAAATAGAGCTCTACTCTTATCTCCCTGTACAACACATAACCCAACGGATTCGGCTTTAATATCTTCCATTGCAATGTCTTTATGTACTCGTGTGATACGTTCGCCTTCAAAAGAAACTTTCATGTCATCCATATCATACTCCACTTTATAGTCAATGGTAATTTGAATGGTTTCTTCCTTTGAACTAATCACTTGCTTAAATACATCTGATAAATAAATATTATCCCCGTTGGTTATCATAAAGTCACGTTCCTGCATTGGATATACTGCTGTCCAGAGGGAAAGAAGGTTGTTTGAAACATCATAGAATGGATTATAGATTGTATTTATTCTAATATGTTGTTCGTATTTCTTAATGAATGCTTCAATCTTATAATGCATATATCCTGTAATGATGCTGATTTCATCAATTACTCCTGAATCAATGGCTGTACGAATTTGCCGTTCTAAAATACAACTACCATCGCTTAATTCAACCAGTGATTTTGGCAAATCCTTTGTGAGTGGCCATAAGCGAGTACCTTTACCTGCAGATAATATAAAAAGACGATATTGTTTCATGGTTAATAGTTTTAATTAAAATATTTGTTCATCCAAAGCTCTAAGTTTACTAGCATCCATATTTTTAAACCAAAAGAGTGTTCCTTAAAATTACTCTTATCGTTTAGTAAACGTTCAAGTTCATTAGTATTGTATAAATTACGACTTTTAGCTTTATTGTCTAATAAAACTTCTTTAGCATAGTCGTTAAAAGAGTCTCCAAACCATTTGTGTAAAGGAACAGGGAATCCCATTTTTCTTCGCCAAACAACTTCCTTAGGAAGTTGTTTTTCATAAGCTTTCTTTAAAATGTATTTTGGAGTATCATAAACTTCACTAATCAGGTCACTAGTTAAATGGCTACTATATAGTTTATGACTTTCCGATTTCCATTTCATTTTATACTTCAATGGTATACTAAAAGCAAGCTCAATTAACTTATGGTCGACAAATGGAACACGCCCTTCCACTGAAGCTGCCATTGTAGTCATATCAAGTCGATTTAATAAACCTTGTATATGAATTTTCTCAAAAATCCACATATACTGTTCACTAAATGATAGTGTACTTGATTTTGCAAACTGGTGGTCGAAATATTCAAAAAGAGGCTTGTCATTGGCTGTTGAATCTATAAAATCAGGTGACATGAAACTCCTTTTATCTTTTAAACTTATATATTTATACAACTTAAGAAAATGATTTGTGATATTAGAATCAAAAGAACCATATTTTTCCTCAAAAGATTGAGTAAACATTTTTGAAATATTGTTATTAATACCATATTTATGAATATCTCCGTACCGTTCAAAATCATAAGGGCTCCTAAATATTCGTCCATAACCTCCAAATAGCTCATCAGCACCTTCTCCTGATAAAACGACTGTAAAATGTTCTTTGAGAGCCTTAGACATTAGGTAAAGTGCGGGCTCATTTGGCACACTTAAAGGTGCGTCTTTGTATCCAATAAGCATATCGCTTGTATCGAAGTATTTACTAGGATCTAATAAAATGGTGTTGTGCTGTGTATTATACATATCCGCCACCATTTTTGAATATTCAAACTCGTTATAATCTTTCTCTTCAAAACCAATGGTAAAAGTTTTTATTCTTCTACTATGCATCTTAGACATTAGCGAAACAACGATACTAGAATCCAATCCGCCACTTAAATAAGCTCCAAAATCAACATCAGCAATCATTCGATATCGAACAGATTCACTTAGGGTTTCTTGTATTCTATTTATGTAGTAATCTTCTCCGAAATCTTCTTTCTGGTCAATAATTGGAACATCCCAATATTGAGTTTTCTTGATGCCTTTAGTTGTTAAATCTATTTCAAGGTAATGGGCAGGTTCTAATTGATAAATATTCTTGAATAGACTTTGTGTGCCAACAGGATAACGAAAACTTAGGTAATTTGAAATTGCAGAATTTGAAAAGTCAGATTTTACTTTTCCTGATGCAAGAATTGCTTTTACCTCTGAACCAAAGATAATTTCGTTGTTAATATGTGCATAATAGAGAGGCTTGATTCCCATTCGGTCTCGAACAAGATAAACTTTTTGTTTTGTTTTGTCAAATAAACAAAAAGCAAACATTCCATTGAAATCGTTAATACAGTCAATTCCTTTTTTTCGATATGCGTTAAGAATTACTTCAGTATCGGTTTCAGAACGATAGTTAAAATTTCCGAGTTGACTTTTTATTTCTTGGAAATTATATATTTCACCATTAAATGTTATACTCAAATCATTTTGGATAAATGGCTGTTTCCCTTCCTCTGAGAGGTCTAAAATACTTAGCCTTCGATGACCAAGCCCTATCCCTGAATCTGAAAAAATACCACCGCCATCCGGACCTCTATGGACCATTGTATCGGCCATTCTCCATAGGAGTTCTTCGGCATACTTCTGTTTGTTAAAATTGATTATTCCAGTAATTCCACACATATAATATATTAATAGTTATTCCATTATAAATCGTCATGGAGTATATGTGCAAAAATAGGAAATGTTTACACTTAAATAATAATTAATATTAGAATTTATATAGAATAGAGTGTTCTACTTAATTATCCTATTTCTATAAGATTTAATTATCGAAATACTGTAACATTTCCTGAACGGTACTGTTCTAGTTCAGATGTTAGTAAATGTTTGTATGTTATTAAATAGAAATAAACACCATCAGGAACTTCATTATTTTGATATTTTCCATTCCATTTTTCGTATTGGTCAAATGATTCAAATATGAGTTTTCCCCATCGATTAAAGATAACTATATGATATTCGTCGAATTTACAACTGATTACAGGATAAAATTGATCGTTTAGACCATCTGCATTTGGAGTAAATACGTTTGGAACAGCCATTACACAGTTACAATCAATGGTTGACAGATGGAATGTGTCAATATATGTATTGCAAATATCTTCAATTTGTACCCAATAAAATCCTGAGTCAGATATATTTATTGATGATGAATTGCTTCCGTCATACCAAAGGTACTTATTATGATTATTAAGAGATAAGTACCACTCTTCATCTTCGCATATAGTAGTATCGTTTATTTTGGTGTAGGAATGTGTGCGATTTGTAACAAAAATAGTATCTGAATTTGAACAGTTGTTATCAGTAACTATTACCCAATATTGCCCTCCAGATGTGGCTGAAATACTGTTTAGTGTATCCCCTGTGTTCCATAAATAGGTATCATATATAGCAGGGATTGAAATACTTATACTATCACCGTCACAGAAACTAGTGTCTTTGCCGAGGCTGATTTGCGGAATGGGTTTTGATATTAAATTGATGTTTAAGATACTATCACAGCCATTCATATCGGTTAATGTATCGTTAATACTATTTGGAGGTGAATAATATTTGCCTGCTATTATAATAGAGTCGTTAGCACATACTGCAATTGTGTCATAATAACTATTACTACAATTTGAAAGCCAACCGTAAGAAAAAACAGTACGTGATAAACCTGCATCGCAGGTTTTAGTAGATAAATAAACTGCATTATCAATAAAGCCACAACTCAACCCCGCTTGATTAGAGTGGGTAATTGCACTTAAGTAATGTTGATAGAATTTAGCTACATATAAAATACTGTCAGGTCCATACTCAAGATATCCAATTCTATAACCGCCAGATGTATTTGTAAATGTTGCTGTTCCAACTATTACTTTTGAAGCAATTATGGTAGATGGAATTCCCGAAATAAGATCTAATTGAATAATTTTATCGTCATACCATTCGGTATAATATAAGTAACGGTTGTTAAGACTAAAAGCCACACCCCAAGGCCTTGAGAAGCCAGTTAGAGTTATAACGTTAGATAGTTGTCCTGTCAAACTATTAAAATCAAATAGTTCAATAATACCTGCATCATAAATCATGCTCGCCAGTTTTGTACCATCTTTTGAAAAGGACATTTGTCCCATTGCATTATAGCCATTGGGATTTCCTCCAGAATGAGTACTTCCAATGGCACTAATCACAGGTGTAGTCTGTAACCCTTGGGAATTTACTTTATAACAATAATAGTTGTTTGAATTCCATTGGTGTGTTAAAACCCAGTAACTCGAGTCGTTTAAATTATAGGTGGCATCAATTTTTTCGGTACTACCATATAGCAATATATTTGCTTTTGAAATTACATCACCGTTTCCTCCGTTTAGTGACATATCCACTATGGAATAGCGAAAAGCATCATTTGATATATTACCCACAGTGAAAATATAATATTTGGTTGAAAATGGTTGTGGGACAATTAGAGCACTTTGCCCAGAACTCAGTGTAGATCCAATATTGTTACCATTCGGCATTTGCAAATGGTTCTTTCCCCATGCTTTTACTCCATTTGTATAAAACAAAAGACTGCCTAGTGTATCTGAGATAGTGCTTGTATTATCATAGGCCTGCATAGCTCCATTGGTTAGGGCAACTGGTGTGCCTGATGAAAAATCAATGCCTGCATGTTCACCGAAGTACCAAATGTTGTTTGAAAGTTGGGGATAGACATTCTGTGTAAGCAGGAAACCTACAAAAATAAAAATAAGGATAAGAATATTTTTATTGTTAAACATATTTATGTTAATTGTCAATTAATAACAACCTTAACTAACTTCTCAAAATCACTGCCTTGTAAATGAATTAAGTAAGTTCCATTGGCATTATCTCGAAGATCAATATTAGCACTAACTTTTTCAAGCCGAGCACTCGAAATTAGTTTTCCATAAGCATCAAAAACTTCATAAGATGCGGAGCAGCAGCCTACTATTCTATATTAACCAAGTCCTTTGTAGAATTAGGATATACAAGAATTTTTACACCTGATTGATACGAAGCAATATCGGTAGTAATACTCACTACAATAGTTTGTAATATATCACCCATATTCCATTGATAAGAAGAGGAATATTCAAAGTTAAGTATTAAACTATTCATAAGTCGTATCATTTCCCAAATGAAATTGAGGCAGTAATCTCACCAATACCACAACAAAGTCTTTATCAAGGCAATTATTAATTAGGCTAAGTTCTAATTATTACAGTATTTCGTTTAAAAAGTTTACAAAGACTGTTAAGTGCTATTCTCGTCATCGTTTTTTTTCATCTAAGTACACTACTAATTAAACGAATTATTTGTTTTCCCCCAATGGAAAACTATTAGTGTAATTTGATAATAAGTTTTTTTAATTAAACTATTTGCCGACTTATTTAGAATATAGCCTTAAATAATTACATTTTTAATAATGTCACTTTAGTTTCTTAATGCTCAAAAATAGATAAAAATTTGATATAAATTATTTAATTTTCTAAAAGTAAATAGATATAAATAATCCAATATTAAGATATAGCAACAGCTTTAGCCTATATTAATACCCCTTACAAATCTACATCTTTTGTTTTGATAAGTTTACCATACATATCAAAATAGAAAAGATGTTTCACTTTTTCTCCTTGTTTTTTAAGCACCACATAATAGTAATCACCATATTTATTATTATGCTTAGCGAAGATTTCTTTATAGTGATATTCTATTCCATAATGTTTTTTAAGATAGGATATTGCAGGAGAAGGCAGGTCGTTTTTTCCAATCTTTTGGTCTTGGTAACCACCTTCCAGTTCCTGAGTTTCTTTATCCATTTCTTTTTCGTATTTATCAGGACCTTTATCCGCTTTGGGGTCATCTTTTATTTCAGGTTCATAGAGGGTAAGATAGGACCCATTAAAATTGTATTGTGCTTCGTAAACCAATGGAGGTTTTTTCCTTCCTTGGCTTTTGGTTAAGATTACAGAATAATATTTGTCGCGGGGACTATTTACAATTAGGAAGGCTTCTTTTACCTTTTTATCACGATGATTTTTATGAATATCATTAGCTATTCTGGAGTTGAGTTTACTTATAAAAACCTCCATTTTTGAATGAATTTGTCGTCCTGCATTGGTATAGGTAACTTCTGCCCTGAGCTTACCGATGTAAAATTTGACAAGGTAATTATGTTCTTTTTCCAGAATATACCATTTAGGTTTTTCGGCATGGCGATATTTCTTTTCAAAATGGCGTATTACAATGGCGGGAACTTTCTTGGCGTTTATCAGCTTCTGGGCAGTGCTAAATTGTGCTGTAAAGCCTATAAGGAAAAGAAAAAGTATCAATTTTTTCATTGGAACAAAATTTAGGTTCTGTATAAAATTATTTAATGTCTAAAGATAGTTTGCTTTCTGTCGGGGCCTACAGAGACAATGGTAATAGGACAGTCAACGGCTTTTTCGATATATTGAATATAATTGATAAAAGGGAAAGGGAGTTGTTTTATCCTTATCGCTTCAGTAATAGTTTGCTTCCATCCTTGGTGAGTTTCCAGTATAACTTCTAAATTATCATCAAGAATTTCGTAGGGCATATAATCAATTTTGGTTTCATTGATTTTATACTGTGTACAAACTTCTATTTCATCAAAATCATCCATTACGTCGGCTTTTGTAATTATCAAATCGGTAACGCCGTTAATCATAATAGCATATTTTAATGCAGGCAGATCGAGCCAGCCGCAACGTCGTTTTCGTCCTGTTGTGGCGCCAAATTCATGTCCTTTTTGTCTCAACTCTTCGCCGGTATTATCAAAAAGCTCAGTAGGAAATGGTCCGCTGCCCACCCGGGTACAATAGGCTTTGAATACGCCATAAACCTTACCAATTTTATTGGGGGCAACGCCTAAGCCGGTGCAAACGGCAGCGCTAATGGTATTGGAAGAGGTTACAAAAGGGTAAGAGCCAAAATCGATATCCAGTAGCGTTCCTTGTGCCCCTTCGGCTAATATTTTTTTGCCGGAACGTAAACTAGTATTGATAAATTGTTCGCTGTCGAGTATGGGAATATCTTTGATAAAGTCGATGGCTTGCATCCATTTTTGTTCGTAGTCCTCAAAACTTAAACCATCAATTTTATGCTTTGTAGTATCAAAGGAATAGGTCTTTAAAATACCGAAGTGAAGTTCTTTAAGCTGTTGGTAGCGTTCCTTGAAATTCTTCATATTTAAATCTCCCATTCTCAGCCCCAAACGCGCTGTTTTGTCGGTATAGGTTGGCCCAATACCTTTGAGGGTAGAACCAATTTTTGCTTTTCCTTTGTATGTTTCGTAGGCAGCATCGAGAAGACGATGGGAAGGTAAGATAAGATGTGATTTCTTTGAGATTACCAGATTTTTGCTAGGCTTGGCTCCCTTTGCAATAAGTTTTTCCAGCTCTTCTTGAAGTATTTTCAGGTCGATAATAACCCCATTGCCAATAATATTAATGGTCTTCGGATGAAATATTCCTGAGGGTATGGTGTGCAAGACGTGTTTCTGGCCATTAAATTCTAGAGTATGGCCTGCATTAGGGCCGCCTTGAAAACGGGCAATAATATCGTATTTTGGGGTTAGAACATCCACGATTTTTCCTTTGCCTTCATCTCCCCATTGGAGGCCAAGAAGAACATCTACTTTCATACTGTGCATAGAACAATTTGGTTAATCAGACTCTTTCTCCGAAGGGCAATCTGCGTAAAAAGTAAGAGAATGATAATTAATTTTGATGTTGAATAATTTTTCCAAAGAATCTTGAATCTCTTGAATCCTTGGATCACAAAATTCGATAATTTTTCCATTCTCCGAACAAATAATATGATCGTGTTGTTTAAATTTATATGATTTCTCAAATTGGGCGCTATTATTGCCAAACTGATGTTTTATTACCAGTTTGCACTGGAGTAGAATATCGATGGTATTGTACAAAGTGGCTCGGCTAACCCTGTATTTGTTTTTTTTCATCCGTAGATATAAGGCCTCTATATCAAAATGGGAGTCGCTGGCATATACTTCTTTAAGAATGGAAAAGCGCTCAGGCGTTTTCCGGTGACCTCTTTTCTCCAAATAATTGGTGAAAATTTGTTTTACAGTTTCGTAACTTTCGTCTTCTTTGTAGGTTTTTTGTCCCATGGGTGTGGTGCTTAGTTTAGTGGCATAAAAATATTAAAAATTTCCTTATTTAGAATAAAACTAAATAAAAAATATTTTTAACTCTTTTATTTGCTACTATAATTCTGACTATTAATAGAATACGATATTTAAGTATTGTTGTGCTTCTTTTTATTATTGAGCTTAAAACAGAGATAGTTGGTATTTGTAGACGATAAAACGGGGCTTGAAAGGTTAAAGTGGCAGCGAAGCCATCGCTAAGCAGACCGAACAAATGAGCGGCAGTTTCACTTTGAGGACAATGTAGGTAAGGAGTCTTTCTGCTGCGGCAGGGATAGAAGCGGCATCCTCCTTATTGGAAATAGTATATATGTTTCACTAAATTGTATAGACTTCACTAAATTGGTAGGTTAATGTAAAATTTCAATAAGGAGATATAGCGAATAGCCCGTTCGTCCGCCCAAATAATTAGTAAAATGATGTGTAATGATTTTGTAGTTTTGTGCGAATAGAAAACAGAAATTGAGTATTATGAAAGGAGAAAAAGTTGAGTTGAGAGAGATGTGGGCCGTGGTGCAGGAGTCTGCCGGAGGGAAATTGGTATTGCGAGAGTTGCCTATTCCCAAGCCAAAGCGGGGGCAAGTGTTGGTGAAGATGGATTATGCCGCCATTAATCCTTCCGACTTAAGTATGTTGCAGGGGACTTATGCGCACAAGCCGGAGTATCCTGTTATTCCCGGTATTGAGGGGAGTGGTACGGTGGTTGCTTCCGGTGGTGGAATGCTGGCGGCGATGCGTATGGGAAAGAGGGTAAGTTGTACTTCTACAGAAGGTTGTGGAGGTACGTGGGCTGAGTATATGCTTAGTTCGGCCATGCATGTGGTGCCTGTAAATAAGTCCATTGATGCCAAGCAGGCGGCTTCGACAATAGTGAATCCATTGACGGCAATTGCTTTTATGAATATTACGAAGAAAAGTAAGGAGCATGCTTTATTGAATAATGCGGCGGGTGGTGCGTTGGGAAAAATGCTGGTGGCTCTGGGACAGAGAGAGAATATTGAGGTGGTAAGTGTGGTGAGAAATCAGCAACAGCTTGAGAGTTTGAAAGCTTTGGGAGCAAAATATGTACTTAATAGTAGTGAAGAGGATTATTGTGAACAGCTTAAGGCAGTGGCTGATACATTGAAACTGCATTTGTATTTTGATGCTTTGGGAGGCCGGAGTACCGACGATTTTGTGCGTTGTTCTCCAGAGGAAAGTCGTATTTATATGTATGCTAATCTTAGTGAAGAGAAGTCTTCTTTTGATCCGAGAACATTGCTTCAGCAAAGGAAGGAGATAAGGGGTTTTTTCTTGGGAAATTATTCTGCTGATCAGAGTTTAATAAAAACGTTGGGGAGTATAAAAAAGGTGCATAGGCTGATTTCCAATGAATTGAAAACAGATTTCTGTGAGGAATATGGATTGGCAGATGTTGAGGCGGCCGTAGAATCATATTCTAATAATATGTCGAAAGGAAAAATATTGCTTAATTGCAGAATGGAAAAATACTGATATTCTTGCATAAAAGGTGTTAATATGTTCAATCTACCAAAACCTTTATTGAGATTAATAACGTTATCGCCTTTGGCAAACTCAGCTTATTATCCTCCTCTTTTTACCGGACAGTAATGAAAAGAATAAGGTATCTCCCTTTATTTAAAGGGAGAACCAAAAGTGGAATTAGGCTTTCGATTTACATTCAGAGTATTCACTTATGTTTATTTTACCCTTAAGCCGGGCGGGCTCTTCCTTTTTGTCTTGAAACAAAAAGGAAGCAAAAAGTTCAAGGCTTGATAAGTAATAAAGTCTTCCACTAGTCAAAGACTAAGACGAACGGGTGATTTAATCGGTATCTACCGATTAACTTCCCGCTCTTTCTATGTCTTTGTCGGCGCTCCAAACTTCATTCCTTATAATGCCATTCCTAGAATGCTAATTTTTACTTTTTATTTTTAACCTAATCCCACGC
>WGCS01000256.1 GCA_015493685.1 Bacteroidales bacterium
ATATATAATTTTCTAACTCAATTACTCATAATTATGAAATTTATTTTACCCTTCATCATATTTTTAGGTGTTTATCATACTAGTTTTTCACAATCTTACCCTGCTTCTTCAGGAACAAATACAGCTTATGAATATATAAGTAATGTAAATATTGGTAGTATTAGCAATGCTTCAACAGGAAGTGATGCCGATGGTAATGGCGATGACGGCTATGATGATTTTACTACTGAAACTGCTGTATTATTACCCGGTTCTACCTATAGTCTCGCTGTTACTATTAGTCCTGATGCCAACGATTATGTTAATGCATGGATTGATTGGAATGACAATGGTGTTTTCACCGATGCAGGAGAAGCCTACACTCTTGTGGCTAACACTAATAATGCCGGACCGCATTCCGTTAATATAACTGTCCCTTCCTCTGCTGCCGGCACAAAAACCAGATTAAGGGTTTCTTTAAAAAGGAATGCCGCAGCTACATCGGATGAAACATATAGCTATGGTGAGGTTGAAGACTATACTTTATATATTGATAAAGACACTGATGGTGATGGAATATATGATATTACTGATCAAGATGACGATAATGATGGCATACTTGACGATGATGAAAATATTTGCATATCGCAGAGTTTTCAAAATGGAAATTTCGAAAATAATGCTGTTTACCCTAATACTTACGAAATAGTTGACGCTTCAAATATTTATGGATGGGAAACCACAGCAAGTGATAATAAAATTGAAATATGGAAATCAGGTTTTAATTCTGTTCCCGCCTATGAAGGAACATATTTCTCAGAAATTAATGCAAATATGTCAGCACGTATGTATCAGACACTTACAGTAGAGCCTGGAGATATAGTAAGATGGAATGTGGCCCATAGAGGACGGTCTGGCGTTGATACCATGGCTATAAAAGTTGGCCCTACCGGTTCGCCTACAACTCAACAATTAGCAGCAACGGGTAATACTGCATGGAAAGTCTATTCTAGTAGCTATACTGTTCCTGCCGGTGTAACAGAAATTGAAATTGGATTTGAATCTATTTCTACTGCTAGTGGAAATGCAAGTGTTGGTAACTTTATTGATGACATACAATTATATATTACAAGAACTACTTATTGTGACTATGATGGTGATGGTATTCCAAATATTTATGATTTGGATTCTGACAATGATGGCATTTCTGATGTTGTTGAAGCCGGTGGAAGTGATCCTGATAATGATGGTAGAATTGGTAGCGGCGCCATAACAGATACCGATGGTAATGGCGTTGATGATAATGTAGATGCTGGCAATGGTGGAACAGCTCTGCCTAATGCCGATACTGATGGCGATGGCATAAAAAATTATATGGATATTGACTCTGATGGCGATGGAATAGTTGATATAATTGAAGCTCAAACTACTGCTGATTATACTGCTCCATTAAATGCAGATGCCAATAATAATGGTTGGGATGATAGATATGATGGTAATGCAGGAGGTACTGCAATTGGGAGTACTGATACAGATGGTGATGGCACTCCTGATTATCTAGATTTAGATTCAGATAATGATGGCACTAGTGATTTTATTGAAGCTTACGACACAAATAAAGATGGTGTTGCAAATACAGACCCTTTAAATATTGATTCTGATGGAGATGGATTAGACAATGCTTTCGATTTAGATGGAAGTTCATCCACTGATACAAAAGGCCCTACCAATGGACAATCACCAACATCTTTCCCCAATGATGATAACTCTACTACTAGTGAGCGCGATTGGCGAGAAGCTCTTTCAACGCTTCCTGTAAGCTTGATTTCTTTTGATGCTGAGCTTATTGGCAATGATGTTGAGCTTAGGTGGGCAACAGCTTCTGAAATAGATAATGACTATTTCACAGTGCAAAGATCTATAGATAATGTTAACTTTGATGATGTCAAAAAAATTAATGGTAATGGTAACTCGAATATTCTCATTCAATATTCTACTTATGATATGGATGTTCCTAAGTCGATTTTGTATTATAGATTAAAACAAGTTGACTTTGACGGTACTACTACGTATTCTGATGTTAGAGTCGTTAGAAATAGTGGAGATAATAAATTGCTTATTTATCCAAATCCTTCAAATGGTATTTTCAATTTAGAGACTTCTAAGTCTGTCAATGTGATTATAAGTTCTATTTCAGGTAGAATAATAGAAAAATATCAATTTAGTAAGAACAGTAAAAATAGATTAGATTTATCTAATATTGCCAGAGGAGTATATATCTTGACTGTATTCTCAAAAAATAATACTATTAATAAGAGAATCATTATAGACTAAAGTTTAGGACTTACAATTAAGATGCTAACTTATAAGTATTTGTCATACTCGAAGTATTTTTAAGAAAGCTGCATTTATCAGAGCAACACGCTATATTACTGACGGTTGCCTCAAAGTTTAATTCAATACCGAGAAAATCCAAAACCAGAAGGATCTTAATAATTACGAACATCAATCGTTCATTTGATTTATATTCAATATTATCCTATTTGATATCCTAAAGAAGGCCATCAATAGTTATAGCTATTTTATTTTGTTAATATGATGATATAACGTATCTTATAAAGTCAATCATTCTATTATGCCTTCGCATAAAAGTGCTTCTGCACATAAGTGTGAGTTAAATAATTGAATTTATAGATTCCAACACCCATACCCTATTGCCTCCTCCGCCTTGATGGCAAAATAAACACAAACTAACACTAACGAAAAAGTTGGACCTGAGTCATCTCAATAAGTACCGGTTCAAAGATCGCCCTCGGCCATTTCTTGCTAAACCAAATAGATACCCATTACTTTAAATTTATATCTATATTTGCCTCGAAAATAATTTTGTCCTAATTAGTATAGGGTTAAGCCAATATTAACATTGTAGCCCGCATAAAATTTAGTCGTAACATGAAAATTTTGATTTCCGCAATCGATTCCTATACTTATACAAACCATTATTAGCAATAATTTAAAATACCAAGTATAAACGTATAATGACACTCATTAAAAAAATGACAATGAAATCAAAAAGTATTTTATTATTAATTATAGTATTAAGTTCGAGTGCAGTCTTTGCCCAAACTAAGGATAGTGTAATAGTAAAACAAGGTCCTCAAAAAGGGAAAGTATATTTTTCACCATTACCTGTAATTGCAGTTAACCCGACATTTGGAGTGTTGTATGGTTTGGCCGCTTCAACCAGTATGTTTGTTGGCGAGCCATCAAATACACGAATGTCAACATCGCTGGGGGCGTTTACCTATTCCACAAAAAAACAGTTGATGTTTACTTTCAAAACCAATCTGTATCTGTCTGAAGACAACTGGGTATTATTGGGAGACTGGCGGTATTTCAATACTTCGCAACCTACTTATGGTTTAGGGACAGGTCCGCAGTCTGTAAAACTAGCCTCTGGCAGCGGATACGAATACAAAGACGGTATGTTTTCTAAACCGGTGCCCGATGCGCAGCTAATGAGATTCAAGTATTTACGGTTTCACGAAACAGTACTAAAAAAAGTCCAAACTAACTTCTATGCCGGTATTGGTTATCATCTAGATATACATTCCGATATAAATGACAATCTATTGAATTTGGATACTACAGGAGGAAAGCAACCTATTATTACGAGCCATTACGCCTATTCTACTCATTATGGTTACAATCCTAAAAAATATACCTTATCGGGAATTTCACTAAATGCCATGTATGATAGCCGTGATAATGCAGCCACGCCATACAAAGGAATGTATGCATTAATAACTTTTAGATACAACCCTGAATTATTAGGGAGCGACCAGTCTTCTTCCAGTTTATGGGTAGAATACAGAGACTATATCAATTTATCTAAAAAGGCACAGCCCAGCCAGATGCTGGCATTTTGGGTATATGGTAATTTTCAAACATCAGGTCATTTACCCTATTTAGATTTACCCGCCTTAGGTTGGGATCAATTTGGTCGCTCGGGCAGAGCCTATACACAAGGAAGATTTAGAGGAGAAAATTTAGTTTATTCTGAGTTGGAATATAGAGTTCATCTTTTGGGGACAAAGAATAATCCTGATTTTATGGGGGCTGTTGCTTTTGTAAATACAACAACTGCAAGTAATAAAGATGCAGACATTGCTTTATTTCAGTATATGGATTTTGGATATGGACTAGGCTTACGATTTATGATGAATAAAGCATCTAGAACAAATATAACCATGGATTATGCTTGGGGCGCTTATGGAGCCCAAGGACTATTCTTGAATGTGAATGAAACTTTCTAATAATTTAATCAATAAGGAGAATAATGAAAATATATTTACTAATTATGACAATGGCAGTGCTAACACTGTTTAGTTGCAATAATAAAAGTCAAAAAAGTGCAGCTAAAACAGCACAAATTGATAGCACAAAAACCATCTATTTTGGTGGCGATATTATCACCATGGAAGGCAATAAACCCGAATATGCCGAGGCAGTAGTGCGCCAAAACGACAAAATTGTATTTGTAGGAAAAAAGAATGAGGCAGAAAAGCAATATCCTAATGCTATGCAATATGATTTAAAAGGAAAAACTATGATGCCGGGTTTTATAGAACCCCATTTGCATCCACTTATTGCAGCAGTAATTTTATCCGGTGATATTATTGCTCCTCACGATTGGAATGTGCCCGAGGGTGTAAAGAAAGGTGTGGGTACCCACGAAGAGTTTATCAAGCGATTGAAAGAATCTATTGCTAAAAATGGAAAAAAAGACGATATCCTTTTTATTTGGGGTTATCATCAGTTGTGGCATGGCAAATTAAACAGAAAAATCCTTAACGAAATCGCCCCTAATGTGCCGGTAGTAGTTTTACATCGTTCTTTTCATGAAGCATTTTTTAATGATAAAGCCATTAAGATGGTGAACTTAAAAGAAGCTGATTATAAAAAGAATCCACAAGTAGATTGGGATGATGGACATTTTTTTGAAGGTGGATGGATGGCTATGGCTCCCAAGCTAAGTAAGTATATGCTTAACCCTAAAAAATATGCAAAAGGCTTGGAAGATATGACTGCGCTTATGGAAAAAAATGGAATTACAACCATCGACGAGCCCGGTTTCCCAAATGTGGATTTCGATATGGAGTACAACTTATTAAAAGCAGAAATGGATAAAAACCCTCCCTATGAAGTTTATAATATCTTGAATGGAACTCAACTCACCAATATGAAAGGGAGTATCGAAAAAGCTACGGAATTTATGGAATCAGCACCTGCTAAATACAATACAGATAACATCAAAATATTGCCAAAGCAGGTTAAGCTATTTGCTGATGGAGCTATTTATTCTTTGGCCATGCAAATGAAAGAACCTTATACCGATGGATTTAAAGGCAAGTGGATGACACCGCTTGCTTTATTCGAAAAGCAAATGAATTACTATTGGGACAGAGGCTATAAAATTCATATTCATGCCAATGGCGATTTGGGAATTCAGCGCTGCATCGATATTACCCGTAAAATGATGAAACGAAATCCACGAAAAAATCATCATTTAACATTGCATCATTTAGGCTATTTTACTGCCGATCAGGCTGATGAAATGAAAAAGTTGGGAATCGAGACTTCTGTAAATCCGTATTATTTATGGGCTTTGTCCGATAAATACGCGAAGTATGGATTGGGACCTAAGAGAGCAAAAAATTTAGTGGATATGAAGTTATTGGTTGATAGAGATATTCCAATGTCGTTTCATTCCGACTTTGCCATGGCACCGGCAGAACCCTTAACGCTTGTATGGACTGCTGTAAATCGTGTTACCAGCGAAGGAACAAAAATTACACAAGACCAAAGGATTGATATGTTCACCGCTATGACGGCAATAACAATCGCTGCTGCCCATACCCTTGAACTAGACAATAAAATAGGTTCCATTAAAGTGGGTAAAGAGGCTAATTTTACAATCCTCGCAGAAAATCCTTTTAAGGTTGACCCTATGCACATCAAAGATATTTTTGTGGTAGGCTCGATTTATCACGGAAGGATTCACCTAAACAAACAGCCAAGACAACTGGCAGGTGGATGGAGTAAAACGGAAATAACTCCCGAAGTTGAAAAAGCTGTACATTTTGTTCTGCAACAGATGAATACCTCTGCTAAATTGGATAAAATTGTATCGGTTAAAACTCAAATCGTAAAAGGAAGAAACTATGATATCGATTTTCAATTGGACAATGGAGAAATTTGGAATACTGTTGTTTATGTTGCTTTAGATGGTAGTATGAAAATGACCAAAGTTGCAACCTTAAAAAAGAAGTAATTTAAAAACAATAGTTA
>WGCS01000257.1 GCA_015493685.1 Bacteroidales bacterium
ATAAACTAAAGATGAATAAAGTTAAGAAAATACTCGTTCCTGTTCACCTTAGCGACAACTCGCTACATACCACTTTATATGCCATTGAATATGCAAAACATCATAGTGCAAGGGTAATTATTTTTTATAATACTATTGTCCCTCTTATTTTTGGTGAAAGTGCAAATTATGGTGATGGCATTGGAAAAATTAATGAGGAAAAGATGCGTCAAGCTTATCAATTAGAGGACACTCAAGCAGAAGCTAAGTTAGCTAATTTTAAAAAAAGAGTTGCTGATGGCGCCCGGGCTAAACACCTTTCCAATGTTAATGTTGAGTATTCTGTTGACTTTGGAGCATTGGTTAGCGATATTAATATTATTGTAGAATCTGATTTGATTGATATTATAATGGTAGGTATTGCCAATGAGAACAGCCCCTCTAAGCTGTCTAAAAATATTAGTGAATTACTATTACGTAAATCCCAAATTCCAGTATTTGCCATTCCTGAAAATGCTTCGTATCATACTTTCAAAGAAGTTATTTATGCCACTAATTTCAAGAAACATTCCATTGAAGAAATTGAGCAATTTCTTGCTATTGTAAAACCACTAAATGTAAAAACTCACTGCATTCATATTGGTGATATGCTCAATGAAGAGCAAGAGATGGAAGATATTGTTAAGCCTCATTTTAAAGGAAATGAATCCATTGATTTTTTCGTTTTGCCCGATAATGGCATTGTTGATGCCTTAAGCGATTTTATAAAAGACCATGAAGTACAACTTATAGCACTGCACGCTCACAGGACGACTATCTGGGGGCAGATTTTTGGAGAAAACAAGCTGGAAAGCATCCTCCATCATGTTGATATCCCCATATTAGCGATACACTAATAAGAGATACGCACTTTTAATATTATTTACATTTAATTGATACCTAATATACTACATCAGCAAGGCCTTTTATAATTCATTAGCATTTGTTGATGTAGTATTTTTTATTGCCAAAACAAATCTAGAAATTACAGATATACCCCAGTTTAAAATAAATTATGAAATAATTATCAATTAACTTAAAAACGCTTTTTTAGGTTTATATGAATTACTATGAGTATAAAAATAAATTCCAAAACATCAGGTAAAAAGATAACTGTCATACCATTAATGTTTATGACAGCTGCCTTATTCATGACTTTGCGGAATTTACCTGCGATGGCAGAAACGGGTCTCCAAATGATCTTTTTTAATTTTATCACCGTATTTGCATTTTTGATACCCATTGCATTAGTCTCTGCTGAACTAGCTACCGGCTGGCCTCAAAACGGAGTATTTCATTGGATTGAGGCTGCTTTTGGAACACGAATAGGCTTTGCTTCGGTGTGGTTGCAATGGATTCAAAGTATTTTCGGAATGACAAGTATACTCGCTTATGTGGGAGGTACCTTAGCTTATGTCTTTGATCCTTCGTTGGGAGATAATAAGTATTTTATTACTGCCACTATTATCATCACTTATTGGATTGCTACATTTTTAAATTTTAAAGGGACAAAGCGTTCGGGTTTAATATCAACAATAGCTCTTTCCATAGGCGTACTTACTCCAATGATATTAATTATTGCCGGTGGAATATTCTATGCTGCCAAAGGAAATCCCATTCACATGGATTTGACACTAAGTAAAACAAATTTATTACCTTCACTAACAAATACCACCGCTTTACTATTGTTTCTTAATTTTATTTTTGGTTTTGCCGGCATTGAAGTGTCTGCCAATCACGCCAACGAGGTTGAAAACCCACAGCGTAATTTTCCCATTGCCCTTTTTTCTGCAGCTATCATAGGTTTTATACTCACTTTATTAGGAGCCTTCGCTGTTGGCTTTATCGTTCCTTCCAACGAAATTGATTATGTTAATGGTTCCATTGAAACTTTTTCGATACTTTTTAATGAATATCACTTGCAATGGTTAATTCCCATACTGGCATTTTTAATTGCCATGGGAGCTGCCGGTCAAGTAAGTACATGGGTAATAGGGCCAATCAAAGGCCTATGGGCAGCAGGAATTGAAGGAAATCTTCCTCGCTTTTTTCATAAAACCAATACAGCAAAAGTACCCACACGGATGCTTATTCTACAAGCCATATTAATCTCTTTCATCGGCTTGCTTTTTTTATTGGTCAATGATGTTAACAGCCTTTTTCTTATCCTTACATCCATTGCCGTTATTCTTTATTGCATTATGTATGTTGTCTTATTTGCGGCAGCCGTAAAATTACGTTATAAAAAGCCTAATGTAGCACGCGCCTTTAAAATACCGGGAGGCAAAGTGGGTATATGGTTGGTTAGTAGCATTGGTGCACTTACGGCAATTGCCTGTTTCTTTATCGGCTTTATTCCTCCTAATCCTTTACCTGTAAGCAGCTCAAGCTTATATATTATTATTCTTGCCATAAGTTTATTGGCATTTATCAGCGTTCCTTTTATTATCTTTGGGCTCAAGAAAACCTCATGGGCTCAAAACAACAACAAATAAACTATTTATTTTAAATATACATATTATGGCACTTCATGAAAAAAATACCATCCTCGAAGATCTAATAGGCGATACTTATGCTTCTTCAGAATTAAAGGAATGCATGTCAAGTTTTATTTTCCCCAAAGAGCAAAAGGAGGCAAAAGTAGTCTACAATGCTATCCATGACGAACTATTACTCGATGGAAACTCCAAACAGAACTTAGCAACCTTCTGTACTACTTGGATGGAACCGGAGGTAAAACAACTTATGGGTGAGAATATGGATAAAAACATGATTGATAAGGATGAATATCCACAAACAGCGAATATAGAAGCTAAATGTGTCCATCTACTTGCCGATTTATGGAATTCTCCTGATGCAGAAAACACCATTGGTACTTCAACAACAGGATCATCCGAAGCAGCGATGTTAGGAGGAATGGCACTGAAATGGAATTGGCGTGCCCGTCAACGTAAGAATGGAAAGCCTACCGACAAACCCAATTTAGTTACTGGGCCCGTACAAATATGCTGGCATAAGTTCTGTCGATATTGGGATGTGGAAATAAGAGAAATCCCCATGGAGAAAGGTAGGCTGATAATGTCGCCGGAAGAAGTATTGAAACGTTGTGATGAAAATACTATCGGTGTAATCCCCACATTAGGAGTAACATACACTTGTCAGTATGAACCGGTAAAGGCAGTAAGTGATGCCTTAGACCAGTTTGAGAAAGAGACAGGGTTAGATATTCCTATCCATGTTGATGCAGCTAGTGGCGGATTCTTAGCTCCTTTTATGGACCCCGCTTTGCTTTGGGATTTTCGCTTGCCAAGGGTTAAATCTATTAATGCTTCAGGACATAAATTTGGGTTATCACCATTAGGAGTGGGATGGATTATCTGGAGAGATGCCAAAGAACTCCCCAGCGATTTGATTTTTAATGTTAACTACCTTGGTGGAAATATGCCCACTTTTGCCCTTAACTTTTCCCGTCCTGGAGGAGAAATTATTGCACAATATTATAATTTTATTCGCTTGGGAAAAGAAGGTTACCGTAAAATACACCAAGCCTGCTATGATACAGCTAAATATTTGGCCAAAGAAATTGAAAAGATAGGGCCTTTCGAAATGGTTTATAATGGAGAAGGAGGCATTCCCGCTGTTTCATGGCGATTAAAAGAGAACGCTGATGTTAACTTTACCCTTTACGATTTTGAAGACAGACTTAGAATGAGAGGCTGGCTTGTCCCCGCTTATTCAATGCCGGCCAATAGAAACGATATGGTAATTCAACGCATACTTGTAAAACATGGATTTAGTTACGATATGGCTAATTTGCTGGTAAAAGACATGAAACATACCATGGATTATTTCGATAGACATCCCGTAGCCATACATATAACACATGATGAAGCAGGAGGTTATGCCCACGGAGGCCATTCATAGAATCATAAGCAATCCAAAGGCAAAATTAATAGACCAATTAGCTCTTTACTCCAAACACACGCTTAAGGATATCATTAACTCGGGCGATAGGATTCTTTCGAATTTGTTTTTCCTGGGCTGCCAATTTCACAAATAAACCATCAATGGCTTTTTTGGTGGCATAATCATCAAGCTGAGTATTTATTGGAGTTAAGCCGGTGGAAAAACGAGCTGCCTGATTATATACTTTCGTTAAGTTATTCCAAGCCTGATTTGTGGAAATTCCACCCACTAAATCTGCGTTAAGATATTGATTTATAATAGGTTTGAATTTTACATAAAGTGCTCCATAGCTTTTTTCTCTAAAATAATGCGTTGCTGCCGTATCGCTTCCTTTTAAAAGCGCAAATGCATCGGCAATATTCATATTTTTAATGGCATCGATAAAGATAGGAGTAGCCTCTTTGGAAGCCGATTCTGCCGCTCTATTGAGCCGCAATACCACTTCATCGATTTTAGTACTAATACCCATACTTTTTAATATCGCATTATCTTTATTCTTAATAATACCTTGAGCCTGTGGAGGAAGGCTAATTTTAATAAGTGCGTCAGCAAAAAAACCATTGGGCTTCGACACAATAGCTACCGCGGTATCCGTACTTATTCTGAGTGCTTCTTTTAAACCCCTAACTACCTCCTGCTGAGTTAAAGAATTGTTTTGTGTAGAATTATCTGTTGCGGCAACTACCTCATTACCTACTTGTTGCAAAACATCGCAGGAACTAAGAAACAATAATACTACTATTGCTATAAAACCAAAAAAATTAGTATTCATATCATTTTCGCTTTAAAAATATTAAAAATATAAAGTACACTTGTTAGCATAAATCATACCATTATAATACCAATTTTTATTTTCTATACAATATTTCATAATCATAATTTTATTGAAAATTGCTTTCGATAATTTAAATGCAAGATATTGTTACTAGTGTCCCATTAAAATTGGGACGTTTCTAATAATTAAATAAATTGGGCTCATTAAGCCTAAATCGTTCTTTGTCATTTTGAGATTTAGTTTTATCAAAGAGGTTTCGCAGATGTGTTTTATCAG
>WGCS01000258.1 GCA_015493685.1 Bacteroidales bacterium
GAGTATATCGTGTGTTGCCTACTGTGCTTTTCTTTGCGGGGTAGGGCAGACATACTCTTCCCGATTTAGAGATTCTAAACTTTCGCTTTTTGGAGCGAAAGTCAAGAAACTCTTTATCGGGATGTGTATGGCTGCGAGGGTTAGCATTTAAATTCATATTTAATATCTAATATCAACAATACTAGTATCAAATGGTGGTGCAAAATATTCAATCTCTACATCTGTTGTTACTCCATTACGGGTTAGCTTACCTTCTATTGTATGAGCATACGGTGGCTTTTGCACACCATATTTATATGTTCCGCTCCAGGTTTTGTGTATCATATTAGAAAATGTTGAATCAGTATTTCCGTGTAGATACGGTCCCATTTGGTGTTGAACAAGAGTCCCAATACCTCCTCTATATTCAAACACATCTACATTATTAGGGTCAGGATTCGTATTAATAAACCTTGGGCGCACCCAGCTTTTGGCTAGGCAGTAGAGATTAACATTATTTGAGGTGCCTGGGGTTATATAATTAAAACGCTTAGTTTCATCATGCACAGACCATGAGTCTGGTGATGAAATATAAATAGTTGTATCCAAATTCCTAAAACCAATAAAATAGGTATTCTGTTCATTCAATTCCATATCAAAATTATACCTTGCATTTTTATCAACTGTAACAGAGGCTATCTCCTTAGAACCATTTGCATAAATATCCGGGCCGTCTTTTTGTTCATATAGTTTCACTTGTGGACGGTCAATTTCAATTGACATCTTAATTTTATCATTTGTACCATTGGTTAATAATGTGCCACTAATTGTGGTTTGAACCATTCGTCCTTCTTTCTTACACGAATAACTAAATGCTATTGCTAAAATCAATATTACTATTGCTATCTTTTTCATATCTTCTAATATTTAAGGTTTTACAAAAATACAATAAAACAGAGGTAAAACCAAATACGTAGTTTTACCTCTGTTAATGAGTTAATTATCTATCTAATTATAATTTTGTTGTTAAACACTTGGCTTTCGGTTGTAGTTTTTAGCAAATAACTACCTGAACTTACCTTTGGCAGTTTTAATCGGAGCTGTTTGCCGTTTACGATTTTGGTGGTTTGCCAAATTAATCGTCCACTTAAATCGCTTAATTCAACGCTTACTTCTTTCACACTCAATGTAAACTCAACCGCAATAAACTGCTTAGTAGGATTTGGATAAATACCTAATAGTTGATTTTCCGTACCTATTGGAACTACCTTTGTTTGTCCAAGTATGGGCATAAACATTGCTTTGCGTGCTGAACTTAATGTATGACAGCTATCAACTTGCATTTTATATTGTGAACGTTCAATGTTGCCTTTTAAGAGTTGGTTTTCAGCATCGCATATACAATTCCAATAATCAGCTTGATTCTTTAAGGTCGTATTAAAGAAGTAGTTGTCATTCTGTAATATACTTAAGGCATAATCGTAATGTTCAGCCGCTCGGTACATTTGTGCCATTAGCAGATGAAAATAGGCTTCCTGTTCTTTGGCATAGGCATTGGCATATTCCACATCATTTAATCTATTTTGTATTTCATCTCCTATCATAGCAACATATTCGTTAATTGGCATTCCGTCCATAGCCCGATCCGGATTTATTAATTTATGTTCAATGGCATTAGTTAAGGCTGTCATCATTAATCCCAAAGATTGGTCTATAGCCCACTGCTCATCCTTATTAATATTTGGTGGAATAGTATCAAATATACTCTTAAACATCGCAATGGCTAAAGTATCATTGCCTATAAACTTATCACCATAACTCATTTGCATGGCTGCTGATTTTAATGCATCTACTAAATAAGTATTTTGAAAAAAAGGAGGATCTTTAATTAATGATATAGAACTTAAAGCCTCAAATAGTTTATAATTATCATAATTTAATGGTATTAGTGATTTAGGGCATACGCACTGCCAAGAATTGATATTTTGTGTCCAACCAACCATTGACAATTGATAAGATGCTGAGTATTGAGGATCGGTAAAGTATAAATTCACAGGCAAACTATTTGTCCCTTGGAAAGATGATGCAGGCATAAGGTTGTTGTTAATGTCAATACTATGTGGTGGCGCATTAGGTATATAGTAATTATCAGGCAACATTTCACCTATCAAATAATATTGATTGGCAGAGAAATTATTATAACCATTACGTAAACGCAAAAAACTAGCTTTATTAAATAATATGCCTATATAATTGTATCTTATAGAGTTTCGAGAATTGTCAGAAAGAATGATTTTTGATTTATCTTTAGCGTAAATTCCTGAATAGTTATTGTGATTGAATTCACTACAATTGGCTTGCAATGATCCAGATTCTATTTCTACTCCATGCTGATAATTGTAGTTGACTTGTGAACTGCGAATATTTAATGTTACACCTAATTGACTATCAAATTTAATTCCTGAATATCCATTGTGATTAAACTGGCATTGCGTGGCATTACAATTGGCCTGCATTCCAGTTCCAATCCATCCATAATCAAGATTATAATTAATATTACAAGTATTCAAATCAATATTCTGGTCTGAGGTATAAAGGCCCACATAGTTATGCGTAAAAGTACAGGTATCTAAAATAAAACTATTTCCACCACTACTCATATTAGCAAATAAACCGTATTGTCCAAATTCAAAGCTACAATTACCAAAACGTGTATTGTTCTGACCATAAATACTGAAGGCAGAATAGAAATTATTGGTATCTATTGCTGTAAACATTGTGTTTTGTGCTTGAATGCTTCCGTAGGAATATATTGATTTCATACTGTCTATTTCAATGCGTGCATTCGAGTAGTATTGTGATAAACTATC
>WGCS01000259.1 GCA_015493685.1 Bacteroidales bacterium
AAATAAAAAATAATAGTAATAATTGATCCTCATCAACTGGCATTATAGGCAATAAAATTTGGAGTACAGATTAAAACTTAGAAAAAGAGTGGTTGACATTTTTCATTCGTAAAAAAATGCTATAAATTTTTTCGGTATATAATTTTTTTTGTCTATAAATACAACTCCCAATAAGGAATAAAATCAACCTTTGTTTTATTAATAATTATTGAATCACGATAACTAAGATTTACAAAAACTCCTTTATTGGGTTTATAGTTGGAAACAAAGCTTCTGAACGAGCGAGTAATTGTTGACTTTTGTATATTCTTATACTTCACTTCTATTGGCATTATTCCCTCTTTGATATGTACTACAAAATCTACTTCGGCTTTATCTTTTGATCGCCAGAAGTTTATTTCAGATAAGCCTTGTTTAAACTTTTGGTCTAGAATAGTGAAAATAAAATTCTGGAATATCATTCTATCAGTGTTATTAACTTCAAATCTATTTCTACTAAAATTTAACATTCCAATATCATTGAAATATACTGTTGGTGATTTTGTAAGTTCCTTTTTCCGGTTTGTAAAATAGGGCTTTATTATAGAAATAATATAAGTTTGCTCAGCATACCATAGAAAAGTCTTTAGTGTTTCTACCCTGATTCCAATATCCTGTGCCAATTGCGAATAATTTAGTATTCCACCAACTTGTACAGCTAGTAACTTAATCATTTTTACAAATTTGTCGGGATAGCGGACACCAAGCAGGAAGGAAATATCTTTGGTAATATAAGAAATAAATATCTCATTCATAATTTCCAGTTTTCGTTCCGCAGTAACTTCTGTAACAACAGCCGGATAACCACCAAAAGACAGATATTCATTTAGCAATAAACTTGTTTTTTGAGGCTCTATTTTAAAGAATTTATCAATTCTATTCTCGTATTTGTAATTGGTCTTATAGTTCACAAATTCAATGAAATTTACTGCCTTCATTTCAATAAGGTGCTTACGACCTGTCAACGATTCCGATAATTTTTCTTTCAGCTCAAGACTCCCGGAGCCTGTAACAACAAACTTATAAGGCAAGTCCATATCAAAAATTCCTTTTAGAAATTTTCCCGAATTTACCTTTTGCTGTATCTCATCAATAAAGACATAGGCTTTATCAGTTCCAACTTCCAGTCTGATCTTATTCAATAGCTGTTGTTGTGTGGCAAAATGCTTGTTATCATCCTCAATATCAAGATTAAAATAGACTACTTTTTTCCCTGAAAGTTTTAAATCTGTAATTATTTCTTTCAAAACAGTAGTTTTTCCAATCTGTCGGGCCCCAATGATTATGGTAACTTCCTTTAGACTAAGGTTGTTAACTATACTTTGTTTTATACTTCTCTTAATCATAAGCTCTTTGATGTAGCCCATAAAGGTACAATAAAAGTATAGAAATGACAAGCTAATAGTATAATTCTCGGGTTAAATCGCCATGCTAATAGTATAATTCTCGGGTTAAATAGCTACGCTAATAGTATAATCCTCGGGTTAGTTGTATTTTACGCTTGCAATAGCACAAAATATTTTCCAGTCGTCTAAATGAACCTTCAATAAAATTAAAGATAAAACCAGCAAACAGCAGACTTATAAAATTCTATAAATACTTGTGTTCCCTTTCGGTTATGGAGGAGTAAAATTATATTTATAAATTTGTTCTTAAGATATTTTTTCATTTTATTGATTCTGAGAATGTCAAAGTAATGGTTATTATTTTCCATTGCAAATGGGGATTATCATTTTTCTACTCTTTCACAAATAAGCTATAATTTTTGTTAAATATAGCTAAAGAACTTAAAAAGGTTTCTTTTTTTTTATACATTCGTGCCCTTAGAAATGGGACCATATTATTGGGGCTTTCAAAAACTGTAAATTAATTGATAAATTATTACAACAAACTCGTATGAAGTCATTTAAGAAGCTTAACAATTGGACAGGCTGGTTGGTATTTGCCATTGCCTCCACTGTCTATATTCTTACATCGGAACCCACTGCCAGTCTTTGGGACTGCGGTGAGTACATTGCTACGGCATATAAATTACAGGTTGGTCACCCTCCGGGAGCTCCATTTTTTCAACTTATGGGCAAATTTTTTAGCCTTTTTGCCAGTGATCCTTCTCATGTAGCCCGTATGATTAATACCATGTCGGCTCTTGCCAGTGGTTTTACTATTTTATTCTTATTCTGGACAATAACTTACTTTGCTCGTAAAATTGTTACTAAAGGTGACGACAGTAAACTTAAAGGAGCAAATTTAATAGCAATATTAGGTAGTGGTGTTGTTGGCGCATTGGCTTACACTTTCAGTGATTCATTTTGGTTTTCCGCTGTTGAAGGTGAGGTTTATGCCATGTCATCGTTCTTTACGGCTTTTGTCTTTTGGGCAATGCTTAAGTGGGAGCAGGTGGCTGATGAAAAAAATGGATTCCGTTGGCTGATATTAATATCTTATATGGTTGGGCTATCCATTGGTGTGCACTTGCTTAACTTGCTTACTATCCCTGCTTTGGTTTATATTTACTATTTCAAAAAGTACAATGCAACTACCAAAGGCATTATCTATAGTGGTATTATATCTATTATTATTTTAGCTTTTGTTATGTATGGTATTATTCCATGGATTGTAATATTTGCCGGTAATTTCGAGATGTTATTTGTTAATACTTTTGGATTACCATTCCATACAGGAACTATCATTTATTTTGTGGTTCTTATAGCAGCTATAAGTTGGGGTTTATATTATACAAAAAAGAAGAAAAAGCTTATTGCTAATACTATTATTTTAGGAATAACATTCCTTATTATTGGTTATTCTTCATTTTTTATTCTTGTTGTACGTTCCAATGCCAATACTCCTATTGATGAAAATAATCCGGAGGACGCAACCAGTTTGCTGGCTTACCTTAATCGAGAGCAATATGGTGACAGGCCATTGTTCAAAGGGCCCTATTTTAACGCTCCGGCATTGCCTCAGAATGAATGGAAAGATAAGTCACCTGTTTATACCAAATCGTATTGCGTTGTTAATAAAAGCAGACTTAGAAATTCTACCGATATTAAATTGGGCGATCCCGGATTAATTAAGTTTTACCAATACCGAAGAGAAGCAGAAGCTTATCTTAAAAAAGCACATAATTCAAGTTATAGTCTCAAGGAAGCCTATATTCTTACTGATCCACGTAAAAATAGAATTCCTGTTTACGATCCTCGTTTTGTTACCATATTTCCACGAATGTGGAGTAATCAAAGACCTATTCATGCGGAAGTATATAAGCAATATATGAGCGATAATCCACGTAAGATACAGGTGACAGATGCTGATGGACAAAAGAAATTGCTTTCAGTACCCAGTTTTGCTGATAATTTGCATTTCTTTTTTAGTTATCAAATAGGTCATATGTATATGCGCTATTTTATGTGGAACTTTGTGGGTAGGCAAAATGATATTCAAGGTAATGGCGAAAAGGACCATGGCAATTGGATTTCGGGTATTCCTTTTATTGATAATGCCCGCTTGGGCGATCAGAGTAAAATGCCCTTCGATTTACAACAAAACAAAGGACATAATACCTACTTCTTCCTTCCTTTGATACTTGGTTTGCTGGGCTTGTATTTCCATTTTGTAAAAAGTTATAAGGATGGCATTGTGGTATTTGCCCTATTTATTATGACCGGGCTTGCCATTGTGGTTTATCTTAATCAGTACCCATACCAACCTCGTGAACGTGATTATGCTTATGTAGCCTCTTTCTACGCCTTTGCCATTTGGATTGGACTTGGTGTATTGGCTCTCTATGAGTGGCTTAAGAAATATGCTAACGATAAGGTGGTGGCATATACTACCTTTGGAATTGCGCTACTGGTTGTTCCGGGTAGAATGGCACAACAAAATTGGAATGATCATGACAGATCAGGGCGTTATAATACTTTAAATATTGCCAAAAACTATCTGAATTCTTGTGCTCCCAATGCTATTTTATTTACCAATGGAGATAACGATACTTTCCCTCTTTGGTATGCTCAAGAAGTAGAAGGCATTCGTACTGATATTAAAGTGGTAAATTTAAGTCTATTTAATACCGATTGGTATGTGGATCAGATGCGCAGAAAAACATATTCGGCAAAGCCTATCCCCATGGATATCACTAGAGATCAGTATATTCAAGGTACCAATGATGTGGGCTATTTTATTGAAAATCCACGGGTAGCTCGAAAAGGAGAGTACTACAAACTTAAGGATATCAATAGGTTTTTCTTTAGTAACAATCCAAAGACAAAATATCCATTGCGCGATGGTACCAGTATGAATTATTTCCCCACAAAATTAGTTTATGTGGATGTAAATAAGGATAAAGTGCTTCATAATGGTACAGTAGCGGCAAAAGATAGTGCCTTGATAGTGGATAAGGTAAAATGGAAAATCAATAAAAATCTTGTTCAGAAGAATAATCTTATGTTAATGGATATGCTGGGCGATTTTGATTGGAATAGACCAATATATTTTGCTACTACTACCGGTGCTGATTCTTATCTCAACCTAATGAATTATTTCCAGTTGGATGGAATGGCTTATCGCCTTGTACCCATCAAAACTACCGGAAGCTTTCAATTGGGAAGCTATGGTAGAGTCAATACAGATACGCTTTACGATAAGTTAATGAATGTTTTTGATTATGGTAATATTAATAATCCGAATGTTTATTTTGATGAAAATCACATGCGTTCTATTCGCAATTATCGAAGTAATTTTGCCCGCTTGGCCAATGAGCTGGTTAAAGAAGGAAAATACAAAAAAGCAGAAAAAGTATTGGACAAATGCATGACTGTACTTCCTGAAAGCACTGTTCCTTACGATTATTTTATGGTACCTATAGCTGAGGATTATTATAAAGTTGGTAATACTAAGAAAGCAACTGCTATTTTAAATGAGTTAAATCGACTTTATTCTCATAATCTGGTATTCTATTTCTCAGCTCAAAATCCCAATGAGTATTTCAACGAAAAACGTAATGCGCTTTATATAGAGCAGGAGATAGCTCGTTTGGCAAAAACCTATCATCAAGATAAATTGATGAAAGAAGCTGAGGGGACTTTCCAACATTATTTTCAAATCTTTAATATGCAAAGAGGGGGCAGAAGGTAGTCCGTTTTAAACCTTTAATATGAAAGCCGACTTTATCAGCAATGGATAAAGTCGGCTTTTTTAATGCTCTATTTTTCTAATTCTTTTATGAAATTCCTCTTTCGGTTCTCCCTTAAGAAAAAGGGGAGATAACATTATTTTTTTTGAATTCAATAAAACTGTATTGCTTATCAAGTATTGTACTTTTTACTTTCTTCTTTGTTTTAGGGAACATAATTTTGAATATCAATGATTTAATACATCGCATGCCCTTGTCTAATAAATAGATAATTGCATTTTGAATTTTTATCGGGAAGTAATGAATTATTATATCAGATAAAACATATATTTGTAGCATAAAAAATTAATTGTAAATTTGCCTACTAATAATAATACTTAAAACTATTACCCTATGACTGAAGAAGCTGAAATGTGTTTAGAAATGGCTGAAGAAAGCATGCAATCGAGTATTGACCACTTGGAAAAAGAGTTGCATAAACTAAGGGCAGGGAAAGCAAATCCTGCAATCCTTGAAGGTATCAGTATTGAAAATTATGGTAGTAAGATGCCCCTTAATCAAGTGGCCAGTATTAATACTCCGGATCCGCGTACATTGGTAGTTCAACCTTGGGATAAAGCTAATTTAGCTCTTATCGAAAAAGAGATTATCAACTCTAATATTGGCCTTAATCCTCAAAATGATGGGACTATTATTCGCCTTAATATTCCTATTCTCACAGAAGAAAGACGTCATGATTTGGTAAAGAAAGCAAAGGCAGAAGCTGAAGAAGCACGAATTGGCATTCGAAATGCCCGTAAATCAGCTATGCACGAGGCTCAGCAGCTGGAAAAAGACGGTCTTAGTGAAGACGAAAGAAAGCGCTTGGAAGATAAAATACAGGATCTTACCAACAAATTTGGCAAAATAGTGGATGAGGTATTCGCCGAAAAGGAAAAAGATATTACTACCATATAGTGCCTAAAAAGGAGATTTTAGCTTAAAGCCCTTCGCTGCAATTACGACAGATTTCGATTTTACTTCGGTCATCGAGTATCTGCTGTAGAAATTTTTTATAATCATTATTTGATTGGATATTCTTGTACTCTTGCTCCATAATATTTCCAAAAGTATGGTCGGCATCTTTATCAAAGCAGCAGGGGACAACATTTCCGTCCCAACTTATTACACTCCCTGACCACGATCTATTGCAATGTTTGGGTAATTTTCCTTTAATGCGGTATTTTCCGTCTTCTGTTTTTGTATAGCGAGAGTATTTAACTAAACCCGGCATCAGAGCATTCCCTTCTTCAAATTCATATAGTTGAGCTGTCTTTAAACTTAATTTGTCAACGCCTAATTCTTTAGAGAGTCTTTTTATATCCTTAATTTGATGCTCGTTATGTTTAAAAACAATAAATTGGAGTTCTATAAATGGATGTTTTGCTTTGCTAAGTTGACGCTGCTTGACCATGGTTTTAATATTCTGTATTACTAAGTTGAAATCACCACCACGGCGATAGCTTGAATAGCTTTTTTCGTCAGTACCATCCAGGGATATTATTAATCTGTCAAGGCCGGAATCAATAATTTCTAATGCTTTTGTCTTGTTTAAATAATGTGCATTGGTAGAAGTTCCTACTATAATATTTTTTTCTTTCAGCCTTTTTATATAATTGGCAAAATCCTTGTGAAGTAATGGTTCTCCCTGAAAATAGAATGTTACATAGATTAAGTAGTTGCCCAATTGCTGAATGATTTTATCAATGGTGCGCCCATCAATATTGCCTGTGGGTCGATGAAATTTACGTAGGCCGGAAGGACATTCTGGGCAATGTAAATTGCAGGAGGTGGTGGGCTCAATGGAGATGGTATATGGGAATCCCCAATGCCAACTTTTGCGTGTAAGTCTGCTAATATAATAGGAGAATTTTACTTTGGTAAAATTAGAAACGCGCTTATAATCAATTACTTTCAAAAAACGCTTACTCCAGTAAATAGGGGTGTTAAACATCTTTCATAAGGCGTTTCACAAATTCTTTATCGCCAAGAAACTCTTTGGCGCTAATGCGAATAACTGTATATATTGGAATAGCAGCAATCATTGCAAGCGGACCACCAAGTTGTCCGGCCATAATAATCACAATGAATATTTCCATGGGATGTGCATGTACACTATTGGAATATATAATTGGTTGTAAAACAATATTGTCGATTAGATTAGCCGCAGCAAAAACAATTAAAATTCCTCCAATGAGTGCTAATGTATGGTCTATTCCTAAATAGATATTTGTCATGGCAACTAATATGCTGCCTATGGTAGCTCCTATTATTGGGCCTATATAGGGAATAAGGTTCATTAAGCCTCCTAAAAAGCCAATGAGTAATGCGTTTTTAAGTCCAAGTATCCATCCACCAATAGAAATTAAGAGCATCATAGAACTTATCTCTATGGCTAAGCCGAGGAAATATCTACTGAGCATTCTATTTACCTTCTTTAGTATAATACTGGTTTTTGGAATATTTTGTTCCTTAACAAAAAGAAGTACAATACGTTGAAATAGCTCGTCATCTTCGGTAAAGAAAAAAGTCATAAATAAAATAGAGAAAACAGCCATCAGTAAGTTACCGGTTACGGCAACGATATTTGAGAATAGATTGTTAATTTGAATCTCGTTGATAATTGAACTAATATTTTGCGCAATATATTGTTCAAGATGTTCCCGATGACTTAAAATGCCTACTTTATGTAAATAAAGTTCTACACTATGGGCTGATTTGTTGAAAGCACTAGCTATCTCTTGAAAATTTACTTTGGATAAATCCGTTGCCTGAGCATTGATAGCCGGTACTAAAAGACCTAATAAACCACTAATAATAAGAATGAATAGTGTCATGCTAAGGGCAGCAGCAATACCATTGGGAATTTGCTTGTTTTTTATTTTTATTTTTTTTAGGAGTTTCATTATCGGTTGTAAAGCAACTCCCAAAATAGATGAAATAATGATATAAACTACGATATCAGTAAAATACCAGAGAAAAGCAATAAATAATATACCCCCAATTAAGTGGTATGTTTTGTCGGAATTCCAATTCATAGTTGATGCTTATAGTTAATACAAAAGTAATAAATATTCAGAGCTGAAAACGAGCAATTTCAGAATATGCTACCCCTTGCCGGCTTATTTTGCTTTCCATTAGTAGTAAGGAACTAATGTTAAATGGAATTATTGGCTCCAATAGATGATATTTGCTCAGTTGTTTTTGAAAAAAAGATTGAGTTTTCACATCAATAATTCGTGCCAACGATATGTGTGGTACGAAATTTTGTCGATCGGCATATAAACCTATTGTATTAAAACCTGTTTGTAAGTGTTGTACCGTTGTTGTTAATAGGGCTTCTTCGTTTATTCCCCACCACAAAACCTTGGCGGCATGTTTGCTGCCAAAGATATTTAATTTGGTGATAGTTAGGTCCATAGGTTCCAACTTCCGGCTAGTTTCAGTTATAACATCAATTATTTTTTGAGCAGTAATATTATCAGTAGGACCAAAAAACTTTAGGGTAATATGAAGGTGCTGCGGCTCAATCCATCGCATTTTTGCAAATCCAAACTGCCTTTGATACTCAGCAAGATATGCTTCAATAGTAGGATTGTTTGCCAAGCGTGCTGCTAAAAAAAGTTTCTGCATAAAATGATTTTCTTTCACGATGAAATAAACTTAGAAAACTTTTACACTAATTAAAGTTTTCTAAGTTTATTTTGTTTACTTTTGCCGCTCGAAAATAGATAATATTTGAATATGATGAATAAGAAACAAGAACAAATAATTAAAGCAACAGCTAAGTTATTTATGAAATATGGCATTAGAAGTGTTACTATGGATGAGGTAGCCAAGGAGCTTACTATTTCTAAAAGGACTTTGTATCAGTTTTTTAAGGATAAGACTGATTTGGTAAATTATGTGGTAGAATTTATGGGGGATAAGTCAGATATTAGCCATTGTGGAGAAGATAGGAACTTAAATGCTGTGGAGAAACATATTTCTGTTTACAATAAAGTAAGTGCTATTCTCACCAATGCAAATCCATCTTTTGAATATGATTTGCAAAAGTATTATCCTAAGCAATTTAAAAAGATGATTAAGACCAGGCGAAATAGCATGTTTGAAAAGATGAAACATGACTTGCAGCAAGGAGTTGATGAGGGTTTTTTTAGAGCGGATATGGATGTTGAGAAAGTGGCCATACTTAACTTAATACGAATCGAAAGTATCAAAGATAACGAAATAATAGAGAAGTATAATCTTAAACTTATTGATATGATTCAAGAGTTTTTTGATTATCATCTTCATGCCATTGCCACAGAAAAAGGGATTAAAGAATATGCCAACCTATTAAGTCAAGAAAAATGATAAAAAAAGTAATAATAAGCTTAGTTATTTTATTGGGTTTAGGACAAATAAGTTTATGGGCCCAAGATGTACAAACATTGAGTTTGAAAAAAGCCATTGATTTGGCACTGCAAGAGAATAGAACAATTATGAATGCAGGTAATGATGTGCTTATTGCCAAAAAGAAAGTGTGGGAGACTACAGCTATAGGATTGCCTCAGGTAAAAACAGAATTAAAATATTCCAATAGTGTGGATGTGCCAATTACGCTTATGCCGGCTAAAATTTTCAATCCTAATGCCGGTCCCAATGATTATGTTCCTTTAAAATTTGGGCAGCAACATTCGGCATCATTTAATTTTACCGCTTCGCAGTTAATATTTAGCGGGGAGTATATTGTTGGTTTACAAGCTTCTAAGACTTTCCAGGAACTCTCCAAAAAAGCGGTGATAAAATCTAAAAATGATGTTATTGATTTAGTTACCAAGTCATATTATGGAGTGTTGCTTGCTTATGAAAATGAAAAGGTTCTTCGTAAAACACAAAAAGACATTCAAAAGACTTTTGATGATATTTCAAAGGTCTACAAATCAGGTATGGTTGACGAAACAGATGTTAGCCAAATAGAACTTAATCTTATTACCGTTAATAACTCTTTAGCTTCCATTGAAAGACAGGAGCGTAATGCGGAGAATATTCTTAAGTTTCAGATAGGAATGCCTATTGGTGATTCTATAGTTCTTAGCGACAGCTTACTGGGCTTATTTGATAGGGCGAGTTTGGAGGGGGTAATGAAACAAGATTTTGATATGAGTAAAAACATAGAATATCAGATGCTTCAAACACAAAAAGATATTTCAAAGTTAAGTGTAAAAAGAGAGAAATCCACCTTTTTACCCACTATTTCTGCTTTTTATTCGCATAATGTAAGTGGGCAAACCAACAATTTTGATGATTATTGGAGCGGCCATCAAAATTAT
Organism: Bacteroidales bacterium; assembly: GCA_015493685.1. GTDB lineage: Bacteria > Bacteroidota > Bacteroidia > Bacteroidales > UBA1556 > UBA6267. The sequence continues at coordinate 10,528 of WGCS01000259.1, forward strand.
TATCAGTCGAATATCGTTGGAGCAGGATTAAGTTGGAGTATTTTTAACAGCGGGTCGCGATTGGTAAAGGTACAGCAGGCTCAATTGGAATTGGCTAAAATTAAAAACCAGGATTATATGCTTCAACAGAATTTAAACTTCCAATATATCAAAGCGAAGAATGATTTGGTTACAGCCTATCAGACTTATCAAAAGGAAGTTAAAAATTCTAAATTGGCAGAAAAAATTTATTATCGAGCGTCGGTTAAGTTTTCCAATGGAATGCTATCAAGTACTGAGCTGACACAACTAAATCTTCAATATTTCAATAGCCAAACAGCACTCTACAGATCAATTATTGGAGTGCTCAATGCCAAAGCTGAAATTGATAAAATATCAGGAAATAATATAAAGTAAATACATTAATAAAAGTGATTAATAAACGTAAATATAATCTGCCTAAGTTAAGCTTGATAAAGTCTTGTTTGTTAGAAAGAAAAACCATTGAACCCATGAAAAGATTAGTAATTATATTGTTAGTATTAAGCAGCTTAAGTGCTTGTAATAATAAAAAGGAAAGCCCGGCCGAAATAAAGGCAAAAATTAATGAATATAAGTTACAAATTGTTGATTTGGAAGGAAAAATTAGTGATTTAAAAGGGCAACTTTCGAAGTCTACAACCGATAAAATGGAAGGGAGTATATTGATAGGAGTAAAAAAAATAGAGCCTGAAAAATTTACTCATTATTTGAAAGCCACAGGAAATGTCGAGGCCCAGAAAGAAGCCTATATTAGTCCTGAACTTAATGGATTGCTAAAAAGTATTAATGTAAAAGAAGGTGAATATGTTACTAAAGGTCAATTAATGGCTGCTGTTGATACAGAAATAATTAGAAGTAATATTCGTGCCATAGAGACTCAACTTAATCTAGCCCAAACTATTTATAAAAAGCAGAAATCACTTTGGAAACAAAAAATTGGCTCAGAAATTCAATATTTACAAGCGAAAACAAATAAAGAGTCCTTGGAACGTAAACTGGAGACCTTACGGACGCAACTTAGTATGGCTACTATTACCGCTCCTTTTGATGCTTATGTGGAAACTGTTTATCAGAAAGTTGGAGAGATGGGATCACCATCGCGACAATTGTTCCATATCGTAAATCTTAAAAATCTAAAGGTGGTGGCAAATATATCGGAGAGCTATATTCCTTTTATTCACAAAGGTGATATGGCAGAAATTAGTTTCCCTACTTATCCCAAAATAAGACTTAAGGCAGCAGTGGCAGTTGTTGGAGCAGTAATAAATCCCAATAATAGAACTGTGGAAATTCAAATTCCCATTAAAAATATTGATAATAAACTTAAACCTAATATTATTGCCATGGTGGTATTGCCTGATTTCTCTGCTGACTCGGCCATTATTGCCCCCTCAATAGTGATTAAAAATGATGCCAACGAACTAAACTACGTCTATGTAGTGGCTAAAAAAGGAAATCAAACTTACGCTAAAAAAGTATATGTAAAAACAGCTAAGAGTTATGGCAATAGTACAATGATTTTGTCAGGGCTGAAAAAGGGTGATCAACTTATTGTACAAGGATATAATCTTGTTAAAAATGGGAGCTTGGTAAGGATAAAAACGAAAAAGTAAAAGCTGGAAATTAGTTTTATTATTGAATAAGAATATTAAAAAGCAACAATAGCGTGAAAGAACGAAAAGATAAGAAGGATAAAAAAGATAGTATTGTAAGGAATTTTTCCCTCACTACGGCATCAATAAAAAATAGAAATACCGTAATATTATTGGCTATAGTAATGGCCGTTTATGGTATGATAACTTACATACAGTTGCCCAAAGAATCTTTCCCTGATATTAAGATTCCAAAAGTTTTTGTAAAAACAGTTTATCCCGGAAATCCTCCTGTTGATATTGAGAATTTAATTACACGCCCCTTAGAAAAAGAACTTAAAACCATTAAGGGTGTAAAAGAAATTACCTCTACCTCTTCGCAAGATAATAGCGATATTGTGGTGGAATTTATGAGTAATTATGATATTAAAAAGGCGGTACAAGATGTAAAAGATGCCGTTGATAAAGCCAAAAGTCAACTTCCCGATGACCTTAAAGTTGATCCCATGGTATTGGAATTGGATGCTTCCGAATTTCCAATACTGAGTATTAACCTTTCCGGTGATTTTAGTATCGAAGAGTTGCGTACTATTTCTGATAAACTCAAAGATAAAATAGAGGCTTTGCCGGAAATTTCTAAAGTAGCCATTAAAGGGCTTAACGATCGACAAATCAATATTAATATTGATAAGGATAAAATGGCTGCTAATAACCTTAGCTTTAAGGATATAGAAGATGCTGTAAAATTTGAAAACTTATCTATGTCGGGAGGTGATTTGGTAACTCAAAACACTCGACGCTCAGTAAGAATTAATGGGGAATTTAAAAATGTTGATGAAATAAATGATATTATTGTTAAGCATGATAAGGGTAATATTGTTTATCTAAGAGATGTTCTTGAAGATGGAAAGGTAATTGACGGCTATGTAGATCCTTTGACTTTTGCTCGTTTGGATGGGCAAAATGTGGTTTCGCTTAGCGTGGTTAAAAAAGGAGGGGAGAATCTTATCGATGCTACCGATAAAATTAATGCCATTTTGAAAGAAGCCAAAAAAAGCGGGCTAATTCCTCAGACCATGGATGTGGTTACCACTAATGATATGTCGGATATGGTGAAGAAACAAGTTAGCAACTTGGAGAATAGTATTATCATGGGAATGATCTTCGTTATTACCATTCTTTTCTTCTTCTTGGGATTAAGAAATTCGCTATTTGTAGGTCTCGCAATTCCTATGTCAATGTTGATATCGTTTATTGTGATAGGAATGTTTGGTTATACCATCAATATGATGATATTGTTTGGGCTGGTGTTGGCATTGGGCATGCTGGTGGATAATGCCATTGTAGTAGTGGAGAATGTCTATCGATTTATTGGCAAGGGATATTCTGTTTTTGAAGCAACAAGACAGGCCGTTGGAGAAATTGCTTGGCCAATTATTGCCTCTACAGCAACTACTTTAGCTGCATTTCTTCCTTTAATATTTTGGCCGGGAATGGTAGGCAATTTCATGAGTCTATTGCCTATCACCCTTATTATTGTACTCTCCTCTTCGCTATTTGTAGCCCTGGTTATTGTACCTACATTCATTGTTTTATTTGTTAAAGAAGGAAATGAAGAACATCCTCCGCAACTGAAGAAAATATTACGCTCCATTGCCATAATGCTTGTCTTTATTATTATTGGTTATCTAGTTAAAATCTATTGGCTAGCCAATTTGCTGGTGTTGTTTTCAGTTTTGGCTTTGGCTTACTATTTCTTTCTTTATAAATGGAGTTCTTGGTTTCAAACCAATTTCTTGTCGTGGCTTGAAAACTATTATTTGAAAGTGCTGCATTGGGCATTGAAGGGCAATAACCCTCGCTGGTTGCTAATGGGAGGCTTTGCATTGTTTATTGGTACTATTTTCTTTTATAAAGTAGCCGGTGGTGAAGTGTTGTTCTTCCCCAATAATCAACCTCGTTATCTGAATATTACCATGAAATTGCCCATAGGTACCGATATCGATTCCACCAATCACTTTGCTTATGCTATCGATCAAAAGGTGAATAGGATACTAAAAAAAGACTCTTCAATTATCAAATCGGTATTGACGGTAGTAGGCAAAGGTGCCGTTGGTGAGCGAGAACAAAGTTTCGGTAATACTCCGGAGAAGGCACTCACTACTATTACCTTTATCGATTATGATAAGCGACAAAATCATCGTTCTTCCGTTTTAATAATGAAAGAATTAGCTGATAGTCTAATAGGAAAATATCCCGGTGTGCAACTATCAGTAGAAAAAAATAAAATGGGTCCCCCTACGGGTAAACCTATTAATATTGAGGTAGTTGGTGATAATTATCCCAAACTTATTCAGCTTACGGATTCCATTATGGCTTATATCGAAAATTCTAATGTGCCCGGAATTGAAGAGCTCAAACGAAATCTCGATAATGGAAAACCGGAACTGTTGATACATATCGATAGAGATAAAGCCAGGAGGTTTGGTTTGTCAACGGCTCAAATTGCTTCCAGTATTAGAACTTCTCTCTTCGGAAAAGAAATTTCAGATTTTAAAGATGGTGAGGATAAATACCCTATTCGCTTAAGATATTCAAAGGCTTACAGAAAGGATGTTTCTTCGCTTTTAAATCAGAAGATAACCTTTAGAAATCATCAAGGTAAGCTGCTGGAAATTCCAATCTCTGCCGTGGCAACAATTAAATATACCAACACTTATGGTTCTGTTAATCGTAAGGATATGAAGCGTGTAATAACCATTTATTCTAATGTATTGGAAGGCTATAACGCCAACGCTATTAACGCCAACTTGAAAAACCTTTTGGCTAATTTTAAACTTCCCGAAGGATATAGCCTGAGTTTTACCGGTGAGCAAAAAGATCAAGCTGAGGCAATGAATTTTTTAATAGAAGCGTTAACAATTGCTATAGCACTAATATTCTTGATATTAGTTACACAGTTTAATTCTTTTGTTAAGCCTTTTATTATTATGATAAGTGTCCTTTTTAGTACCATTGGTGTATTTGGGGGCTTGGCTACTTTCCACATGGACTTTGTAATAATTATGACGGGCATTGGAATTATCTCCTTGGCAGGTATTGTGGTTAATAATGCCATTGTCCTTATCGATTATATCGATCTGCTCAAGAACAGAAAACGCAAAGAATTAGCATTGAGCCTCGAGGATGATTTGCCTCTTGATATAAGTATTGATTGTGTTGTTACTGCCGGTCAAACACGATTACGACCTGTTTTGCTTACTGCCATTACTACTGTTTTGGGATTAATTCCTATGGCAGTAGGTATGAATATTGATTTTGGCGGATTACTAAATCATCTTAAACCAAATCTTTACTTCGGTGGAGAGAATGCTGATTTTTGGGGACCAATGGCGTGGACGGTAATCTTTGGACTTACCTTTGCTACTTTTCTAACCCTAATTTTAGTACCAGTAATGTATATTGTGGGGAACAAAATCAAACTTGCTTTTAACAATAAACAAAAGCAGAAATAGAAGAAAGCTAGATAATAAGAAAGGAAGGCTTAATTTCTAAAATGTTGATATACAACAATTTAATATATTTCCTATAATAAAATAGTAAAATAGAGTATCTACATCTTTATTGAAAATGTAGATACTCTATTTAAAATTAGTAAAAAACGATAAGTAGTTTGTTACCTAATATTAGCTTGTTGTGAGAATGGTAATAATAATAACTAAAACCATTGCAATGCCATAAATCCATAGCATTGTGCTCTCTTTGATTTTTGGTTGTGCTTTTTCAGCCATGATAAATAAATTTTGATAATTTTACACACTATACTGTCCGACTATACTGTCAAAGTATATTTCTTGATTTACACTTATAAGACGAGCTTATGTATAAAAATCTTTGTTATCATACACACAATTCTTTTTGCGATGGGAAAAATTCCATTGAGGAGATGATTCAAGAAGCTGTAAATCAGAATATAACAGCCTTAGGTATATCGAGTCATGCTCCCTTAAAAATTGCAAATAAATGGAGTATTTCGTATGAAAATCTACTTAATTATAGTCAGGAAATCGATAATTTACGTCATAAATATCGTAATAAGTTGCATTTATTCAAATCGTTGGAGATTGATTTTATCCCTTCTTATACCTATTCTTTTGTGCATTTTAGGTCGTTATTGCATTTAGATTATACCATAGGATCAATTCATTTGGTGTTAAATACGAAAAATAATCAATTGTGGTTTATTGATGGAGATAAAAAAGAATGTCAACAAAACTTCAAAACTATTTTTAATAGTAACATTCGGGAGGCTATTACGTCTTATTACAATCAAATGAGAAAAATGATTTTGACACAGAAACCGGATATTATTGGCCATTTGGATAAAGTAGTAATGAATACTGCAGGCGAATTCTTTAATGAGAAGGAGTCTTGGTATCAAGAGGAGGTCGATAAAACCTTAAAAGTAATAAAAGAAGCAGGCTCAATAATTGAGATTAATACCAGAGGACTTTATAAACAGAAATGGCATACAAGTTTTCCTTCTCCTGAGATTTTGAGTAAGGCCAATAAATTAAAAATACCGATCATTATTACTTCTGATGCACATCATACTTCTGAATTGCTATCTAATTACGAGGAGGCCGCAATAATTGCAAAAGAATGTGGTTATTCTCATGTAATGAGATTCGAAAATAATACTTTTAACAAAATGAAAATCTAACATTATGAAAATCAAATCAGTACTGGCTCTTGCATTAGTTGCGTTGTTTTTTTCTTCCTGTCAAAAGAAGCCCGAAGAGTTAAAATACCTTCCAGAAACAGCAAATTTTGTACTTACATTTTTACCTAAGCAATTGCAACAAGAGAGTGGCGTGGATAATTTTTCACAGACAAAAGCATATCAGAATATCCTAAAAAAATTAGATGCCAAGCAAAAGGAATTGTTCCTGAATTATAATTATATTTTTGATAATACAGAAGAAAGTGGCATTGATTTAAATAAAAACATTTTCTTTTTTGGTAGTAGCAATTCTAATGGATACCATCAGAGTACAGGTTTTGTTGTTTTTATTAAGAGTCCTGATAAATTTAAATTATTGATGGAAAATCTGATTAGCTCAGCTTCTGACTCAATGGAAATAATAGAGAAGAATGGGATGCATTATTTAATATCCACAAAAGTTAATCCACGTAAAATATTGGTGTGGAATAATACGGTAGCTTTAGCCAACTTTCGAATTAAAGGAAGGAGCAGTACGCCTATTCTAATGGCTGCTATTAATAAGATGATGCAACAGAAAATTAATAATTCCTTGGCTTCTAATAAAGATTTTCTTGATTTTTATTCGCACAGACAAGATTTTAGTTTTTGGTATAGTTCGGCAATGTTGATGGATAAGCTTCCCTTAAAATATCGTGCTGTTGCGCAAATGCAGATGCCGATTAGTTTAAAAGGTATTTATTTTCACCAATATTTACGTTTTGATAAAGGGGAAATTGTTTTGCAATCAGCGCTTGTACTGCCTGACGAATTAAAGGATTTCTTGAAGAAATATAAAATAGTGAAACCTCATTTTGATAAAAAAATGCTTGGTTTTATTCCCAATAGAAGTATTTTCAATGTTTCTTTTGCCATTAACCCTTCGGAATTGCTTAGGATGATTAGGGATTTATATGCTGAGCGTCAAATTGATACCAAGGGAATGGAACAGTTGTTTGAAGTTGCCAGCAATATTAAGTTAGACAGGGTATTTAAAGCCTTATCGGGAGATTGCGTTTTTAATATTAATAATGTGGAGTTTGCCGATACTCATTATAATGGGACTCAAGGGAAAGATTCCCTCCATTGCCATGCAAATAAAAAATTGAAATGGTTGTTTTCAACGGTGATAAAACTTGACGATGAGCAAGTATATTTGTGGTTGTTAGATCAGATTGATAATAATAAAATAAAAATGCCTGATGGTTATTTTGTCTTGGGAAACAATCCCAATAATCGTTTGTTTGCCAGTTTAAAGGAACATTATGTGATGATTACAAATCAAAAAGACTTAATTGAAAATTTTGTTGGTAATACGCCATTATCCAATTCGTTATTGCATTCCGAAATTGCAGAACATCTAACTAATTATGCAATCTATGCCCAGTTGGATATGGATTATTCTACTTATCCCAATAATATGCAACTTTATTTTGATTCCATTTATTCTCATGGTAGAGGGTTGTTGTTTAAAAATAAATTATCGCAGATTCGCTTCGAGCCCAAAGACAGTTACACCAATGATATTATCGTGGATTTTAAAGATGATAGCGTAAATAGTTTGCGACAAATTATGGAATAAGAGGATTTCGATAGAAGAGTGTATCCGGTATAAATAATTAGAGGATGCGTAATGTGTTGCAGATAATGTTCTTCGTTGAATACCACTTATTTATAGTAAAAGGAAAACAGGAACGATTCCATAGAATAGTTACTCGCTCTGTAAAAGGGTGTTTACTAATCTGGGAACACCAATGCTTGCTTTGTCGGAGATGGTAATTAAGCCCGGTGCAGATTGTTGGTTCGCATTTGGATCGATATAATATTTGGGGCAATGTATGGGGGCTTCATGCATTAGTCCTGCCGCCGGATATACAGATAGGGATGTGCCTATAATAATAAGTATATCAGCTTGTTTAACAATTGTTATGGCAGTATTAATCATGGGGACAGCTTCGCCAAACCATACAATATCAGGTCTTAGTTGTGCCCCATCGGAGGCTAAATCGCCAAGTTTTAATTCCCAACCGGCAAGGGTAGAAACTAAGTTTTCATTATGTTCACTTCGTACTTTTCTTAGCTCGCCATGAAGATGCAAAACTTTTGACGATCCTGCTCTTTCGTGCAAGTCATCTACATTTTGTGTGATAATAGTTGTTTGATATTGATGTTCTAATTTTACCAGTGCATAATGTCCTGCATTGGGCTCAACCTTATCAAGTTGCTTGCGCCTGAGATTATAAAAGTCGAGAACTTGTTGTGGGTTGTTGTGCCATGCGTATGCACTGGCAACTTCTTCTATTTTGTACTGTTGCCACAATCCGCCCATATCTCTAAATGTAAGAATACCGCTTTCAGCACTGATTCCGGCACCTGTTAATACTACTAGATTTTTCATATTCCATTTTTAAATTTATTTCAATTGGAAATACCCTATCGTATAAACAATTATTTTAGAGAATAAAAGTACAACATTTATCATAAAATAGTAAACCCAATTATACAATTGTAGTTGAGTAAGATTTCGCCCCAAAAACAGTCCCTGTGAATAATTGATTTACCTTTGTACAAATAAATATAAGTAATTGATTTACACCAATTATATATATGTTATTTACAATTTATAGATACAATTTATTTAAATCTGCAGTAATGAAAGATTTGTTAAGTAAACAAGCTCTTGAATATCATTCAAAGGGCAAACCGGGTAAAGTAGAAGTTGTTCCTACAAAACCATATAGAACACAAAAAGATTTATCTTTAGCTTATACGCCTGGAGTGGCTGTTCCTTGCCTAGAGATAGAAAAGAACAAGGATGATGCATATAAATATACAGATAAGGGAAATTTAGTCGCTGTTATTTCCAACGGTACAGCAGTATTGGGATTAGGAAATATTGGAGCTATTGCCGGTAAACCGGTAATGGAAGGAAAAGGACTTCTTTTTAAGATTTTTGCTGATATTGATGTATTTGATATTGAAGTTGATGAGCATAATATTGACGATTTTGTAAAAACGGTAAAAGCTATTTCGCCAACTTTTGGTGGAATTAATTTAGAAGATATTAAAGCCCCTGAATGCTTTGAGATAGAAAATAAACTTAAAGCTGCTTTGGATATTCCTGTAATGCATGACGATCAGCATGGTACAGCTATTATTACCGGAGCAGGATTGCTAAATGCTCTCGAATTAGTTGGCAAAGACATTAAGGATATTAAATTGTTTGTTAGTGGAGCGGGAGCTGCTGCTTGTGCATGCACAAGAATGTATGTGCAATTAGGTGTCGATATTAATAATATTATAATGGCTGATATCGATGGTGTTTTAACCAAAGATAGAACAGACTTAAGTGTTGTCAACAGGGAATTTGCCACTGACAAGAATATTAAGACCATGGAGGAAGGAATAAAAGGTGCCGATGTATTTTTAGGTCTTTCTGCCGGAGGAATATTGAAGCCTGCTATGCTAAAGACAATGGCCAAAGATCCTATTGTTTTTGCCATGGCTAACCCTAATCCGGAAATTTCTTACGAAGATGCCATGGCAGCACGCAAGGATTTAATTTTTGCCACAGGGCGTTCTGATTATCCCAATCAGATTAATAATGTACTGGGTTTCCCCTATATCTTTAGAGGAGCACTCGATGTAAGAGCAAAGGCTATCAATGAGGAAATGAAGATGGCGGCAGTGTATTCCATCGCCTCTTTGGCCAAAGAACCTGTTCCCGATATCGTAAAAAAAGCATATAATAATAATGAAATGGCATTTGGTAGGGAGTATATTGTTCCCATTCCAATGGACCCACGACTGATAGAATACGTTGCCCCCGCTGTGGCAAAAGCAGCAATGGATTCGGGAGTGGCCAGAAAACCCATTGTCGATTGGGAAGCATACAAAGAAGAGCTTCTTGCTCGTATGGGCATCGATCATGCTATTATGCGTGCTATGCTTGCCAAAGCAAAGTCAAATCCAAAGAAAGTGGTATTTAGTGATGCCAATAATGTGAATGTATTGCATGCTGCCAGAATTGTTAAAGATGAGGGAATCGCATTTCCTCTTTTGGTAGGTTTTAAAAATAGAATTACAAAAATAGCACTAGAAAATAAAATTGATATTTCTGATTTTGAAATTATTGACAATACTGATGATTTAGTGAAAGAGCAAAGAAATAGATATGCTGAGCTGTTTTTCCATAAGCGTGCCAGAAGTGGTATTTCAATGGTAGGGGCAGAACGCCTAATGCTCGATAAAAACTATTTTGGTGCTGCTATGGTTGAATCGGGGGATGTGGATGCAATGATTTCCGGGGTTACTTCTCCCTATCCCGATGTTATTCGTCCTGCTCTTCAAATTGTAGGGAAACGGGATGACGTTAATAAAATTGCAGGAATGTATATGTTGCGCACAAAGAAAGGTCCTTATTTCTTTGCTGACACAACGATTAATAGACGTCCTTCTGCTGAAGATTTAGTGGATATCTCATTATTGGCGAAAGAAAAAGTTGAGGAGTTTGGTGTAGAACCGGTTATGGCAATTTTGTCTTATTCTAACTTTGGTTCAGTGAGTGGCTATTCTGCTAAGAATGCAAAAGAGGCCATTACCATATTACATCAGAAACATAGTGAGGTGATGATTGATGGAGAAATGCAAGCTAATTTTGCTTTGAATAAAGATATTCGTATGCAGCGATATCCCTTTTCTAAATTAGGAGATAAGGATGTTAATACCTTAATATTTCCAAACTTAAGTTCCGGAAATATTACCTACAAAGTGATGCAAGAGATAGGATCGTCTGAAGCTATTGGTCCCATTGTAATGGGCTTGAAAAAACCAATTCATGTGCTTCAACTTTCTAGTTCAGTGCGGGAGATTGTTGATATGGTAACCATAGCAGTAGTGGATGCCCAGAAATTAGATTAGCGGTGAAGAATCAATAGTAGTTTCTGGGTTTTTATTTCTGAACTTAAAGAATAATTTATCTTCCTTTAAAGGGAGAACCCAAAGAGGGATTTTTTTTACCTAGTCCCCCTTTGGGTTCCTCTTTTTCTAGAAAAAAGGAGAATAAAAATTGATATAGTATGGGAGCATATCGGATAAATTATAAAAAACACAATCATCTGAAACCCTTATTGTAATTAAAAAATAGCGTTATCTCCCTTTTTTTAAAGGGAGAACCCAAAGAGGGATTTCTTTCTTAACTAATCTTTCTAGCTCCCTTTTTGTTTCAAGACAAAAAGGAAACAGTTTACGAAAAATAACTAGCAGCAAACTCGTGCTATTATTCTCTTTTGGCTTCGATGCCAATAAGAGTATTTTCACCGCATTCTTTTCATCAAGATAAATCTTATGTTAGGAAAACGGGAGAAGATGAAGAATTTTATGGTGGTTTAGTGGTCATCCGCCCAAACAGGGTGTTATTTTTTGCATTTTTTTCGATCTATAGCAAAAAAGAGTAAACTAGAATTAATCGATTACGTTTATCGGACAGTACTATTCTTAAATATTGATTTCTGTTAACTATCATTGTTTATTATATCATTAAATAAATCACAATTTACGCCATATAATTGTTAATTTTGTACATCAGTTTGAATAAATATAAAACGTCTTACTATGGCCAAATTTACAAAACAAGATGCGTTGGACTATCACGCACAAGGAAGACCCGGAAAAATTCAGGTTATCCCTACAAAACCTTACAGTACACAAAGAGATTTATCATTAGCATATTCTCCGGGTGTGGCGGTGCCATGTCTTGAGATTCAGAAAAATCCTGAAGATGCTTATAAATATACAGCTAAGGGAAACTTAGTAGCAGTTATTTCTAACGGTACAGCAGTATTGGGTCTCGGTAATTTGGGAGCTGTAGCCGGCAAGCCTGTTATGGAGGGCAAAGGGTTGCTGTTTAAGATATTCTCTGATGTGGATGTCTTTGATATAGAGGTTGATACAACCGATATAGATAAATTTGTAGAAACAGTAATTGAAATAGCACCTACTTTTGGTGGGATAAATTTAGAAGACATTAAAGCTCCTGAATGTTTTGAAATAGAAAGAAGAGTTAAGGAAGCTTTGGATATTCCTGTTATGCACGATGATCAGCATGGAACAGCTATTATTTCATCAGCAGGTTTGGTGAGTGCGCTGGACCTCACAGGAAAGAAAATAGAAGAGATAAAATTAGTTGTTAGCGGAGCCGGTGCTTCAGCTTCAGCCTGTACTCGCTTGTATATGTCGCTGGGTGTAAAACCTGAGAATATTCTTATGTGCGACAGCAAAGGAGTTCTTTCTACGAAGAGAAAAGATCTTAGTTCAGTTAAAAAAGAATTTGCTCGTGATACCGATGCTGTTACTTTGGCTGATGCTCTTAAGGGTGCTGATTTCTTCCTTGGACTCTCTGTAAAAGGAGCTATGACGAAGGAAATGTTAGCTACTATGGCTCCTAATCCAATTGTTTTTGCCATGGCAAATCCTGATCCGGAAATTTCTTATGAAGATGCCTTTGCTACTCGTAATGATTTGATTTTTGCCACCGGCCGCTCCGATTATCCCAACCAAATTAATAATGTCCTTGGATTTCCATTTATCTTTAGAGGAGCTCTTGATGTTCGTGCTACAGCTATCAATGAGGAAATGAAGAAAGCAGCAGTATATGCTCTTGCAGGATTAGCTAAAGAGCCTGTACCTGACGTTGTTAAGAAAGCTTATAATAATTCTGATATGTCTTATGGTAAAGAATATATTGTTCCTACACCATTAGATCCTCGATTGATAGAATTTGTACCTCCTGCTATCGCTAAAGCCGCCATGGAAAGTGGTGTTGCCCGTAAAGAAATTAAAGACTGGGATAAGTATAAAGAGGAACTTCGCGAGAGAATGGGCATAGATCATGCAATTATGAGAACTATGATTGTGAAGGCAAAAGCAAATCCTAAAAAAGTGGTATTTGCTGATGCTAACGATATTAAAGTATTGCAAGCTGCTCGTATTGTTAAGGATGAAGGAATAGCAATACCAATTCTTTTAGGTCGTCACGATCGTGTTAATAAATTAGCCGAGGAAAATAGTATCGATATTTCCGATTTACAATTAATTGATAATACAAGTGCTGAGAATGAGAAAAAACGCTTTGAATATGCCGAGATACTTCTCGAAAAAAGAAAGCGAAAAGGAATTTCTATTACTGATGCACAAAGAGCCATGTTCAATCGTAATTACTATGGTGTTAGCATGGTAGAAACCGGTGAAGCTGATGCTATGATTTCGGGTACTAATACTAAATATGCAGATGCCATACGCCCTGCTTTACATATTGTTAACAAAAAAGACGAGTTTGGTAAAATAGCAGGAATGTATATTATGAATACCCAAAAAGGTCCATTCTTCTTCGCTGATACTACCGTTAATGCTGAGCCTTCTTCTGACGATTTAGTTGATATCACCGTGTTGACAGATAGAGCAGTTCGCGCATTTGGTGTTGACCCTGTTATTGCTATGTTGTCGTATTCTAATTTTGGTTCTGCAGAGTCCAAAGAGACTTCTAAGGTGGCTAATGCAGTACAAAAGCTTCATGCCGAACACTCTCAAATAATGGTTGATGGTGAAATGCAAGCTAATTTCGCTCTGAACAAAGACCTTCGAATTGAACGTTATCCATTCTCTAAGTTGGGTAATAGAAATGTAAATACGCTTATTTTCCCTAATCTGTCAGCAGGTAATATTGCTTATAAAATGATGCAGGAAATTGGTCATACCGAAGCAATTGGCCCTATAGTTATGGGATTGAAAAAGCCTATTCATGTCTTGCAATTGTCAAGTTCTGTTCGCGAAATTATTGATATGACGGCTATTGCTGTTGTTGATGCCCAAGTGATGGAACAATAGAATAATTTGAATATATTTTAAGAAGCCCCTTTTCTATGAGTAGAAAAGGGGCTTCTTTTATGAATGCATAACTACTTAAGAGAAGTGCTTATTTCTTCTCTTTTATAATTCGTAATGTATCTCTGGCAATTACTAATTCTTCATTGGTAGGAATAATCCATACTTTTACTTTTGAATCAGCTTTTGTAATTTCTGCTTCTTTACTTCTAAGTCCATTGTTCTTTTCAAAATCTAAATCTACTCCAAGGTACTCCATGTCTTTCATTACATTGGCTCTCGTTTCAGAAGCATTTTCACCAATGCCGCCGGTAAATACAATGACATCAACACCACCCAATGCGGCAGTATAAGCACCAATATATTTCTTAATACGGTATTCATACATTCTCAATGCTAATATTGCTCTTTCATTGCCTTTTTCTGCTGCTTTTTCCACATCGCGCATGTCTGACGATATCCCTGAGATACCCAATACACCGCTATGTTTATTTACCAATGTATTTGTTGCTGCTACACCGATTACTTCTTTTTGCATAATAAAGGTAAGCGCTCCAACATCTAAATCCCCACATCGAGTACCCATCATAAGTCCTTCTACCGGAGTTAATCCCATGCTTGTATCGATAGACTTCCCATTTTTAATGGCGGCAATTGAAGCTCCATTTCCCAAATGGCAAGTGATTACTTTAAGGTCTTTAAGGTCAGTATTCATTAGCTCGGCAACACGTGTTGACACATAGCGATGACTCGATCCGTGAAATCCATATCGACGTACTCCATGCTTAGTATATAATGCATAAGGGATGGCATACATATATGATTTGGGCTCCATAGTTTGGTGAAAAGCAGTATCAAATACTCCTACCTGAGGTACATTGGGGAGTAAATTGGTAATGGCATAAATTCCCTTAAGGTTTGGTGGATTGTGGAGTGGGGCCAAATCTACACATTCTTGCATTTTATCAATCACCTTGTCGGTAATACTTACGCTGGTTTTAAAAGCCTCTGCACCATGTACTACCCGGTGTCCTACAGCATTGATTTCTTCCAGCGTTTTTATGCTCCCGTGGCGCTCCGAAGTTAATACCCCCAACATGTATTCTATTCCTTGTTGGTGGTCGTAAATATTTCCGTTGAGAGTTACCTTGTCTCCGTCATTGCGTTCGTTTTTAATAAAAGAGCCGTTAAGACCAATCTTTTCAACAATTCCTTTCGCCAAAACACTTTCGTCATCCATATTAAATAGTTGATATTTAATTGATGAGCTTCCGCTATTTATTACTAATATTTTCATTGTCTAATATGCTAAATTAATTTTTGGAATAATTATTTGATATGAAGGTTTTGACCAAGAGAGAAAATAGATCCTGTTTTTTCAATTTTTACTCCATCTTTATAGAGGTAAAAGCCTTCCCCGCTTTTCTTGCCAAGCATTCCCGCTCTTACCATTCGACGAATCAAGGGTGAGGATTTGTATTTAATGTCTCCATATTCATTATAGAGTCCTTCCATCCATTTGGTTAATTTATCCAGGCCAATGTGGTCAGCCATAGTAAATGGTCCTCGTTGCATACCATAGCCTAACTTCATGGTTTTATCAATTTGTTCCACCGTGCTAACTCCTTCCATTAGTAAGCCGCAGGCTTCGTTAATCATTGGAACAATAAGCCGTGTACTGATATTACCCGGAGAACCAAAAACATTAATGGTTTCTTTTCCCAGCATTTTTACAAATCGTTTTACGAAAAGAATAGTTTCTTCTGTGGTATTTCTACAACGATTAATTTCTATAATGCGAGTGCGCAATACCGGTGAAATAAAGTGTACGCCTATTGCTCGGCTTGGTCTTTTTAAGCCGATTGCCAAATCAGATATAACAATGGTTGAAGCATTCGATATTAATACACAATCGTCTGAAACAACTTCCTCAACTTGTTTAAATACTTCGCGCCTAACTGGTTGATTGGGAACCCATTTTCTGGAATTTATAGCTTCAATAACTACGCTGCAGTCCTTTAATTTTTTATAATCGGTGGTGCCCTTTATTCTTGAAAGAATAGCTCGCTTATCACTGGTGGTCATGCCCCAATGGCTAATTATTTTATCAATTTGTTCTTTAATGCCTTTAAAGGCAGCTTCAACTCGCTCCTCATCGACTTCTACAAAACATAAGTCAATACCGCTTTTACTTATTAAGATAGCAATTTCCTGTCCCATTGATCCGCAGCCAACCAGTCCCACTTTGATATTACCTGTTTTTGATTGCAAAGATTTATTTAGGGCATAATCTTCTAATTTCTCTTCCATAATGATGTTATAATACTATTTTTTATTGTACTAAAGCTGCCTACTAATGACAATACTTTAGCTGTTATATATTTCTTATTTTACTTGGTTTGAGGTTATTGCTACTAGATTTACAATATCGTCAACAGAGCATCCGCGCGAGAGGTCGTTAATAGGTGCTGCCATGCCTTGTAATACAGGGCCAACGGCTTCGGCTCCGGCTAAACGTTGAACTAATTTGTAGGCAATATTGCCGGCATCTAAAGTAGGGAATACAAGTACATTAGCTTTGCCGGCAATTTTACTGCCGGGAGCTTTCTTACTTCCAATGGCTTCCACAATAGCTGCATCTGCCTGAAGTTCACCGTCAATGGCTAACTCAGGTGCCATCTTCTTTGCTATTGCTGTGGCTTCAACCACTTTGTTTACATCCTCATGAGCTCCGCTGCCTTTGGTGCTGAAACTTAACATGGCTACTCTTGGCTCAATATTGGCTATTGCTTTAGCTGTGGCTGCTGAGGCAACGGCAATCTCTGCTAACTGCTGTGCGTTGGGATTGGGATTAACGGCGCAATCGGCAAAAACCATAATACCGTTTTCACCATATTGATTATCTTTGAGAACCATAATAAATGCTCCGGAAACAACGGTGCTGTTGGGAGCCGTCTTTACAATCTGGAAAGCAGGTCGTAATACATCTCCGGTGGCATGCTCAGCACCGCTAACTTCTCCGTCAGCATAGCCAAGTTTGATTAATAAAGGCCCAACATAAAGGGGTTGGTTGCATAACTCTTCCGCTTCTTCGAGACTCAATCCTCGCCCTTTGCGAATGGCATAAAGTAATGTTACCAACTCTTTTCTACGTGGATCGCTAATGGGATTGTAGATTTCTGCCTTGTCAAGATGCTTTAAATTCCATTTCTTTGCATTGGCACGGATAGTAGTCTCTTCGCCTACCAATATTATTTTTGCCAACTGTTGTTCTAAAATTATATTGGCAGCGTATAATGTTCTCTCTGCTTCACCCTCCGGCAACACAATGGTCTTGGGGTTTTGTTGAGCAGCAGCTTTTATATTCTCTATTAAACTCATAACTAAATTTATTGTTGATTATTGATGACTGCAAAAATAGATTAACTACATATATCAGCAACTATTTTAATGCTAAATTTTATCAATATTAATTGATAAAAGGCATCCTTATTTTTATTGTTAAATAAAAGAGATTTGTTGGGTGAATTATTAGTGCCTTACATACTATAGAAATAACCATTGGAATGTGTTTTATTGTTGATTGAAGAAAATAAAAGTTGGCGAAGGGAGGAATTTTTTTTAAAACAATAGCTAAAAAATCCTATTTTTACAGCATTAGAATATACAGGTATAGTGTTTAAGTGTGGATAAAATATAGAGCACTACTTTTATTGTTCAGGTCTTTTATTAGTTGGAATAAATTATTTACATTTATTATAAATCCAAAATTGTAGCTTGTGAAAAAGATAGCTTTACATTGGCAAATTTTATTTGCTTTAATTGCAGCCATAATATATGGGATAGTATTTCATACAAATTATGAAATAACTCAAGATTCTATTTCTGTTTTAGAAAAAAATAAAGTGCCCACAGAAGTAATTTATCAACTTTCTCCCATTAAGAATAAAGCCTACTCCATAAAACGTAATTTCAAAGCTGATGTGGAAAATGTATTAGGTCCGAGTAGTTCGAGCTATGTACCTTTAATCATTAAATCGGCTTATGATAATAAACCCATTGATTGGATATCGTGGTTGGGTGTATTGTTCCTTAGAGCGTTGAAGATGCTTATTATTCCATTGGTATTTAGTTCATTGATAAGTGGTGTGGCCAATCTTGGTGGTGGTGATAACTTGGGAAGATTAGGATTAAAAACCTTAGGATATTATCTTATTACAAGTACACTAGCCATTGTTACCGGCTTGTTTTTTGTTAATTTAATAAAGCCGGGTGTTGGTATGGATCCCGGTAATTATGATTTGTCGCAAAGCCCTAACTTGGTTAAAAGCGCAGATAGTATTGGCACTACACTTATGGATATTATTCCCACTAATATTTTCCATGTATTAAGTGAGGGAAATATGCTCCCTATTATTTTCTTCGCTATTTTGTTGGGTTTTTTCATCAATAAAATTGGTGATAAGCCAAGGATTATACTCACTGATTTTTTTAATGCTTTTTTCGATTTAATGATGAAAGTGACCATGTGGGTAATTCGCTTCACTCCTTTGGGAATTTTTGGTATAGTAGCAAAGCAAGTAGCCGATCAGGATGATTTAGCGGGTTTGGTGTCGAGTATGGGATTGTACATGGGAACAGTTCTTATTGCTCTGTCATTTCATGCCTTGATTACGTTGCCAATATTGACCAAATTAATTGCTAAGGTGAACCCTATAAAACATTTTAAATCAGTATCTACTCCTTTACTTACGGCCTTTTCTACCAGTTCGTCAGGAGCTACATTGCCCCTTACCATGAATGCAGTGGAGGAAAATGAAGGAGTCTCCAATAAGATTTCCAGTTTTACACTGCCCCTGGGGGCTACCATTAATATGGATGGTACAGCCCTTTACGAATTGGTGGCGGCTATGTTTATAGCTCAGGTTTATGGTATTCAGATGTCGCTTGTTCAGCAGTTGGTGATGGTTGCTACGGCATTGTTGGCTTCTATTGGTGCCGCCGCAATTCCTATGGCCGGAATGGTGATGCTTACCGTAGTGCTTTCAGCAGTGGGTTTACCTCTCGAAGGTATCGGACTTATTTTGGCCGTGGATAGAATACTTGATATGTTTAGAACATCAGTAAATGTATGGAGCGATACCTGTGGTGCGGTTATTATTGCCAAAACAGAAGGCGAAAAGCTTAAAATATAAATTCTTAACTCTTCACTTTTGGGACTGATTTTTCCCTAGTTTAGAATTAATTTATGTTGGAAACAGCACGAAATTTTATTATTCTTGCAAATAGTTAACAATGAGTTGATTTTATTAATATAAATTTATTAAACATGATTAAAAAGTTATTATTAGTTTTAGTTTTAGGTGCATCATTAGTGGCTTGCAATAATGAGGCTAAAAAGGAACAAAAAGCAGCAACAATTCAGCAAGAAGAAATGAATAATGAGATTCTTACTGTAGATCAGCTGGAAAATCAAATTGCTGATTTAGTGGGAAAAACAGTTACTGTGGAAGGTGATGTAGACCACGTATGTAAGCATGGAGGTACAAAAATGGTTATCTTAGGTGATAGTGCTGATATTCATATTAAAGCTACTGATGAGTCAGGAAATTTTCGTGCAGACGAGGTAATGGATCATCGTGTTGTTGTTAATGGTATTGTGGATGAGTTTCGTGTAGATGAAGATTTTATAGCTAAAAAAGAGGCTGAATTGGAAGATTTGATTGCCAATGGTGGTGATAAAGAAGCTAAAGAAGAGGGCGAAGAACATGAGGAAAAAGGAATGTTTCCCGACAATGATACCAAACATAAGAAGCAAGTGGCCGGGCTGAAAAAACAAATTGAAAGTTTAAAGAAAATGCTTGCTAAAGCGAAGGAAGAGGGCAAAGACTATTTGTCGTTTTATTCTATTAAAGCCCATGATTATACCATTGATAAAGATGCTAAAGTAAAAAGTGAATCCAAGGCTTTTGATGATGGTGCCGCCGAACAAGCGGACGAGAAAGAATCAGAATCAAAAGAAGCTAATGGAGATAAATAGGTTATAAGGTTTTTATTATAAGGTCGGAGTATTTTCTCTGACCTTTTTTTTAGTGTGTTAATTATGGGAAAGAAATTGCGCAAATTCAACAGAGCCACACATCGTGATTTGGGGTATTTTTTTGTTGCTATGATATTAATTTATGCCATATCAGGCATTGCTATCAATCATCTCGACGACTGGGATCCCAGTTATGTGGTGAAAAAGTGGGAAGTAAAAACCACCAAAGAGATAAGTAAAAAAACTTTTAATAGCTCAGAGGCAAAGCAGTTGCTACATCAATGGAATATTGATGAAAAGTATCGGAAATTCTATTTTCCAAATAAAGAACGATTGAAAATATTTTTTAAGGGAGGAAATGTTATCCTTGATCTTAATAGTGGTGTTGGTAGAGCCGAAACATTAAAGCGAAGACCTTTGTTTCATACGGTTAACTGGTTGCATTATAATCCTAATGTGTATTGGAAATGGTTTTCTGATATTTTTGCCCTTGCACTTATTATATTGGCAATCTCCGGAATGTTTATCCTTAAAGGTAAAAATGGACTTAAATGGAGAGGAACTATTTTAATTACTATAGGAATACTTATTCCCCTATTGTTTCTGGTGCTTTTCTATTTTTAGCCTTAGCATTATTTCCTATGGTATTATTGAAGCATACTTTTTATTTTAGAAATTATTGGTTTCTGCTATAAACACAATCCGTTGAAACCCTTGTTGTAATTAAGAAAGTAATTTATCTCCCCCCCCTTTGGAATCTTCCGCTGGTGCGCGAATTCTTTCGTGTTCCGAATTAGTAATGTGTGGTAGCAGTTTTGATAGATTATGAAAAATAGAATCAACTGAAACTCTTCTTAAACTTAAAAGAATTAGAAAAATTAAGTTTGAACTTTTAATTGAAGAGAAAAAATAGCCTTTATCGAAAACAATACTATTTATTAGTCTATAATTATTGACTTGAACAATATATATTTCAATTCTAAGTGTTCACTATGCATTGTTAACAATTGTAGCAAGGAACAATAACAAGGCCCCATTCTTACTTTACTTTTGTAGTAATGCAGTCGTTTACTATAAGGGTAGCCTATGATAATGCGTAAGGACAAATATGCCAACCGAAAATATATCGTTTACGGTTTTTTTGTGTTTGTTGGCATTATATTTCTCATCAGAATTTTTTATCTTCAGTTGTATAGCGATGAATATGCTTTTGCTGCCGAGAATAATACGCTACGAAATGTAGTAATCTATCCTCCGAGAGGTTTAGTGTATGATAGAAAGGGGAAGCTTATCGTATATAATGAGGCGGTATTTGATTTAATGATTATCCCCGGCCAGGCAAAATCCATCGATAAAATAGCCATGAGTAATCTACTCCAAATTGATACCACAGAGTATAATAAGCGATTTGCAAAGGCTAGAAAATATAGCAGTAGAAAGGCTAGTATTTTTGAAAAGCAATTATCAAAAAAGAAGACTGCTTTTTTACAAGAGAAACTCTTTAAATTCCCCGGTTTTTTTGTCCAAGCACGTACGTTACGTAAATATCCCTATGCTAATGCAGCCCATCTGTTGGGTTTTGTGGGTGAAGTTAATCAACGCGACCTTAAAAAGGATAAGTTTTATGTCGCCGGTGATTATATTGGTAAAAGTGGAATAGAGAAGTTCTATGAGAAATCTTTGCGTGGTCAAAAGGGTGTGCAAAAATTAATGGTTGATGTTTATAATAGAGAAAAAGGAGCTTTTCATAATGGTAAATTTGATGTTGAAGCTGTAAATGGAAAGAGTTTGCACACTGGCCTCGATATTCAATTACAGGCCTATGGGGAGAAGTTGATGCAAAATAAGATAGGGGCTATTGTTGCCATTGAACCTTCAACGGGAGAAATTATTGCTATGGTAAGCTCGCCTTCCTATGACCCTAATTTGTTGGTGGGGCGGGTAAGGTCTAAAAATTATACTCGACTGTTAAGAAATCCATTAAAACCATTGATTAGCCGTGCTGTAATATCGTCCTATCCTCCGGGATCTACTTTTAAGTTGGCTCAAGCTTTAATCGCTGAACAGGAAGGAGTGCTATTTCCTTCTACTCACTATGTGTGCCACGATGGGTTTACATATAAAGGTTTGCATGTGGGATGTCATCATCATAAACCAAGTATTGATTTGGAGGAATCGATTGAAATATCGTGCAATGCTTATTTTTGTAATGTGTACAGAAGTATAATTGATAATCCTAAATTTTCAAGTGCAGAGATGGGTTTTCGCCAATGGCGAAAATATATTATGAATATGGGATTTGGAAGAAAGTTTGGTATTGATTTGCCCTATGAAGGGAAAGGAAATATTCCTACCCCTGAGTATTACGATAAGTATTATCATAGAGGCCATTGGAATGCAATTACAACAATCTCTTTGGCCATTGGTCAGGGCGAAATATTGGAAACGCCTTTGCAATTGGCCAACCAGGCAGCCTTTATTGCTAACGAGGGATTTTATTATACTCCACATATTGTAGCTATGGTTGGCGATTCGGGCCTACGCAATGCTAAGTTTGCAGAGAAGCATTATGTGGGAATTGATAAAAAGTATTTTCGTCCTGTAATCAATGGGATGGAAAGAGTGGTAGAGAATGGTACCGCTAAGTTGGCGCAAATTGATAGTGTAATCGTTTGTGGCAAAACGGGGACAGCACAAAATCCACATGGGAAGAATCATTCTGTTTTTATTGCTTTTGCCCCTAGAGAGAATCCACAGATTGCCATTGCTGTTTTTGTTGAGAACTCCGGATATGGGGGCACTTGGGCGGCGCCTATTGCCAGTCTTATGATTGAGAGACACTTAAAAGGACATATTCCGCAAAAACGAAAATGGCTGGAGAAAAGAATGTTGGAAGGTAATTTAATTCCCAAAAATGAGAAATAATAGACTTGTATGGCGCGACCTTGATTGGGTGATGATATCTATTTATCTGCTAATGATGTTCTTTGGATGGCTAAATATTTATTCGGCAGTTTATAATCCCGATAATCATGCGCTATTTAATTTTAGTCTTCGCTATGGTAAACAGATGATTTGGATTGGTGCAGCCATTATTATTGCTTTGGGAATACTACTAATTGACCCTAAGTTTTTTAATCAGTTTGCCTACCTAATCTATGGTATTCATTTGTTGAGTTTAGTATTTGTGCTTCTTTTTGGTAAGGAAGTCGCAGGATCAAAATCATGGTTTCAAATTGGCAGCCTTGCTATTCAACCGGCCGAATTTGTGAAATATGCTACGGCTTTGGCGTTGGCCCATTATCTTAGTCAGTTGGATGTAAAAGTGAATAATATTAAAACCACTATTATTGCCGGTATAATTATTCTTATCCCTGCTGCATTAATATTATTACAGAACGATACGGGAAGCGCTTTGGTTTATGTCTCTTTTATTTTTGTCCTTTATCGTCGTGGTTTGTCAGGTAATATCTTTGTAATTGGATTTGTCTTTGTTTTTTTAGCCATATTGGCTCTTTTATTACAAAGCATTGCACAGAAATTAATTCTTTTGGGAATCCTATTCCTTATTCTATCTGTGCTCTATTATTTTATGCGTCGAAATATTTCCAATGCATTAAAACTCTTGGCTGTTTTTGTAGTTCTTAGCGGCTTTGTATTCTCTGTGGATTATGCTTTTAGCAAGTTACAAGCACACCAGCAAGTGAGAATAAAGGTGTTGCTTAATATGGAGCAAGATTTACATGGGGCGGGATATAATGTTTATCAATCGAAGATAGCCATTGGTTCAGGAGGCTTTAAGGGGAAAGGCTATTTACAAGGTACCCAAACCAAATTTAAGTTTGTTCCCGAACAAAGTACCGATTTTATCTTCTGTACTGTTGGTGAGGAGTGGGGCTTTCTGGGGAGTGCAGCAGTAATTATTCTCTTTGTATTTCTATTGATAAGAATAATACAAGTTGCCGAACGTCAGAGATCTACATTTGCACAGATTTATGGTTATGGGGTTGCTTCTATATTGTTTTTTCACTTCACCATCAATATAGGAATGGTACTTGGGTTGATACCGGTAATTGGTATCCCTTTGCCTTTCTTTAGTTACGGGGGTTCCTCTTTGTGGGCTTTTACTATTCTACTCTTTATCTTTATCCGTCAGGATGCAGAGAGAATGAAGCTGCTATAAGCATTTATACTACCATAAACTCTATGCGAGGAGTTCTGTTTTAGCTTCTTTTTTGTCTACCTTTGTCGCCTTGTTTTAATGAATATTATTTATTCAATTAAGTATTTTGATAATGCATAAAAAATATCTTTTGTTTGTTGGTATCGTTACCTTGCTATTGAGTGCTTGTGCTTCTTCAAAGCTGGAGAATGCCAATAAGAAAGTAGCTTATGATTCAACGTATAATTATGCAATTACCAATACTTTTCTAAAGGCTAAGCGACAGTTGTATCAAGGGAACAGGCCTGCTGCTATAAGGGGTTTTGTAGCTTGTACCAAGCAGAATCCTAAACATGATGCAAGTTATTATGAGTTGGCAAGAATTTACGAATATTCTAATACCGATTTGGCCATAGAGGAGATAAAAAAGGCAATAAATATTGCTCCGGAAAATAAATGGTATAGAGAATTTCTTATTCGTATATATCAGCAGCAAAAGGAGTATAAAAAAGCAATTGCTGAGATGAAGATTCTGATAAAGCAGTATTCTAATAAAAAGGAGTATTATTATCAATGGGCTAATTTGTGTATCAATGATAAGGATTATAAACAGGCTTTGGAGGCTTATAATAAATTGTTGGATACTTTTGGTTATGAAGAGGGTGTCTTGCAACAAATAAAACAAATTTATCTTAAAGAAGGTAAATTTGAAAAAGCCATTGTTGTTCTGAAGAAATTGATTCAGCATCAGCCAGATAATAAAGATTATTATGGAATGGTGGCTGAAATATATTCCAGCCTGGGAAAGCCGGCAAAAGCAATGGAATATTATAATTATATATTGCAAAAATATCCCAATGATGGTTTTGTCCATTTTGCTCTGGCTGATTATTATCGTACCCTTGGTCAAAAAGAAAAATTTTTGAAGGAGCTTAGCCTGGGAATGAAGGCACCGAATACAGCGGTTAATAGTAAAATGAAGGTGCTGATAAATTTTCTGGATATGAGCAAAAAGGATTCCTCGTATCTTCCTTATTTCGATACTTTATTAAGTATTGCGATAGATTCTAAACCTGCGAGTCCTAAAATTATGGCTTTAAAAGCAGACTATTGCCTGCAAAGCGGTGAAACAAGGGAGGCTATTAACTATTTAAGAATGGTCAATAGTATGGATAGTTCTAAATATATTATGTGGGAACAATTGTTATTGGCAGAAGAAATAGAAGGAGACTATAAGTCGATGCTTGAGGAAAGTGAGAGGGCGTTGAGGTTGTTTCCACAGCAGCCTAAATTATATTACTTCAATGCCAAGGCTCTGGGCAAGGAAGGCCACTGGGCAAAGGCCAAAGAGCGAATTATGATGGGAAGTAATTTTGTATTTAGAAAAATAGATAAAGCTACTTTTTTAGCCTTTAGAGCAAAAGCAGAGATGCAGTTGGGCGAATATGATGATGCCATGGCCAATTATAGAAGTGCCTTGAAGATGGATAATGATAATGCAGTAATACTTAAAGATTTTGCCTTTGCGTTAGCTTCACATAATTTGGAATTGGAAAAAGCCCTAGGCTATGCCAAAAGAGCATTGGAACTGAACGCTGATAATCCTGATTATATTTATGTGTATGCCTATTGTTTATTCAAAAATAATCAAAAAGAGTTAGCCCTTAAATGGTTAAAGCCTGCTTTGAAGAATTTTCCGGCAAATAAGAATTTGCAATTGTTGGATATGGAAATTAGTAAAGATGAATAGTTTATGAAAAGTAAGATTATATATTTTCTATTTGCGAGTGCTTTGTTTTTTTCGGCCTGTAATAGCACGAAAAAAGTAAATTATAATAACAAAAAAATGCAAACCCACGTTGATTCTGTATATAAATTGATGCATCAGAATCAGGTGAAAATGAATTGGCTTTCGGGTAAGTTTAAAGGAGTATATCAAATGCCTGACAAACAACAGGTATTTAATGGGCAGATTAGAATGCGTAAAGATAGTATTATATGGGTAAGCATATATGCTGTGATGAACATAGAGATATTTAGACTGGAGGTTAAACGGGACAGCTTTTTGTTTGTTAATAAATTAGAAAAGACGTATATGTCTGAAAGTAACCAATATCTTAAGGATAGAACAGGTATAGATATCGACTTTGATATGTTACAAGCTTTGGTTTTGGGAAATGATTTTCCCTATTATCAAACGAATGTTTTTAAGCTTTATATGATTAATGGAAACTATCAATTGAGTACCGTGTCACGACGTAAACTTAAATCAAACTTATCACAGGAGAAGACTAAAGCATTGAGAATATTGATGCAGAATATTTTAGTTGATAAAAATAATTATCGAATACTAAAACAGACTGTTAAAGTTGTTGGGCAAGATAAAGCTAAGTTAAGAATGCGATATAATGATTATACCGATATTGATGGACGATTATTTGCTAAACAATGGGTGCTTAGACTTAAAGAAGATAAAAAATCCTATGTAGAAATAAATTTTTCTAAGGTAGTTTTTGATAAACCTCAAAAATTTCCATTCCATATTTCGAGAAAATATAAGCGGATAAAGCCTTAATAGTTTAATATCATTACCTTCATATTCCAAATACTTCAGTATAAAAATCGTGTTATACTATTTTAGTCAATAGGGGTATAGCTCCATAGGCAGTTTAGTTGATTATTTTGTATTTGATATGATAAATAGAAGAATCTTAATTGGAAATATTCCCCTGGATTAATATTTTTTATTGACACTAATAATTTATATATATCTTTGTCAAAATCAAAATTAATTAACAAAAAATTATTCCTATGAAAAAAATCAAAATTTTATTTATTTTATTTATTGGAGCAGCATTAACTATTGCTTCCTGTAAAAAAGATCCATCCGGAGGAGATACTCCTGTAGTTAAAAAGCATTCTTTTGTTACAAAGAAAACCAACGATGATGGAACTTATTCAAAGTATACCTATAATGGAGATAATCAAATTAGTAAATCAGAGGATTATAATGCCTCAGGAACGAGTACTAAATATTCAGTTCTTACTTATTCCTCAAAACATCTGGTAAAATATGAATCATTTGAGAATGGAACTCTTAAGACTAAATTAGAGATTTCTAATAATTCTAGTGGAAATCCTATTTCGGCAGATATATACATCACTCAGGCTTCAGGTTTGGCCAAAATAGGATCTTTTAATTATACATATAGCGGAGATAAATTAGCTTCAAGGACTATGATGTATGAAATAAATGGACAAACTTTTGAAGTAAGTAAGGTAGAATATACCTATACTGGGGATAATATTACTAAAGAGACAGAATATTCTCTTGGTGCTAGCCAAGCATTAGAAGTTTCCGGGTATACTAAGTATGAATATGACTCTAAGAAAAATCCTTTTCTAACTTTAGGATTAGGCATTTTTACGGGTGATGTTGGTTCGATAAGTGTTAATAATTATACCAAGGAAACCGTTCTGGATACTAGTTTTACTATTGACAATGCTCATTCCAAAAATTATACTTATGAGTATAATGATAAAGATTATCCTACAAAAGAGACTTCTAAAACATTTAATAATTCAGTAACTAAAGTTACTACATATTCCTACGATTATAGATAGTATTATCTAAATTATTGTTGTAAAAAGGCTGTCTCAGAGATAAATTGAGGCAGCTTTTTTCTTTATAGGAGGAAGATAGTAATTTTTTGAAATAGAATTATTACTGAAAATAATGTAGATAAAAAATAGTCGTAGGGTTGATTATTAATCCAAAATTCAACCTCCGGAAACGTATCGGTAGGACAAGCCCTTTTTCTAAGGAGGAATTGGGATAGTCGGAGAAATCAAATAAAAAGAGGTCAAGTAGGGTCTGCTGAAAAACTCAGAAGCTATGCGTTGAGCTTGTCGAAACGTGCATCTGTTTTTTGATTTCTGTGATGTAGATGTATAAAAATACTTCAAGACGAAGAAGTTAAAAAAAAGTTGTGCTTCTGAATAATAAAAGATTGCTTTATCAAGCTTTAATAATTGCACGGATTTTACACTA
>WGCS01000260.1 GCA_015493685.1 Bacteroidales bacterium
ATACTATATTTAGGGACTTTTGTCCCTTTATTTTTTATGGGTATGACGTATTGGCACAATACTATTTCTCTGATAGTCCTTTAATTATATAGTTTTCAGAGAAAAACACTAAAATTATTAATATTTGCCCTATTTTTGCTATAATGAGTTTTTTATATAAACACCAGAATTATGTTAAGTTTTATCAGTAAGTTATTTGGCACAAAATCCGAGAAGGACGTAAAAAAACTCCTCCCTATTGTAACTGCAGTAAAAGAAGCCGAAAAGAAAATTACCCCATTAAGCAATGATGAGCTTAGAGCCAAAACCCTTGAATTTAAACAAATAATTGCCAAAAGAATACACACAGAAGAAGATGAAATCAATGCGATAAAAGAACAAATAGCCCAAAATAAAGACATTGACATTGTTGAAAAAGATAAACTCTGGCAAAAAGTTGATATCATTGAAGAAGAAATTACAAAAAAAATAGAAACTGTTTTAGAGGAAATACTTCCTCAAGCTTTTGCGGTGATGAAAGAAACGGCTCGCCGATTTACCAATAATGAACATATTGAAGTAACGGCTACTGAGCACGACAAACTCCTTGCAACTAAATTTGATAATATCAATATTACAGAAGGCAAAGCTACTTATGGCAATTCATGGACTGCCGGAGGAGTAAAAGTCAAGTGGGAAATGATTCATTATGATGTTCAGCTTATTGGTGGTGCTGTTCTGCATCAAGGCAAAATTGCAGAGATGGCTACCGGTGAAGGAAAAACATTGGTAGCAACATTACCACTTTACCTTAATGCACTGTCAGGCAAAGGAGTGCACGTAGTAACAGTGAATGATTATTTGGCCAAGCGTGACTCAGAATGGATGGGGATGCTATTGGAATTTCATGGTTTAAGCGTAGATTGTATTGACAAACATCAACCAAACACACAAGCTCGTCGCGATGCTTATTTGGCCGATGTTACTTATGGCACTAATAATGAATTCGGCTTTGACTACCTAAGAGACAATATGGCAACAGAACTCTCAGAGCTAGTACAAAGAAAACCAAACTATTCCATCGTTGATGAAGTTGACTCAGTACTTATTGATGACGCACGTACCCCGCTTATTATTTCGGGGCCTACCCCTCGCGGCGACAATCAAGAATTTGAGTCACTAAAACCCTATGTACAAAAAATATATACTGTCCAAAAACAGTTGGTTACAAAGATACTTGCCGAGGCAAAAAAACTAATTAATTCTGACGATAAAGAAAAACAAAAAGAAGGTTTTACAAAACTTTTTAGAGCCTATAGAGGCCTGCCCAAAAACAAACCTCTAATTAAATTCCTCTCCGAGCCGGGAATAAAAACAGGAATGCAAAAAACAGAGAACTTCTATATGGCAGAGCAAAATAAGCACATGCATATTATTGATGATGAGCTTTATTTTGTTATTGAAGAAAAACAGAATTCAATTGATCTGACGGACAAAGGATTGGATATGATTCATGAAATGACCAATGATCCTGAATTCTACATTTTACCCGATATAGCTGTAAAATTAAATGATATTGAAAAAATGGATGCCCCTGATAAAGAGAAGGCAGAAATTAAAAGTAAACTACTTCAAGACTACAGCATCAAAACAGAACGAGTACATACGATGAATCAGCTTTTTAAAGCCTATGCTCTATTTGAACTGAATGTAGAATATGTTATTATTGATAATAAAATAAAAATTGTTGACGAACAAACCGGTCGTATTATGGAAGGTCGTCGATACTCTGAAGGACTTCATCAAGCCATTGAAGCCAAAGAAGATGTCACCATTGAAGCAGCTACACAAACCTATGCTACCATTACATTACAGAATTATTTCCGTATGTATAATAAGCTCGCAGGTATGACTGGTACTGCCGAAACTGAAGCCGGTGAATTTTGGGATATTTATAAACTTGATGTTACTGTTATCCCAACTAAT
The DNA here is from genome assembly GCA_015493685.1 of Bacteroidales bacterium. Classification (GTDB taxonomy): domain Bacteria; phylum Bacteroidota; class Bacteroidia; order Bacteroidales; family UBA1556; genus UBA6267. The sequence continues at coordinate 1,966 of WGCS01000260.1, forward strand.
AAGCCTATTATCAGAGACGACCACGAGGATTTGGTTTTCAAAACGGTAAGAGAGAAATATACTGCTGTGATAAACGAAACTGATAAATTAGTTAAAGCAAAACGCCCTGTTTTAATTGGTACTACATCAGTTGAAATTTCAGAATTATTAAGTAGAATGTTACAGCGTCAAGGCATAAAACACAATGTACTTAATGCTAAACTACATCAACGAGAGGCTGATATCGTTGCCGAAGCCGGCCAATCCGGCACGGTTACTATCGCTACCAATATGGCGGGTCGTGGTACTGATATCAAGCTTGGTGAAGGAGTAAAAGAAGCAGGTGGTCTGGCTATAATTGGCACTGAACGCCATGAATCAAGACGTGTTGACCGCCAGTTACGTGGTCGTGCAGGACGTCAAGGCGACCCCGGTTCATCACAGTTTTATGTTTCTTTAGAAGACAACCTAATGCGTCTCTTTGGCTCAGAACGTATTGCATCCATTATGGATAAAATGGGATTGCAGGAAGGAGAAGTGATTCAACATTCTATGATCTCTAAATCAATAGAACGGGCACAGAAAAAAGTTGAAGAAAACAACTTTGGTATTCGTAAGAGATTACTTGAATATGACGATGTGATGAACTCTCAAAGGACTGTTATTTATAAAAAACGTTTTCACGCTCTCAACGGAGAACGTTTAGCCCTTGACATATCAAATATGATTTATGATCTCACTGAATCCATTGTCTTTGACAATTTTGAGAACGGAGACTTTGAAAATTTCAGTTCTGATATTATCCGAAACTTAGGTATTGAATCTCCTTATACTGAGAAAGAATTCTATCAGAATAAGCCCGAAACCATGACTCAAGAGGTTTTTGATATTGCCTATAAAAATTATAAAATAAAGTCAGAGCGCATTTCAAAAGAAACTTTCCCTGTCATAGAAGATGTTTATATCAATCAGGGACAACAATATAAGAATATTGCTATTCCTATTACTGACGGTTTCAAAACCATTGAAATTGTTGCCAATTTAGAAAAAGCTGTCAAGACAGAGGGAAAAGAAGTGATTACTGCCATTGAAAAAATTGCCAGTTTAAAAGTTATTGACAATGCATGGAAAGAACATTTACGTGAGATGGACGATTTAAAGCAGTCAGTACAGAATGCCTCTTATGAACAAAAGGATCCTCTATTAATCTATAAATTTGAATCCTTTGAACTCTTTAAGCAGATGCTTTCTAAAATAAATAAAGAAATTATCTCTTTCTTAATAAAGTGTGATCTTACAGCAAATAAAGAAGTCCAAATTGAAACTGATTACAAACCGGCCAGCTTTGATGCCAGTAAACTCACCACAGGAAGAACTGAAATTGGGGCAGGTAATTCTAAAAAGAACCCCAATAAGTTTGGAAATCAAACTCAACAACAAGAGATAACACAACCTATTGTTAAAGAGAAGAAAGTCGGAAGAAACGATCCTTGTCCTTGTGGCAGCGGCAAAAAATACAAACATTGCCACGGAAGATAAATTACCAAGCTATAATATAAAACTAAAAAAGCAGCTGCCAAAAATTGGCAGCTGCTTTTTTTAGCAATATAAACCGGATATATTTAGAATTTCAATACCCTATACTTTCTCCTTTTATTTTTGAAATAGCAACAACATGAGAATTTATTGCTATTCATTCTTAAAACAAAATATCAAATACTCAATCGTCAAATAGGCTTAATATAGTATTCCACTCTCGATAATACCCACCTAAGAAAGGCCTTAGAATTTATAGCCGGCAGTAATCACAAATCTGTAATCACCGGTATGCAAATTAGCCGGATTGATTATCCTTGCATCATACAAATAATATTCACTATTTTTAACAGAATAAGAAGCAGCAAAATCCAAAAACATCGCATTAAGCCTATACCCTATTCCTCCACTTGCAATCCACGATTCTCCATTTCCACTACCATCGCTATATGGATTACCATAGCGCGCAAAACCTGCCCTCAAAGAAACCGGATTCAAACGAATTTCTGCTCCTGCTCTAATATTAAGGGTGGAGCTATATTTATCTCTAATGGTTGAATTTTCACTAATAAAGCTATAGTTACGACCACCACCAAGACGCATATTTGAATAGTTTAAGTAATCGATATCGGCACTCAATAATATAAACTGGGCAAGAGTAAGAGTAGCACTTCCAACAACTTTCATTGGCGTAGTAATACTATAATCATACTTCCCATCAGGAGAGCTTTTAGCATCTTTAGCTCCATTATCGTTATATCTCGAAATTTTAGCATTGTAGGCATCATTTAAATAAAGCCATGTGGGAGAATGAAAAGCAATACCTAGACGAAGATAACCCGTAGGTCGCACAATAAATCCCAATTTAAAATTCACTCCGCTACCATGTGTTTCTAAGGTGTTATTTAATACAAATTTACTAAAGTTAGGTATCGTATCGGCTATATCCGACTCAGTATATTCCGACTGTTCATAATAACGAACAAAAGGAAAGCTTACCCCTCCACCAATATAAAAAATATCATTATAGGAGGACCCAAAAGTAATATTCATCTCATTCATCGACCCCCATGTGGTTTTTCTTAGATCTTGCTGAACTCCTCCATTAGCCAATGGACTTGTATAGGCAAGTACTCCACTGCTTGTTCTTACTGTATCTTGAAGTAAATAATTGTACCAAGCCAAATTTGTAGAAAATGGATCCAAATCATTGGGATATTTTCCATAAGCTTGTAATTGATAGGCATTCATTAACGAATTATTTTTATTCTCATTACTTATATGAAAATAGTGATTAAAATTATTTAACCTATTTAAGCCTATAGCAAATTGAAAACTTTTCCAGCCATTAATATTTCCTGAATTATTATTTAATACTAGTCCAAATTGGTTAATATTAAAATTATCTTTTCCCCCATTATTAGAGAATCCATTCATTGTTGCTCGTGAATTTGAATAATATAAAACAGGACTAATACTCAATTCTGAATTTCTGTATAATCCTATTCCTGCCGGATTAACCGTCAAAGAAGAAAAATCGGCACCCAAAGCTCCTACTGCGCCACTGTATGCTATTGAACGTGCTGTACCTCCAACTTGTATGGTGGAATAACGAAGCGCATCCACATCATTCTGAGCAAAACTCATGGACGATATTAATCCTATTACTAATACTAAAATTACCTTTTTCATATACTTACTTATTATCTTTATTAAATTTACAATTCTATCCTCAACAATTATATTTGATAGAAAAACAAGTTATCTCTCATTAATTTAATACAGGAACTACTTTAAAAATAGGCAAGAGATAATAGTTATCTCTTGCTTATTAGTGAATTATCTTCTTCCCGGTCTTACTGAAGAACTTCTACTTGAACTAGAGGAAGAACGTGATGGGCTATAGCTTCTACTACTAGAACTTGAAGGAGAATACGAACTTCTACTTGGTGCACTATAGGTTCTGCTACTACTTCTTGTTGGAACATAAGACCTGCTATTGGAACTATTATTACGTTGAGGGCTGGTAGTTCTACGAGGCGAATAGCTTCTCCGTGGACTCGCACTTCGAGAAGGAGTATAAACCCTTGTATTTGCTCTTGAGTTTGACCTTGTATTATAGGTACGAGTACCATTATTTCTACTTTGGTTATAAGTACTTCTCCGATTGGGAGTTCTGGTGGCTCTCATAGTTGAAGCTCTGGAGGTTGGATGTCCACTTCTACTTCTCAAAGAAGTAGGTTTGGAATAAGTCTTCCTATAGCTGGAATTACCTCTTGCACCTGAGGAATACATCCTTCTTCCATTATTACGCACAGTCGTTCCTCTTGGCGAAGTAGCGGCACCCATTCGTGTAGCTGAAGTGTTGGAACGTTTAACAGTAGAAGCAGATCTATTGTTAGTTACCTTGGCTTTACCTCCTGCTTTTCTATCCATAGTAAGCTTTCCTGAGGAAGTAGCACTATTCCCTCTTTCTCTACTGACAGCCGTAGCACCAACAACAGTAGTAGAACGCATGGAAGCTTTTGAAGTTTTAATATCAGTAGCTCTGCTGCTTCCGGTAACACCTGCTCTTTTAACAGTATTAGATTTTACAATAGCTTTCTCTTTTATCAATTTATCGGAACGACCGGGAGTCATATCTGAACTAATAGCACCCGACCTATTTCCTCCACTTCCATTAGTATTGCTTGCTTGACGATGTCCATAATACGTATTCCCATTATTATAATTATTATTATAACCATTATCGTATCCGCCATTATAGCCATAATACCCATTATAGCCATCCCAATAGCCATTATAGTAACCATTATTGTATCCCGACCAGTAACTACCACCATAATATGGATAACCAAAACCGTAGTAAGGATTGCCATAGCCGTAATAGCCATAACCATAATAAGGAGAACCAAAACCTAAACCAAAGCCTAAACCAAGAGAAAATCCCCAACTCCAGCTATTATAATAAGGCCGGTAGTAATTTGTATAATATGAAGGTCCATAATAAGGATCGCCATAATAATAATTATCCACATAATAGCTATTATAATAGTCTGTTTGAAAAGGATCATTACTATGAAATCGCCTAATTCTTTTAGAATAGGAATAGTCATAATAATCATCATCTAAGTTCTGATTATCAATTGTATAAACATCTCCATTTTCATCAGTATACGATTGCGTTGACTGCTGATCTTTCGGTTGAGATTTATTATAATCATTTCCTGAATAGCTCTCCTTATTGGATGAATTTGTTGATTGAGAATATCCATTACTCTGTTTCTTTTCAACTCTATTTTGATTATAAGGATTATAAAAAGCATCATCTTCTGAAGCCGCATTGTATGATGCACTACACGATGCCATAAATAGAGCGATAAAGCTTACTGCGATAAATTTTGTCCAATTTTTCATAATATTTCCTCCTGTATTTATTTTTGAATTCACCATCAATGGCTATTCAATATTATTTACTTTTGCATTATTAATTGATAACGATTTAAACAAATACTATACCAAAAAACGTATGGCTAAGAATTTTGTAAGTAGAGAAGAAAATTATTCACAATGGTATAACGACCTGGTGATAAAAGCAGACCTTGCTGAGTATTCAGCAGTAAGAGGTAGCATGGTTATAAAACCCTATGGTTATGCCATTTGGGAGATGATGCAAGCAGCATTAGATAAAAAATTTAAGGAAACAGGGCATGTAAATGCTTATTTCCCTTTATTTATTCCCAAATCATTTTTTAGTAAAGAGGCAAAACACGTTGAAGGTTTCGCCAAAGAATGTGCCGTAGTAACCCACTATAGACTAAAGAATGATGAAAACGGAAAGGGTATAGTGGTAGATCCTGATGCAAAATTAGAAGAAGAGTTAATTGTAAGACCTACAAGTGAAACTATTATCTGGGATACTTATCGCAAATGGGTACAATCGTGGCGTGATTTACCAATATTAATAAATCAATGGGCCAATGTAGTGCGTTGGGAAATGCGTACACGCCTCTTTTTGCGCACAGCAGAATTTCTATGGCAAGAAGGCCATACAGCACATGCTACTAAGCAAGAAGCTGAGGTTGAAGCAAAAAAAATGTTAGGTGTTTATACTGATTTTGCAAAAAACTTTATGGCTATGCCTGTGATACAAGGTGTAAAAACTGAAAATGAACGATTTGCCGGAGCAATAGAAACTTATTGTATTGAAGCTCTTATGCAAGATGGTAAAGCCTTACAGGCCGGAACATCCCACTTTCTAGGTCAGAATTTTGCCAAAGCCTTTGATGTAAAATTCCTTAGTAAAGAGAATAAATTAGAATATGTATGGGCTACCTCTTGGGGTGTCTCAACTCGATTGATGGGAGCACTTATTATGACACACTCTGATGATAGCGGCTTGGTTTTGCCGCCTAAATTAGCCCCATTCCAAGTAGTAATAATTCCAATATATCGAAAAGAAGAAGAACGCCTAGCTGTTATAGCCAAGGGAAACCAAATTAAAGAAGAACTTGAAAAGCTCGGTATCAGAGTAAAACATGATGATAGAGATACCCAAAAACCCGGCTATAAATTTGCTGAATGGGAATTCAAAGGTGTTCCTCTTCGTATAGCTATTGGCCCTCGCGATCTTAAAAACAATACGGTAGAACTAGCCCGTAGAGATACACTGAGTAAATCATTCACTCCTATGGATGGCCTTAACGATACTGTCGTTAACCTACTGGATGAAATTCAAAACAATCTCTATAACAAAGCCATTGACTTTAGAAGTGAACATACCACTGAAGTTAACAATTGGCAAGAATTTAAAGAAGTGCTGGAAAACAAAGGTGGCTTTATCCTAGCCCATTGGGATGGCAGCAGTGAAACAGAAGATAAAATTAAAGAAGAGACAAAAGCGACTATCCGAAGTATTCCTTTGGATTATGACGAATCCGAAGAAGGAAAATGTGTTTATTCAGGTAAACCTTCCAAAGGTAGAGTTGTTTTTGCAAAGGCTTATTAAGCTTCTCAACATGAAAAACGACCCTAGACTAAAGGCTTTTGAGCGCTTGCTAACGATAATGGACGAGCTTAGAACAGCATGCCCATGGGATATGAAGCAGACGATAGAAAGCTTACGCTATCTAACCATTGAGGAGACCTATGAACTTTCTGATGCAATATTGAAAAAGGACATGGAAGGAGTAAAGGAAGAGCTTGGTGATTTGATGCTTCATTTAGTGTTCTATGCTAAAATTGGTGAAGAGAAAAAAGCTTTTGATATTACTGATATTCTTGAAGGGATTAGTGAGAAATTAATCCGTAGGCATCCACATATTTATGGAGATATTAAAGTCGTAGATGCAGAGGAAGTAAAACAAAACTGGGAAAAAATAAAACTTAAAGAAGGCAAAAAATCCGTACTTGGTGGAGTACCCAAATCAATGGCTCCTCTGATTAAGGCCATACGAATTCAAGAAAAAGTAAAAGGAGTGGGCTTTGATTGGGAACAACCGGAACAAGTGTGGGAAAAGGTAGAAGAAGAAATAGGTGAGCTTCATCAGGAAATTACAGCAAATACCTCTCAAGAGAAAATAGAAGGTGAATTTGGCGATCTTCTTTTTGCATTAGTTAATTATGCACGATTTATTAATGTAAATCCTGACGAAGCCTTAGAAAAAACCAATAGGAAGTTTATCAAACGCTTTCAATATTTAGAAAAAGAAGCTTCGAAAATAGGAAAAAGCCTTGACGAAATGAGCTTAAGTGAGATGGATATCTATTGGGAAGAAGCCAAAAAGCTAGACTAACTTCTAATTTATTTCTTTATGAAAATTTCTATTTTACTTATTATTAGCTTTCTTTTTACTATCAATAGTTCATTGGATGCGCATCAATTTAAAACTAAAAACGATAGTTTAAATTGTCACATCAACAAAGCCTATGTTAAAACTTTAGCCACTGATTTTGTTCCCATAATAATTAGCCCAATTCATTGGAATAGTAAACAATGGATTGGAGCAGGGACAGTACTGGGTACGGCTGCTTTTTTATATAGCAAAGATAAGCTTATCGCAGATTTCTGGCAACAACATCGTAGCACAGCGCTAGATAATGCTGACAAATACTTTTTCGACCCATTTGGCAAAATGTATTATACAATACCACTAATGGGTGCATTCTATATTTATGGTGCTGCAAGCCATAAAAACAAACCCAAAAGAGTTGCCATGGATTTTGTACAAGCAAGTTTATACTCCGGTATTATAGTAACAATAGTAAAAAATATTGGGCACCGTCATCGTCCCTTTCAAACAAAAAATCATAATCCTTACCTTTGGGATGGCCCACTAACACAAGACTGGGGCCACAACAGTTTCCCTTCGGGACACACAATTATGGCCTTTACTTTTGCCTCCGTAATAGCTACTCATTATCAAAAAACAGTTTGGGTACCAATAATAGCCTATTCGTTAGCCAGTATGGAGGCAATGGCACGTATGTATGCCGACAAACACTGGAGCTCTGATGTATTAATTGGAGGCGCGATGGGATACGCCATTGGTACTTTCGTTGTTAATAGAAACCGTTATCGAATCAAAACCATTCCTATAATAAGCAGCAACTTCACCGGATTAAATTTAATCTATAGCTTATAGTACAAATGGAAAACACCAAAAAAAATTAAGGCTCTATCATTCATCTTAATTTGAAACTGATATTTAGAACGTTATCAAAAACCTTATTCTGGTATAAGACTAGTACTCATATATTCTATTCTTCGCTGAGTACTAAATTGAAGCAAATTATCACCCTCTTTTTTTAAACTAAGAAACACCAATTTATCCAAAAAAAGATACCCGCTGTCCCCAGCGGGTATTCCCCTAACAAAATGAAAAAATTATTTACCAAATACAGACTCCTCCGTATTTGGAACGTCGGCAACTCCAGGAGGAGTTAATGCCAACGCACTCTATTTGTTTACTAAATCCGATGCAAAGATAATACATAATTTCATATTTAAGTATCTAAACACTTAATTAGTGTTAATATAAATATATAACCATCTTAATCAGACTATTAGAATAGTTATTTATAAAGTATTAGAAATTAAAGCTACTCCTACACCAACTAAAATAATAAGTAATTTATATATATTAAACCGATGTGAAGTATCAGACTCAAATAAAATAGTAGTAGAAACATGGAGAAAGATTCCAACTAAAATTGCCATAATTATTTTATAAAAATAATCAAGATCTATTCCTAAACTCTGGCCAATATGGCCTCCAATTAAAGCACCCAAAGGAGCTGCTAATGCAAAAATAAGTATTAAACCATAGGCCTTTACACGCGATAAATTAGCACTTAAGAACAAGCCCATTAAAACTATTGCTATAGGCACTTTATGTATTACAATGCCCAAAAGCAGAGTATGTTGTAGGTCAGCATGGTTATGAAATTGAGAAGCAAAAGGAATTCCCTCAAAGAAAGCGTGTAAACTAATCCCTATAAGCAAAGCATAAGGAGAAAAGTTAAATGAAATTTCTTCGTGCTGATGTTCATGATCAGATTTTTCACAATGCCCATGACCATGCTCAGCCCCCCCGGAGATGTATTCTATTAGTAATTGAAGGAAGAAACCTCCTAGCACATAATACCCAAGGTAGTTGTTATTAAAGCCACTAAATATATCAGGAATAATATGAGTAAAAGCAACAGTTAACAAATAAGCCCCACTAAAGGCAAGTAGTAAACGAAGAATTTTTTCGTTTACATTAAAACGATCAACCAGAAAGGCACTTATAATTACTGTAAAAAATAATATCAATATACTCATTACTCAACATATTTAGTCGCCAAAAGTAATTAATTTAATCAATAAAAAATCATAATTATTATTTCAAAATCCAAATAAAAAATCACTATTGTCCGATAAAAATAAATCATTGACAATTAATTAAAGGAAAGCAAATTATTTCCGATAACAAACAAAAAACAGCCCAATCCTTAACTATTTAACCGAAGAACTTATTTAATAGAAAGGCAATAAAAAAGCCGCCTCTAAAATAACAGAGGCGGCTCCAACAATATTTTAAACTTACTATCTATAAAACAAAGGTATGTCCGCTATTCATTAAATCAGTCATATTCTTTATTTTGGAAATAGATTTTACTTCCTCTATTTGTGATTCCATAAGCTGATCATAAACCGGAGCAACTACTGCTCGTAGTACACCAACAGCCACAGGGTACTCGGGAAGCGACATCCTAGCCAGCAAGAAAGCCATTGTAGGATCTTCCATTGAGGGATCGTGAACCAAGATATCATCTAATGTATAACCATCTTCTCCAATAGTTACTACCTTGAGTTTCAAACCATCTAGAACAAGACCCTTATTTTTCTCTTTACCAAAAATCATTTTTTCTCCCGCCTTTAGATATATCTGATTATCATCACGAGTAGTTTTATCAGTGATTTCATGGTGTGTATTATTATTAAATATTACACAATTCTGAAGTATTTCAACAAGAGAAGTTCCCTGATGCTTATTAGCCTCAATAAAGATTTCCTTCATTTGCTTGGGGTTATTATCGGTACCTCTCGCATAGAAAGTTCCTTCAGCTCCCATAGCCAACTCACCGGGTTTGAATGGATGTTCAATAGTTCCATAAGGAGAGGTTTTGGTAACCTGTCCAAGAGGTGTAGTTGGGGAATATTGTCCTTTGGTTAAACCATAAATCTGATTATTAAAAAGAACATAATTCACATTCATATTTCTTCGTAAAACATGAATAAAGTGATTACCCCCAATGGCCATACTGTCACCATCACCTGACATAATCCAAACATTTAGGCGTGGATTAGCCGACTTAACACCTGAAGCTATTGCCGCAGCTCGTCCGTGGATACCATGGAAACCAAAAGTGTCAACATAATAAGGGAAACGAGAAGAACAACCAATTCCGGATACGAAAACAAATTTCTCTTTTTCGGTTTCTAACTCAGGCAATGCATTTTGTACTGCTGATAAGATGGAATAATCTCCACAACCAGCACACCATTTTACTTCCTGATCCGACACAAAATCTTTTCTTGTGTATTTTTGAATATTTTTTATATCAGTCATTACTTAGCCTCCAAAATTTCGTTAAACTTCTCTGTTAATTCCGAAACCATAAATGGTTGCGCTTGCATTTTATTAACTTGCAAATAGTTAAATTCAGGATACTCTCCTCTCAGGTATTTAACAAATTGACCGTCATTTAATTCACAAACTACAATCTCTTTGTAACGTTTGAAAATATCAGGAGTCTCTTTTGGTAATGGGAAGATAAAATTGAAATTAGTAAAAGCAACACTTTTCCCTTCTTCTTCCAAATTTTTAAATGCAGAATAAGCAGCCCCTTTGGAACTTCCCCAACTAACAACCAACAAATCAGCTTCTTCTTTTCCAAATACCTCTTGAGCAGGATAAGAATTAGCAATACGCATTACTTTCTCTTTCCTAAGTGCTGTCATTTTCTCATGATTAATAGGATCGTGAGAAACGGCACCATGCACATCTGATTTCTCCAATCCACCAACACGATGCTCTGCACCTGGAGTACCCGGTTTAGCCCAAGTACGAGCCAAGGTTTCAGGGTCACGAGCATAAGGCTCATAAGGCTCATTAGCTTTGGCAAAACGTGGGGTAATGGTAGGAAGATCTTCCATATTTGGAATTTTCCACAAACCTGACCCATTGCCGAGATAGCTGTCAGTAAGCAAAATCACCGGAGTCATATGCTCAATGGCAATTTTCTCAGCCATGAATGCATAATTAAAACAGTCAGCGGGACTTGAAGCTGCAATTATAGGAATAGGAGCTTCTCCATTTCTTCCCCATAGGGCTTGCATTAAGTCAGTTTGTTCTGTTTTTGTTGGTAATCCTGTTGAAGGACCACCACGCATAACATTAACAATAACCAATGGCAACTCAGTAATAAAAGCTAAACCAACAGCTTCACTTTTTAAACTAAGGCCGGGACCGGAAGTTGATGTAGCAGCCATCAAACCAGCATAAGAAGCTCCTATGGCTGAGTTAATTCCTGCAATTTCGTCTTCTGCCTGAAAGGTCTTTACGCCCAACTCTTTATGCTTTGCGAGTTCCATCAAGATATCAGTTGCCGGAGTAATGGGATATGAACCCAAAAAGAAGTTTAAACCTGACTTTTCTGATGCAGCCATAAGTCCCCATGCTGTAGCCTGATTACCGGTAATATTACGAAACTTACCCTTCTTTTCAATATTGGGATTTATCAAGTATGTGGAATGAATTGCTTCAACATTCTCAGCATAAGTATAACCAGCTTTAAGTATCAAGGTATTTAATTCCACCAATTTGGGCTTTTTAGCAAATTTTTTTGCTAAAAAATCAATCCCCAATTGCGGGTCTCTATTAAATAGATAGAACAAAATACCGGCGATAAATTGATTTCTAGTTTTATCAATAGTTTTTGAGTCCACTCCGGAGTCACGAAGTACTTCACGGCATTGCGTAGTCACTGGCGGTGCAATTACATTGTAGTGCTCTAAAGTTCCATCTTCCAGAGGGTTAGAATCTATTTTAGCTTTCTTAAAAGCCTTCTCCGTAAATGCATCACGATCTACTATAATAGTAGCCCCTGGTTTACAGTGTTTTAAATTGTATGCAAGTGCAGCAGGATTAAGTGCTACCAATACATCAGCTTTATCTCCTGATGTATAGATATTTGCATGACCAATATGAACTTGATAACCCGATACACCAGCAATAGTTCCTTGAGGTGCTCGAATCTCGGAAGGAAAGTCAGGAAAAGTAGCCAAGTCGTTACCTAGGAGGGCTGAAGTATCAGTAAACTGTGTTCCTGTCAACTGCATTCCATCTCCTGAGTCACCGGCAAACTTGATAACTAGTCTTTCACGTTCGATAACATTATTGTTTGTTGCCATTTTATTATGTATAGTTTATAATATTATAATAATGAAGGCAAAAATAATAGATTTATGCTACCAATTGGCAGACATATTACGTCATTAGATATGATTTATTAACTTACGAAAAGTGAAATAAAGCAGCTTTTACTTTTTGAATGAATTTTTAACATGTTTTTAACATATTTTATACGTTATACTCTTAACATACACTAGATATATTAAATAAATATAGCTATATTTAATTAGTTAATAGAATATTATAGTTTTTTGCTTATTTACAAAAGACAAATATAATATTATGCCAATAATGCAATAATGAGCTTGAAAATGCTAGTTTTATTTATTTAGAAAAATTATAAATTAGAAATACACTTATTTTTTGCGCCAAGGAAACAAACATTCTTTATCTTTGCACTGTTTTAGAAAACAATTTTTATTAACATAAAATTAGAATTATTATGGCTTACGTAATTAGCGATGATTGTACTGCTTGCGGTACATGTATAGATGAATGCCCAGTTGAGGCAATTTCCGAAGGTGATATCTATGTAATTGATCCAGACTTGTGTACTGACTGCGGTTCATGTGCAGATGTTTGTCCAGTTGAGGCAATTTCTCCTGAATAAAGATCGAAGACTTTATTTAAAACCTTATTGTGCTAGTCATAATAAGGTTTTTTTTATAAACCTATAATCCTATGGAGAATAATTCATCAAATTTATTGAATCGTTGTGTTGGGGAGTTTAGTAAGCTGCCCGGCATTGGGAAGAAAACAGCTTTACGATTGGCAATTCATTTACTAAAGCAGAAACCCCAATATGCAGAAGCTTTGGGAAATTCAATTATTGAAATGAAACAGAATACACGATTTTGTATTCGGTGTCATAATATAGCAGAAGGGGAACTTTGCGAGATTTGCAAAAGCCCCAAAAGAAACCATCAACAGATATGCGTTGTCGAAAACATCCAAGATGTATTATCCATTGAAAACACAATGCAATACAATGGCACCTATCATATTCTCAACGGAGTAATCTCTCCCATGGATGGCATCTCTCCCAGTGATCTAAACTTAGCTAGTCTGATGGATAGAATTTCTTCGGATGATATTAATGAACTTATACTTGCCCTCCCTACTACCATTGAAGGAGATACAACTAATTTTTATATTTATAAGAAAGCTTCAGCTCTAATAAATTCTATAACAACTATTGCCCGGGGTGTATCCATTGGAGATGAATTAGAATATATTGATGAAATTACACTGGGGCGTTCCATTATCAACCGGATACCTTATCAAGGCTAATAGCATGTTATAAGCGAGCTAAAAGTGCTTTTTTTCCATAACACTTATTGCTATTTTAGCATATATTATGCCTCTTCATTTATATATAACTAATTATCAGATATTAACAAACAAAATATAGAGTATAAAAATTAATGACATTAATCAGTTTGAATATTGAAAAATTTCCTATTTTTACGCCTCTAACAACAATGCGCAGTCTATGACAGTACTTTCACAAATAAACCATTGCGAAGATGGGGATGAAACTAAAAATTGTTTCAAAGTTCTCTCAGAACAGGAGATGACCTTACTTGAGAATAACCGTACTGAGATAAAATTTAGCAAAGGTGAAACAATAATAAAGCAAGGCACAAAATCCACTGATATTCTCTATTTAAAATCAGGTTTGGTGAAAATCAGCATTAATAGTGGAGAAAGCACTTTAATTATTTGTGTAAAAACTAAAAATCACTTTATTGGTATCGAAAATATTTATGGATATGATTACCATGCTTATACGGTGGTTGCGTTGGAAGATTCCGAAATTTGTTTTATCGACACAAGTGCAATTCGACAACTGTTAAAGCAAAACAATAATTTCAATGCAGAATTGTATCGTATTTCTACTAATAATTCACTAATGACTTACGATCGTTTTTTCTCTCTAACACAAAAACAACTTCATGGCCGATTTGCTGACGTTTTGCTCTGCCTCAGCAGGAGTGTCTTTAAATCCTTAAAATTTGACTTGCCTCTTAGCCGTAAAGACTTGGCTGCATTAACAGGTATGGCTCCCGAAAGTGTAATTAGAATTATTAAAGATTTTAAAACTGATAAAATCATTGCCACTAAAGGAAAACGTATTGAAATTCTAAACGAACCATTACTTGAGAAAATAAGTAACGTTGGATAAACTCATATTATCTTGTCTTAAATCAGCTTACATTTCTTTGGCTACTTTTCAAATAAATAATTTTATAGTATTACTAAAAGTCCACCCCCGTTAACAGGCTATTATCTTGTATTCTGTCAAAAAACAATTTCAAAAAGTCCTTGCTAGTGCCATTACCTATTGATATTCAGGTTTTTGAAGCACACAAGCCTGACCATATCATAAAGAAGCAGACTAACCGAGTAGAAAAGCATATTTTTTTGTGTATAAAAAAAGTCCTATTTCCAGATTTCATATCTTGAAATAGGACTAGCAAATATAATCTATTTACAGAACCTTATTTTATACTTTTATCATGAGGATTAGCAATGGCTTCTCTCATTGAGGTATCTGCCTTAATATTTTTAAATTTATAATAATCCATAATACCCAAATTACCTGATCTAAAGGCATCTGCCATAGCTTTAGGAATTTCAGCCTCAGCCTCAATAACTTTGGCTCTTGCTTCTTGTGCCTTGGCTTTCATTTCTTGTTCCAGAGCGACAGCCATTGCTCTTCGTTCTTCCGCCTTGGCTTGGGCAATATTTTTATCAGCATTAGCCTGATCCATTTGTAATACAGCACCAATATTTTTTCCAATATCAATGTCTGCAATATCAATAGATAATATTTCAAAAGCAGTTCCTGCATCCAATCCTTTATCCAAAACAAGTTTAGAAATAACATCCGGATTTTCAAGGACCTTTTTATGACTTGTCGAAGAACCTATGGAACTAACTACTCCTTCACCAATACGAGCCAAAACTGTCTCTTCGCCAGCTCCACCAACAAGTTGTTCAATATTTGCTCTTACGGTAACTCTTGCCTTTGCAATAAGTTGAATCCCATCACGGGCAACCGCAGTAACAGGGGGAGTATTTATCACCTTTGGATTAACCGACATCTTTACAGCTTCCAACACATCTCTTCCTGCCAAATCAATAGCAGTAGCAGTGTTAAATCCTAAACCCATATTCGCTTTATCGGCAGAGATTAAGGCATTAACAACCATTTGAACATGGCCTCCTGCCAAAAAATGAGCTTCCAGTGAATCTCTACTCAATATAATCCCTGCCTTTTTAGACGTAATCATAGCATTTACTATATTTGATGGCGGCACTTTACGAAATCGCATCGCAACAAGTTGTACTATATTAATTTTTACCCCGGAAACATAAGCCTGAAACCAAAGAGCTACAGGTATTAAATAAAATAATAGGAGTAATAATACTACGGCTGCAATCACAAAAACGATAAGTGCAGCAGGACTCGTTGGAATCGCCATAAGCGCTGTTAATTGAATCATTTTATTCTTTCTTTAAAGGTTTTACAATAATTTTATTTTTAATAATATCTACTATTTCAATATCGGTATGCGGATCAATAAAGCCTGAAAACGATTTTACTTCCACAAATTTATTATTAAATTTCGCCTTCCCCATGGGGGCTAGGCGCGAAACACTTTGCCCCTCATCCCCTATCTTAACTGTATTGCTCCTACGTACTTTAGAGGTAATATCTGTCGATAGTTCAAGATGCCTCCATGTTTTAGTTTTTATGGAAGTAAACAAAGTGATAACTAAAACCAATAATATAATGACAAGACTAATATTTGCGGCACGTCCCAAATGATGATAATAAGGAAGGTACATGGCGAAAATAACTAAAAATCCACCCACAACACCTAATATTCCTCCAGGCATAAATAGTACTTCTGCAATAATAAAAACTAAACCAATTAGCACTATTCCTGCTATTAATAACCAAAACATCTGTAAAAATAATTTAATATATAATTAGTACCACCGCCATGAAAAATAGTTCCGCAACATTTTTATCGGCACTCAGCAAATGTAGTCAAAAATTCATTACCCAAAAATCAATTCCACACAATTATACTTCGGGAAAACCTCTCTATTATCCCCCTGACATATCGCTTTAAAGCAATAATATACCTCCAATTAGATGAAATAGCCAAAACATTTTTTTGTACTTTTACTTTCTGAAAAAGTAAACTATTTCTATGGAGAATCAATATGGAAGAATAGTAAAATATGCCAAAGTAAAATATGCCATCTTAGCGATGGTTTTTATTACCACTATCGGTGTTATTGGTTATATGCTCATTGAGCATTTATCATTTATCGATGCCCTCTATTTAAGTACAATTACTATTTCCACTGTTGGATTCAGCGATGTTCAGATTGCCACTGTAGCCGGTAAACTCTTTACCATATTTCTCATTATTATTGGATGGACAGCTTTTGCTTATGGGATATCAGTGATTACTTCGCATTTTGTGGAAGGAGGAATAGGCAGCTTTATACACCGTGTTAGACATAAAAATAATATTAAGAAAATGAAAGATCATGCTATTATTGTTGGCTATGGCAGAAACGGAAGCCAAGCCGCCACCGAACTCCTTAAAAGAGAAACTAATTTTGTTGTAATTGAAAAAGATCACGACTTAATAATGAATAGCTTAGACAAGAAAATCCAATTTAATGAAGGAGATGCAACTGATGATGAGATATTAATTGAGGCAAGAATAAGCAAGGCTAAATCAATAATTCTTACACTTCCTTTGGATGCCGACAACCTATTCATTACTATTTCTGCTCGCGCTTTAAATCCTGGAATACAAATAATTACCAGGGCCACAAATGATTCTGCAGAGAAAAAATTATTAATTGCAGGAGCCAATGAAGTTGTTATGCCGGAATATGTTGGTGGATTACACATGGCAGCTATGGTTAGTTCTGTTGACGTTGTTCACTTTTTAGAACAAATTTCAGTAACCGGCAGTGCCGATACTAATTTAGTAGAAATTCTTTGCAGTGATTTACCCGAAGAATTAATCAATCAATCAATATTTGAACTTGGTATTAGAACAAATAGCGGAGCGAATATTGTCGGCTTTAAAACAGCAGAAGGTAGATTTGTAACTAACCCAACTCCTGATACCAAAATTATCCCTAATTCAAAATTATTTGTCTTAGGAAATCCTAACCAAATAAAACAAATGAAAAGAATTCTTCATCTGGATTAATTTTACTTTTTACTTTAACACTATTATGATCAAACTTTACAAACCTTTTGAAGGCCATCCCGACTATAACTGTTTTG
The DNA here is from genome assembly GCA_015493685.1 of Bacteroidales bacterium. GTDB lineage: Bacteria > Bacteroidota > Bacteroidia > Bacteroidales > UBA1556 > UBA6267. Next base: position 19,771 of record WGCS01000260.1, read on the forward strand.
GATGCAGCCCCGGAAATCCCATTGGACTTAATTTGGAATTTAATGAGGACGGTGAATATGTAATCGCCGAATGGAGACCACGGGCAGAGTTTCAAGGTTTTAAAAATGTTTTACATGGCGGAATTCAATCTACCTTAATGGATGAAATAGCAGCTTGGTGTGTTAATATTAAAATGGATACTGCAGGCGTTACCAAAGAACTAGAGGTCAAATTTCTTAAGTCAGTATATACCACCGATACTAAAATATTACTTCGAGCAAGGCTTATAAAAACAGAAAAGAATATTGCTTTTATACACGTTGAGTTATTAAACAGTAAAGATGAATTATGTAGCGAAGGAGAATTTAACTATTTTACTTTCCCAAAAGAAATTGCCAAGCGTAAATTACTATTCCCCGGCAAAGAAGCCTTTTATAAGAGATCGCCCTATTTATAGATAGCGTCTGCTAAGAAACTCAGCATGCCTCAAATAATTAATCCCCTTTGATAAGTTGTAAACCTATGGCACAACTTAAGCATCTGTTTTTACTGCAATACTCTTTTTTTAATTGTAACAAGGCTTGCGAATGCATAGCATTATGTGCCTGAATACCCTCTTTGGCAAAAGACTTAATTATCGCATTATTTTCAGGTTTTGTATGTTGAAGAAACATTAATGCTTTATCTCTCAAATCCTCATTATCCTGATGCTTGGCATAAACAAAAAGAAAAGGAACAATAGTATTAATTAATACTAAGTTAAAAGAGGAATCACCAAAACTCTTAATACTAAACTTACTCTTTTTACCAAAGACATAATGCGTTTGCCAATATGGGGAAACATTTAAGGTAAATAAACTGCTTAAATCAGCCAGACTCTCGGCCTCAATAATACGCGAAAAAAGATGTGTTGATTTATGTATTAATTGGGCGAATTGAGCAATTCGAATACTTGGAAAATTAACAGGACGCATTCGCATAAACTTCCATTGATAATGAGAAATTGATTGTAGATTATGTTTACTCTTTAAAAAATCGTATTCCTGCAATAAAGATTGCGCATACTCATCTTGCAAATAGTCATTAATTAAAGCCGATTGCCCAAATAAAAGTGCTTCCAGCTGAAAAATATTATCTTTATACCGTGCAAGAATTTCAATGGGAGTATTCTTTGCCAATTGTTCAAAAGAATCCGCATTAGTATTGAAACCAAAATTTCTTGCCAATGCAATATAAAACACCTGCTCCCAATTATTATTATTCAGTTCCAATAGCTGTTCTATCCCTTCCGTTTTTCGCTCAAGACGCTCAATAAGTAAACGATCAAGCCAAGAATAAATTTTTATATAAGAGATTGATGCCAATTGCAATGAGCAAGCTATCCAAGAATGAGAGGCTACTAATTTTTTATAACGTATATATTGATCTGCCTTTATGTATGCTTTTAATTCTAACACATCAAGATGGTTACCCCCTTGAGATACAATATCCATATCATGTTCGTAAACAACATGCAAAATTACTGAATCATAAGCTGAATTTGTATTGTGGCCATGACGAATCCAATCAGAAGATTTAATATGCATTTCTACATTACCGGCCCAAATGGTATCGCCAATTTCAACTTTAGCAGCAGAAAAATCAGGCCCGGAGTCATAATTTCTTATACCCACATCGATAACCCTAATTGGCTTCCCTCCCGCACTCACCAATGGTATATGATAAGTGCGATATTGCCATACATAGTATAAGAAATCTTCTATCATAAAATAGTATGTTATCTTTCTTTTTTTTAGAAAAAGGATTTTATCATTCCCAAAAGTACAAAAAATAACAGCATAAAAAAGGCCTACTATTTTTTTAGTAGGCCTTTCTGTAACCATTAAGCACGTTTATTTCACGTACACGTTTATTTCACCAATTTAGCAAGCAGTTTAGCTATACCTTGACTTGGTCTATCAGCACTTGCTTGATATATATTACCTTGGGGGTCAATTATCATAAAACGTGGAATGCCGCTAACTTTATAAAAGTTTTTAATGATTTCGTTTTGCCCTGCCCATAATTGAACACCTTTCATCTGACGTTGCGCTACTACTTTTTTCCAAGGATTCTGGGTTTGATCGACAGATATACTTATAAAAGCTATATTTTTACCTTGGAATTCTTCCTCCAGCTTCTTCAGGTAAGGAACTTCAGCCATACAAGGGTTACACCATGTGGCCCAAATGTCAATATAAACCCATTTTCCTTTAAAATCGCTAAGGCTCACAGGAGAACCATCAATGGATACAAAAGTAAAATTCTTTGCCGGTTTCCCTTTTTTAAGATCATCCCATGCTGCCAATCGTTTATCAATATTATTACGCAATATTTTGTTATTGCACAATTTCTTAAAAGTGGTCCAATAGCTATCCATATCTTTCACTCCATCATACATTATTTGTTGTTTGACAACATTATAAGCCATTAATGCTTTTATCGTTTTGTTGGTAAATTTCTTATCAACTTCGTGCAACTGATATTCTGCAAATGATGAATATTTACTTTCCAATGAATCAGTAAAATATTGGTTATAATAAGAGCGCATATAAGTATCCAAGAAACTTAAATACAAAGGGAGATTGATTAAAGTTTCATCATTTAGATTTACTTCTGCGAGATAAGTATCATATTCTGGCGAGGTCTTAAAATCTGCACCCCGATGGATATAGTTATAATAATCGGGATAGATTCTATGAAGAATAGCCCATTCGTATAGTATCCTTGCTTTCTCAATGCGCAAAAAATAAGGATCTATATTAGAATTCCCTTTTTGTAAAGCAGCTAACTCATCGGCATGCAAAGCCCTCAAGGAATCAATCTGGTGAACCACTACCGACTCCGGATTTGCAAAATTACGCATCAACTTACTCTGATAATCGGCACTAATTTTATTGAAACGAATTAAATAATCGTTATAAATTGGCGCACTACCACGAAATTGTACAGAGGGTAAAATATTAGTAGCATTGGCAGAAAAAATGACAGAATCACCTGGCCGGGCATAAAGAATCATCTTTGTTTTCCCTACCGCGACCGTATAATATTCAGGAGTAGCCAAGCTAAGACTGTAGAGCAAATAACTTTCCGGATTAAAAAAGGCGGTATCGGCTGCCATCTGGTAAGGGCTAGTACTTTTTAGTAATGCTTGTTGTCCTTCATAACCATTGATATGGGCCAGTATAACCGTCTTATTACTTTCTTTTTGCTTACAAGCAAAGGCAGCAATAAGCACCACTATGGCACTTATCGCTAATATTCTACTCCTTTGTATTTTCATTATTTAATAAATTTAAAATCCTTACCTAAATAATATGCTTCTTCACCTAAAGTCTCTTCGATACGCATTAACTCATTATATTTTGCAATACGGTCAGTGCGACTGGCAGAACCTGTTTTTATCAAACCTGTATTCATTGCTACAGCAAGATGTGCAATAAAAACATCTTCTGTTTCACCACTACGATGAGAAATAACAGAAGTATATTGGTTTCTTGTGGCCAAATTAATAGCATTTAAGGTCTCTGTCAGTGTTCCTATTTGATTTACTTTAATGAGTATTGAATTGGCAGAACCTTCTTTGATGCCTCTCTCCAAGCGTTCAGTATTGGTAACAAATATATCATCACCAACAAGCTGAATACGATCACCCATTCTATCATTCATCATTTTCCACCCTTTCCAATCATCTTCTGCCATTCCATCTTCTATGGAAATAATAGGATATTTCTTAACCCACTCATCCCAAAAATCAACCATCTGTTTGGGCGTCAATTTCTCCCCTGTTGACCATTTAAGATGGTAAACATTTTCTTCCTCAATATAATATTCAGAGCTGGCAGGATCAAGAGCAATAAATATATCTTTACCTGGTTTATAGCCCGCATTTTCGATGGCGGTAAGTATAACCTGAACGGCTTCTTCATTGGATTTAAGATTAGGAGCGAAACCACCCTCATCACCAACATTGGTTGAGTAACCTTGTTTTTTTAACACCGCCTTTAGATTATGAAATACCTCCGAACCCATTCTCAAGGCCTCGGCAAAAGTATCAGCACCAACAGGCATAATCATAAATTCTTGAAAGTCGATAGCGTTGTCAGCATGAGAACCACCATTAAGAATATTCATCATTGGAATTGGAAGTGTATTGGCATTCACACCACCAATATAACGATACAATGGTTGATTGGTAACCAAAGCGGCAGCTCTGGCACAAGCCAATGAAACGCCTAATATTGCATTAGCTCCTAAATTCCCTTTATTACTACTTCCATCAAGTTCTATCATCTTACGATCTATTTCTATCTGATCGGTAACAAAATAGCCTTGTAATTCTTTATTGAGCGTTTCATTAACATTATTTACCGCTTGCAATACGCCTTTACCCATATATACTGTATCATCATTATCGCGAAGTTCTACTGCTTCATGAACACCGGTAGATGCTCCAGAAGGAACAGCAGCTCGACCAATGATACCACTTTCTGTTAGTACATCTACTTCCACAGTAGGGTTTCCTCGTGAATCGAGGATTTGACGCGCATGAATATTTATTATTGCACTCATAATCAAAATTTTAAATTATAAAAATTATACTATTAATAATCCATAAAAGTAATAAAAAAAGGGTAGTACCAATGGTACCACCCTTTTTATTTCGTAAATAATATTTTTATACTATTTTTCTTCTTTATCCTCTTTAACCTTAGCAGTTTCCACCTCCTTAACGGCCTCTACCTCTTTTTTCTCAGTAGGGGTTTCAGCAGGAGTTTCAGCAGCTACCTCAGCAGCGGGTGTAGTTGTTTTTTTCTTACTACGGCGACGAGCTGATTTCTTAGCTTTTTTGGCCTCTTTAGTAAGCATATTTTCATTATAGTCAACAAGCTCAATAATACACATTTCAGCATTATCACCAAGACGATTTCCTATTTTCAAGATTCTGGTATATCCACCCGGTCTATCCATAATCTTGGTAGAGATTTCGCGAAACAATTCACTTACAGCATCTTTATCTTGTAGTTTACGAAAAACCATACGACGTGAATGAGTTGTATCTTCTTTAGAGCGAGTAATTAAGGGCTCAACGAATAGCTGCAGCGCTTTTGCCTTAGCCACAGTTGTTTTTATTCTTTTGTGCACGATCAATGAAGAAGCCATATTTGATAACATAGCACTCCTATGAGCTGCAGTTCTTCCTAGATGGTTAAATTTTTTCTTATGTCTCATCGCTATTATTCCTTATCCAATTTATATTTGGTAACGTTCATACCAAAGTTCAAGTTTTTACTTTTTACCAATTCTTCTAATTCGGTAAGAGATTTCTTACCGAAATTACGGAACTTCAATAAATCATTTTTATTAAAAGCCACCAATTCTCCAAGAGTATCTACTTCCGCAGCTTTTAGACAATTCAAAGCACGCACTGAAAGATCTAAATCCACTAAACGAGATTTCAATAATTGGCGAGTATGCAAAGTGTTTTCGTCAAATTCTTCAGAAGCCGAGGCTTCTTCAACATCAAAAGTAATTTTCTCATCAGAGAAAAGCATAAAATGTTGAATCAATATTTTAGCAGACTCTTTCAAGGCATCTATCGGTTTGATGGAACCATCGGTGTCAATATCGATAATTAATTTTTCATAGTCAGTTTTCTGTTCTACTCGAAAGTTTTCAATTTTATACTTCACATTCTTAATAGGAGTATAAATAGAATCAATAAAGATAGTTCCCAAAGGAGCATTAATAACTTTATTTTCCTCAGAAGGAACATAACCACGTCCCTTTTCAATACTAAGCTCAACATTAAGCTTAACATCTTTATTCATATTACAGATAACCTGATCTACGTTAAGAACTTGGAAACCTGACAAGAATTTATTGATATCACCGGCGGTAAATTGATCTTGATTACTAATACTAATAAGAACTTTTTCACTTTCGTAAGAGTCAATCTGACGCTTAAAACGAATTTTCTTCAAGTTCAGTACAATATCAGTAACATCTTCGATAACCCCATCGATAGAAGAGAATTCTTGATCTACTCCTTCGATACGAACACTAGTGATAGCGTATCCTTCGAGGGAATTTAATAAAATTCTACGTAAGGAGTTACCAATAGTGATCCCATAACCAGGCTCAAGAGGACGAAATTCAAAGATACCTTTGTAATCGTCCGACTCGATCATGACCACTCTATCCGGTTTTTGAAATGCTAAAATAGACATCTATAATGATTTTAATAATTCGACAATGATTATTTAGAGTACAATTCCACGATAAGTTGCTCATTGATATTCTCAGGAATATCAGCTCTTTCGGGATAGTTGGTGAATTTACCTTCTGACTTTTCAGCATCCCATTCCAACCAAGAATATGCGTTGGTTCTAGAAGCCAAAGAATCGGTAATTGCTTCCAATGATTTTGATTTCTCTCGAATACCAATAACATCGCCAGCACGTAATGAATAACTTGGGATATTTACAATTTCGCCATTCACAGTAATATGACGATGCGATACTAACTGACGAGCACCTGCACGAGTAGGAGCAATTCCTAAACGATAAACGGTGTTATCGAGGCGTGCTTCGCATAATTGTAAAAGTATCTCACCGGTAATACCGTCATGATGTGTTGCTTTAGTAAAAAGATTACGAAACTGACGCTCTAAAATACCATAGGTATATTTTGCTTTTTGCTTCTCTTGAAGCTGAATTCCGTACTCTGAAAGCTTTTTCCGACGACGAGAGTTTCCATGTTGTCCTGGAGGGTATTTTTTCTTCTCGTAACTTTTATCGGGACCGTAAATAGGATCGTTAAATTTCCTTGCGATCTTTGTTTTTGGACCAATATATCTAGCCATATCTTAAATATTTTCTGTTTTTCTAAATTAACTTAAACTCTTCTACGTTTGGGTGGACGGCATCCATTGTGAGGCAATGGAGTAATATCCATAATTTCGGTAACTGTAATACCGCTATTATTAATTGCTCTAATTGCTGATTCACGACCATGTCCTGGTCCTTTAACGAATACTTTTACCTTACGTAAACCGAGGTCGTAAGCTACTTTAGCACAATCCTCAGCTGCTAACTGACCAGCATAGGGGGTGTTTTTCTTTGAACCTCTAAATCCCATCTTTCCTGCTGATGACCATGATATAACCTGTCCGGCCGTATTGGTCAAGGAAACGATGATATTATTAAAAGTAGCGCTCACATGAGCGTGACCTAGGGGTTCTACTTTTACTACCCGCTTTTTAGCTGATTTTCCTTTTTTGGTGTTCTTTGCCATAATGCTACTAATTCTTTTAAGTTTTCTTTAAACTTTTAAGCCCTTACTTATCTTGTTGCTTTTTTCTTTCCAGCAACAGTCTTTTTCTTACCTTTACGAGTACGGGCATTGTTTTTAGTGCTTTGACCACGCAGAGGTAATCCAATACGGTGACGTATTCCACGATAGGAACCGATATCCATCAATCGCTTGATGTTCATTTGAACTTCTGAACGAAGTTCTCCTTCAACGGTTAATTTATCGCTAATAAATTCACGTACCTTCTTTTGATCTTCGTCTGTCCAATCGTTCACTTTCTTGTTGTAGTCAACTCCAACAGTTTCCAAAATATTTTTGGCAGTGCTACGACCTATTCCGAAGATATAAGTCAGGGCAATTTCGCCTCTCTTGTTATTTGGGATGTCAACTCCCGCGATTCTAGCCATAGACTTTAAATTAAATGGTTTTGATTATAAAAATAAATTAATTAACCTTGTCGCTGTTTTAGCTTAGGGTTTTTCTTATTGATGATATACACGCGTCCTTTTCGACGCACAATAACATCATCTTCACTTCTCTTCTTTACAGATGCTCTAATCTTCATGGTTATCTGTTTTTAATATTGATTGCTTATTTATATCTAAATGTAATTCTTCCTTTACTTAAATCGTAGGGCGAAATTTCTAATTTCACTCTATCTCCAGGTAATATTTTAATGTAATGCATCCGCATCTTACCAGAAATATGCGCAATTAAAACATGTCCGTTTTCGAGTTCTACACGAAACATTGCATTTCCCAATGATTCTCTAACTACTCCGTCTTGTTCTATTGATAATTGTTTTGCCATATCCTATCTAATATTTATATTTTGCTTCAACACTTCTTCAATAAATTTATATGTCGACAAAAATTCTACTTTTCTCTGTTTTACAACAACAGTATGTTCAAAATGAGCCGATGGTTTATTATCCTTAGTGTAAATTGTCCATCCATCTCTACTTTGCACTACTTCTCTTGTCCCGAGATTAATCATCGGTTCGATACAAATCACTAAATTCTCAGGTAGTTTCTTACCTGTTCCTTTACGACCATAATTATATACTTCAGGTTTCTCATGAAGATTATGACCAATACCATGGCCAACTAAATCTCGTACAACAGAGTAACCAAATGATTCAACGTGATTCTGTATTGCTGCACCAATATCACCAATCCGTTTACCTACTACGGCTTGTTCAGCACCTAAATAAAGCGACTCCTTGGTTTCTTTTTGCAAACTTAGCACATCATCACTACACTCACCAATAGCAAAGGAATAAGCATAATCGCCATAATATCCATTCATATAGGTACCACAGTCAACGGATACTAAATCCCCATCATGCAATTCTCTCTTTCCGGGAATACCATGAACAACTTGGGGTCCCACAGAGATACATAAAGTTGCAGGAAAACCTCCATACCCTTTAAAGCCCGGCTTAGCACCGTGATCTAAAATGAAGGTCTCTGCCAGCTTATCAATGGCACCGGTGGTAATACCCGGCTTCATAATCTTAGCTACCTCAGCAAGTGTTTTGCCAACAAGTAAAGAACTTTGTCTTAATAATTCTATTTCTTCTAATGTTTTAACAATCATATCTTTTTATTGTTTCAACATTACATTCCGCCCATTCCACTAGTGTTAAAAACATTAGAGGAACGACCTTTAATTCTACCTGTCTTTGTCAACCCATCATAATGACGCATTAACAAATGACTCTCTATTTGTTGCAAGGTATCCAATACAACTCCCACTAAGATTAGCAAGGAAGTACCACCAAAGAACCTGGCAAACTGTTGATTCACTCCCATTTGGCTTACAAAAGCAGGCATAATAGCTACAAATGCAAGGAAAATAGAACCCGGCAGGGTAACTCTGGAGAGAATTTTATCTAAAAACTCAGCAGTTCGCTTACCTGGTTTCACGCCGGGAATAAAGCCACCATTTTTCTTTAAATCCTCTGCAATTTGATTAGGATTAATAGTAATGGCAGTATAAAAATAGGTGAAGGCAACAATCATTAGGCCAAAGGTAAGATTATACCAAAAACCATTAAAATTGGAGAATGCAGAGGCAAACCAACTCATATTATCAGATTGTGCATATCCTATTAATGTAATAGGAAGCATCATAATAGCCTGAGCGAAGATGATTGGCATTACGCCGGCAGCATTCACCTTCAAAGGTACATACTGTCGTACACCACCATATTGTTTGTTTCCTACAACTCTTTTGGCAAAATTAATAGGTACACGTCGTGTTCCTTGAACCAATAAAATAGTAACAAGTATAACTAACACCAAGAAGACCATTTCAGCAAGGAACATTACCATACCTCCGGTATTCTGTGTTGCTTTAGACGAAAACTCAGCTACAAGAGCCATAGGTAATCGTGCGATTATACCAATCATAATTATTAATGAAATACCGTTACCAATTCCTTTGTCAGTAATTCGTTCTCCAAGCCACATGATAAACATAGTACCTGCAATAAGTATTACTACTGATAATACATAAAAGAAGGTAGGTGAAGAGGTAAATAGAGGTACTGTTTCTAGCATTTGGCCTGAACCGGAACGATAGTATTTACCAAGAGTGTTAATCATATTAGCAATATAGCCTGGTGCTTGAAAAGCGACAATAATAACCGTAAGTAAACGAGTAAGCTGGCTGATTTTTTTTCGGCCACTTTCGCCTTCCTTTTGCAGTTTCTGAAAATAAGGAACTGCCATTCCAAGCAATTGAATAACGATAGAGGCAGTGATATAAGGCATAATTCCCAAAGCAAAAATTGAAGCATTGGAAAAGGCTCCACCGGAAAACATATTAATCAATCCGATTAAACCGCCTTGACCTTGTTGTTGCAGGGCTTCCAATCCACGAGGATCGACACCTGGTAAAACAACGTAAGCACCCAAACGATATATCAGAATAAGAGAAATAGTAAGGATAATACGATTACGTAATTCCTCTATACGCCAAATATTCTTTATTGTCTCTATAAATTTTTTCATCTGCTATTATAATTTTGTAGTTGTACCGCCTGCAGCTTCAATAGCCGATGTAGCGGTAGCAGTAAATGCATGTGCTGTAATTTCAACTTTGGCTTTTAACTCACCACGACCTAAAATTTTAATTAAATCATTTTTATGGGCTAATCCATGCTCAATAAATACTTCTACAGTAAAAATATTGATTCCCTTATCGTCTACCATTTTTTGAATAGTATCAAGATTAATTCCTTGATATTCTTTACGGTTTATATTTTTAAAACCGAATTTAGGTACACGACGATAAATAGGCATTTGACCACCTTCAAATCCAGCTTTACGGCTGTAACCAGAACGTGATTTCGCCCCTTTATGTCCGCGAGTAGCAGTACCACCACGAGTAGAACCCTGGCCTCTACCTATTCTTTTGCTAGACTTTACTGAACCTTTTGCAGGTTTAAGACTACTTAAATCCATCGTTTATATATCTTATTGTTAATATACTAAATTTCTTCTACGCTAAGCAAATGCTTAACTTTATCAATCATACCAAGTACTTGAGGTGAAGCTTCCACTTCACGAACTTTATGCATTTTGGTTAAACCAAGAGCAATAAGTGTACGTTTTTGGCGTAATGGGCGGTCAATGCCGCTCTTTATTTGTTTAATTCTTAGTTTTTTCATCATCTATCGAATTTAAACGGGCAAAAATACAATATTAATGCTTCCGAATTTAACCATTAAAAACTTTATTTAAACTCACCCCACGCATTTCTGCTACAGTATGAGCATCACGTAATTGAGAGAGGGCATTAATGGTAGCTTTTACCACAGAGTGTGGATTAGAAGAACCTTTAGACTTTGCCAAAACATCTTTTATCCCAACACTTTCTAAAACTGCACGCATAGCACCACCAGCAATAACACCAGTACCTTGAGAAGCAGGCTTAACAAAGACTCTAGCTCCACTATATTTACCTATTTGTTCATGAGGTAAGGTACCTTTATTTATTGGAACATGGATAAGATGCTTTTTAGCATCATCAATTCCTTTAGCTATTGCAGCAGTAACTTCATTGGCTTTACCAAGTCCATAACCAACAACTCCATTTTCATTACCTACAACAATTACAGCAGAAAAGCTAAAAGTACGCCCCCCTTTAGTAACCTTAGTAACCCTTTGGATACTAACGACACGATCCTTAAATTCGATTTCGCTAGACTTTACTCTATTTTGATTCATTTTTGCCATAACTTCTTAAAATTTAAGTCCTCCTTCTCTGGCACCATCTGCCAAGGATTTAATTCTACCATGAAACACATAACCTCCACGGTCAAAAACTACAGTTTCTACTTCTGCTTCTTTTGCTTTTTCAGCCAACAATTGGCCTACCAATTTAGCTTGTTCAATTTTACTTACTGTTTTAGAAGCTATTGCTTTATCTATCGAAGATGCAGAGGCTAATGTTTTTCCTTCTGAATCATCAATAATTTGAGCATAAATTTGTTTATTGCTTCTGAAAACACTCAATCGAGGACGCTCAGTTGTTCCGCTGATTTTCCCGCGGATTCTTCTCCTAATCCTTGATCTTTGAAATGAATTATTCTTTTTCATCGTGCTTAAAATATTTATTTATTAACCAGCTGTTTTACCAGCTTTTCTACGTATTTCTTCACCTTGATAACGTACACCTTTACCTTTATAAGGTTCTGGTTTACGTAATGATCTGATTTTTGCTGCCACTTGACCTACCAACTGCTTGTCGGCAGAAGTGAGAATAACCAATGGGTTTTTACCTTTATCAGATACTGTTTCTACTTTTACTTCTACAGGTATTTGAAAATAAATATGGTGTGAAAATCCCAATGACAAATCCAAAACCTGTCCTTGATTAGATGCACGATAACCCACGCCCACTAATTCTTGAGTAATTTTAAATCCTTTGGATACACCTATAATCATATTATTGATAAGAGAACGATATAAACCATGCTTAGAACGAGTATCTTTAGACTCATCCTTGCGATTTAAGGTAATCATACCATCTTCTACAACAATATCCATATTTCCGTTAACTTCTTGAGTCAACTCACCTAATTTTCCTTTAACAACCACTGTTTGACCGTCAACTTTAACATCAACTTCAGCAGGTATAGCTATGGGTAGTTTTCCTATTCTTGACATATTATGTTATTTTGAAAAATTAGCTTACAAAACATAAAACTTCACCTCCTACATTCAATTTACGAGCTTCCTTATCGGTAATAACTCCCTTTGAAGTAGATAAAATTGCAATACCAAGACCATTTAATACACGAGGTAATTCTTTAGCATTGGAATATTTTCTCAGACCCGGCTTACTAACTCGCACCAATGATGTAATGGCAGGAGATTTGGTTTCGGGGTGATACTTTAAAGCAATTTTAATTGTTTTCTTAACTCCTTCATCATTGAATTTATAGCTAAGGATATAACCTTTATTGTATAAAATTTTGGTCATTTCCTTTTTCAAAGTTGAAGAAGGCACTTCGACTACCCTGTGCTTTGCAGCGACAGCGTTTCTGACTCTAGTCAAATAATCAGCTATTTGATCGGTTACCATCTTTTAAAAATTTTAAATTATTTATAATAAATTTATATTACCAACTGGCTTTTTTCACACCGGGGATAAGTCCATTAAGAGCCATTTCGCGGAAGTTAATCCTCGAAACGCCAAATTGACGCATATATCCCTTAGGACGTCCACTAAGTTGGCAACGGTTGTGCAAACGTACAGGAGAAGCATTTTTAGGAAGCTTTTGTAAACCTTCGTAATCTCCGGCAGCTTTTAATGCGGCTCTCTTAGCAGCATACTTATCAACCATCTTTTGTCTTTTGCGCTCTCGCGCTTTCATTGATTCTTTAGCCATTATTTTTGTTTTTAAATGGGAAACCAAATTCTTTTAATAAAGCATAAGCTTCTTCATCCGTATTAGCAGTAGTAACAAAGGTAATATTCATACCTTGGATACGATTGATTTTATCCATAACAATTTCAGGAAAAATAAGTTGCTCTGTAATTCCCATATTGAAATTTCCACGTCCATCAAATCCTTTATCATTAACGCCACGAAAATCTCGTACACGAGGTAAAGATACAGCAACTAGGCGATCCAGAAATTCATACATTTTTTCTCTGCGTAGGGTCACTTTAGCACCAATACCCATTCCTTTTCTTAACTTAAAGTTAGAAATATCTTTTTTAGAATAAGTTTTGATGGCTCTTTGACCAGCAATCAATGTCATTTCTTCTACCGTACTATCCAATAATTTTTTATCAGTAATAGCACTCCCCACACCTTGGTTTAAGGCTATCTTAACCAATTTGGGCACTTGCATTATCGACTTATAATTAAATTGTTTCATTAATGCTGGAACAATTTCCTTATCGTACTTTTCTTTTAGTCTTGGTGAATAACTCATTACTTAATTACCTCCCCTGATTTTTTAGAATAACGAACAATTTTACCATCTACAACTTTACGACCTATTCTCGTAGCATTACCTTGGGCATCTACAAACAATAAGTTAGATAAGTTGATTGCAGCTTCTTGCGAAACAATACCACCCTGAGGGTGAGTAGCGTTAGGCTTAGTATGCTTAGATACCATATTAATACCTTCAACAAGGGCTTTGTTTTTAGCAGGAAAAATCTCTAGGATTTTTCCCTCTTTGCCTGTGTCCTGGCCGCTGATAACTTTAACAGTATCGCCTTTCTTTAATTTAACTTTTACACTCATCTTTATATCTTTCTTAAGATTAAACCTTATAATACTTCGGGTGCCAGAGAAACGATCTTCATAAATTTCTTCTCCCTAAGCTCACGAGCTACAGGGCCAAAAATACGAGTTCCCATCATCTCGTCAGTAGTATTAAGCAAAACTACAGCATTATCGTCGAAACGAATATAAGAACCATCATTACGACGAGTTTCTTTTTTAGTACGAACAACTACAGCTTTAGCTACAGCACCTTTTTTGATATTACCATTAGGGATAGCGCTTTTAATGGCCACCACCACTTTATCACCAATACGGGCATAACGTTTCTTGGTACCTCCTAAAACACGGATTACCAATACTTCTTTTGCTCCACTATTATCAGCAACAACTGCTCTTGATTCTTGTTGTAACATAATTATTTAGCTCTTTCAATGATTTCGACTAATCTCCAACATTTATTCTTACTAAGTGGACGGGTTTCCATTATTCTAACAGTATCCCCAATACCACAATCGTTTTTTTCGTCGTGAGCCAAGTATTTCTTGGATTTCTTTACGAATTTACCATACATGGGATGCTTCACTTTACGTTCTACATTCACAGCAATGGTTTTATCCATCTTATTGCTCACCACTACGCCTACACGTTCTTTTCTTAAATTCCTGCTTTCCATTATTATACAGATTATTGTTTATTGGCAGCTTCTAACTCTCTTTTACGGAGCTCTGTCATGAGGCGTGCAATTGTCTTACGGCTTTGTTTGATCAATTGTGGGTTCTCAATTTGGCTCACTGCATGATGCAACTTAGTTTTGCTTAGCTGCATCTTTTCTTCACTCAAACGATCTTGCAAATCATCGGTGGATAGTTCTATTATTTCTTCTTGTTTCATAGTTCTAATTTTAAAACATCAATAAAAAAACCGATACTATTCAGCGTAATCGTTACGAACAATAAATTTAGTCTTCACTGGCAGCTTTTGAGCGGCAAGGCGAAGGGCTTCCTTAGCAACTTCGTAAGGTACTCCTTCTGCTTCGAAGATAATTTTACCTGGTTTGCAACGGGCAACAAACATTTCGGGAGCTCCTTTACCTTTACCCATACGAACCTCTGCAGGTTTTTTAGTAATTGGTTTATCAGGAAATACCCTAATCCATATTTGACCCTCACGTTTCATATAACGGGTAACGGCCTGACGAGCAGCCTCTATTTGGCGACCGGTCAACCAGTTTTCTTCAAGGGATTTAATTCCAAAGGAACCGAAAGCAAGTTGTGCCCCACGGGTCACATTGCCTTTCATTCTCCCCTTCTGCATTTTTCTGAACTTAGTCTTCTTTGGCTGTAACATTATTCCAAAATTTTTACGGTTCTATAATAATCCTTAACGGTTTCTTTTTCGTGCTGGTTTTCTGTGGCGAGGTTTTTTGGAACCTGTATCTACGCTACCCGCAATACTTAAATCACGTTTCCCATAAACTTCACCTTTAAAAATCCACACTTTAACACCTAGCAATCCATAAGTGGTTTGAGCTTCTACCAATGCGTAATCAATATCAGCACGAATCGTATGTAACGGAATACGACCCTCCTTATACATCTCACTACGAGCCATCTCTGCTCCACCAACACGACCCGATACCAGAACTTTAATTCCTTGGGCACCTACACGCATGGAGGAGGCGATAGCCATTTTAATTGCTCTACGATATGAAACACGACCTTCAATTTGCTGCGCAACAGATTGCGCTACCAAATAGGCATCGAGCTCCGGTCTCTTCACCTCTGATATATTGATTTGTATTTCTTTCTCCGTTAATTTCTTTAATTCTTCTTTTAATTTATCGACTTCAGACCCTTGCTTACCGATGATAATACCGGGACGAGCCGTATTAATTGTTACGGTAATCAATTTTAAGGTGCGTTCGATATATATTTTAGATACGCTGGCTTTAGCTAGACGCACTTTAAGATATTTACGAATCTTTTCATCTTCTATCAGCTTGGCTTCAAATTTCTTTCCGCCATACCAGTTGGAATCCCATCCTTTGATGACTCCTAATCTAAAACCTATTGGATTTGTCTTTTGACCCATTATTGATTATATTAATTGTTTGTAACTTCAGATTGAACATCTACACGGCTATCAACGAATAAAGTAACGTGGTTTGAACGTTTACGAATTCGATGTGCTCGCCCTTGAGGTGCAGTACGAATTCTCTTTAGTTGACGGGCAGAATCTACATAAATCTCACTAATATATAGTTGAGCTTCTTCCATTCTAACGCCTTCATTTTTAGCTTGCCAATTAGCAATCGCACTCAATAAAAGTTTATACAAACGATTAGAGGCTTCTTTTGGAGAATGTTTTAGGACAGCCAAGGCTTGTTCTACATCTACATTACGAACCAAATCTGCTACGATTCTCATCTTACGTGGGGAAGTGGGAACATCGGTTAACTTAGCAAAGTAAGTCTTCTTGAGGTTCTCCTTTCTTGTCTCCGCACTTTTATGTTTTCTAACACCCATTTCTATAAAATTTATTTCTTGCCTTTATTTTTACTACCTGCATGGCCTCGGAATACACGGGTAGGAGCAAATTCTCCCAACTTATGTCCTACCATATTCTCAGTAACATATACTGGAATAAACTTGTTGCCATTATGAACTGCTATTGTTAATCCCACAAAATCTGGTGATATCATGGAAGCTCTAGACCAAGTCTTGATTGTAGATTTCTTTCCAGATTCTTGAGCGGCCAATACTTTACGCTCTAATTTGTAATGTATGTAGGGACCTTTTTTAAGTGAACGACTCATATCCTAAATCTATTTAAATTATTTCTTCTTTCTATCAATGATATACTTATTCGATGGATTCTTTTTAGCACGGGTTCTATAACCTTTTGCTGGAATTCCATTTCTTGATCTTGGATGCCCACCGGTAGCACGGCCTTCACCACCACCCATTGGGTGATCAACAGGGTTCATGTTAACAGGATTAACACGTGGACGTCGGCCTAGCCAACGGCTACGACCAGCTTTACCACTGCGTTCAAGACTGTGATCCGGATTACTAACCATACCGATTGTAGCTCGACAAGTTTGCAATATCATACGTGTTTCACCTGAGGGCAATTTAATAATAGCAAACTTCCCTTCGCGAGTCATCAGTTGGGCATATGAACCAGCACTTCTTGCCATTTTAGCTCCTTGACCGGGACGTAATTCAATATTGTGAATTATGGTACCAAAGGGAACTTCACTAAGAAGCATTGTATTTCCAACTTCAGGAGCTATCCCTAATCCGGAAATTAGTTTCTGACCTACTTTTAACCCATTGGGAGCAATAATATAACGCTTTTCACCATCGGCATAAGCCAATAAAGCTATTCTTGCTGTACGATTTGGGTCGTATTCTATAGATTTTACAATCGCGGGAATACCATCTTTATCACGTTTAAAATCGATAATACGGTATTGCTTTTTATGCCCACCACCAATTTGGCGCATGGTCATTTTACCTTGATTATTTCTACCTCCTGATCTTTTCCTTGGAGCCAACAAACTCTTTTCAGGGGTGGATGTGGTAATGTCATCGAAAGTGCTTATTATCTTAAAGCGCTGACTTGACGTCGTTGGTTTGAATTTCTTTAAAGCCATCTCTATCTTCTCCTAGATATTACTATAAAAATCAATACTTTGTCCTTCGGCCAATGTTACAATTGCTTTCTTAAAAGCATTTGTTCGGCCGGGTATATAACCAGATTTGGTAGCTCTAGACTTAGCCTTGCCACCATAATTCATGGTATTTACAGCAATTACCTCTACCTCGTAAAGTTCCTCCACTGCATTTTTAATCTGAATCTTATTAGCCCTCTTATTTACAATGAAACCATAGCGAGACATTTTTTCTCCCATTTGGTTCATCTTTTCTGTAATTATCGGCTTTTGAATGATATCCATCTCTATAAAGTTTATGAATTCTAAAATCTGAGGTTTATTTGTTAAATAATTTATCTAACTCACTTAAAGAACCTTCTGCGATAAGTATTTTATTGGCATTTAAAATGTCATACGTATTAATACTGTCAGCGGCGGTTACTTTTGCACCTTGTACATTCCTTGAAGATAAATAAACGTTCTTTTTGATATCAGGGATTACCAATAGGCTTTTCCTATTTATCAATTCAAAGTTTTTAAGCAATTCCAAATATTGTTTCGTCTTTGGTGCTTCAAAATCAAAATCTTCAATTATCATTAGCTCGTTATTTTTTACTTTATATGCTAAAGCGGATAAACGAGCTAATTTACGTAGTTTCTTATTCAATTTAAAGGAATAACTCCGTGGATGAGGGCCAAAAGCACGAGCACCTCCACGTAATATTGGGCTTTTAATATCTCCCATACGAGCGGTTCCTGTTCCTTTTTGACGTTTCAATTTACGAGTACTTCCTGATAATTGAGAACGCTCTTTTGAGCTATGAGTTCCTTGGCGCTTGTTTGCTTGAATTAATTTTACATCCAAGTAAATAGCGTGGTCGTTGGGCTCAATACCAAAAATCTTATCATCGAGGTTAACTTTACGACCTGCCTCTTTTCCGTCTATTTTATATACTGCTAATTCCATCTTTCTACTATTACGTATGAACCATTAGGACCAGGTACTGAACCTTTAACAATTAATAAATTCTTATCGGTAACAATTTTGAGAACTTGTAAGTTAATCATTTTAACTCTATTTCCTCCTGTGCGACCTGCCATACGCATACCTTTGAATACACGTGATGGGTAAGAACTTGCTCCGATAGAACCCGGTGCTCTTAATCTATTGTGCTGACCGTGTGTTGCATCGTTAACTCCTTTAAAGTTGTAACGTTTAACAACACCTTGAAATCCTTTTCCTTTACTAACTCCAGCAACGTCAACATATTCGCCTTCTTTGAAAACATCAACATTAACCACTTCTCCTAAACTACGTTGATTTTCAAAACGAGTAAACTCAACGAGCATACGTTTTGGCGTTGTTCCAGCTTTTTTAAAGTGACCCATCATAGCTTTAGAGGTATTCTTCTCTTTCGCTTCGTCATAAGCCAATTGAATAGCAGCATAGCCATCAACATCCTTAGTTCTTACTTGTGTTACTACACAAGGACCAGCTTCGATCACTGTGCATGGCAAATTTTTACCAGAGGCATCGTATAAGCTAGTCATTCCTATTTTCTTTCCTATTATTCCTGACATTTCTATAAATGTTAACTGTTTACTTAGACTTTAATTTCAACTTCTACTCCACTTGGCAACTCCAATTTCATTAAAGCATCAATGGTTTTGGAAGTAGTACTATAAATATCCAAAAGACGTTTGTAAGTAGAATACTCAAACTGCTCGCGTGATTTTTTATTCACGAAAGTAGAGCGTAATACTGTATAAATCTTTTTATTGGTGGGCAAAGGAATTGGTCCATTTACCACAGCACCAGTGGACTTTACAGTTTTTACGATTTTAGCAGCAGACTTGTCCACTAAGTTATAATCGTAAGACTTTAATTTTATTCTAATTTTCTGGCTCATATCTTATTATGATATTGGTTATTTGTTGATTATTTCTTCTGCAATTGAATCTGGCACTTGATCGTAATGATCAAAAGTCATTGTAGATGTTGCTCTACCTGAGGATATTGTCCTTAGTGAAGTAACATATCCAAACATATTAGAGAGAGGTACCATAGCTTTGATAATCTGCGTTCCATCTTTGGCAGTTACCCCTTCAACTAATCCACGTCGCTTATTAAGGTCGCCAATAATATCTCCCATATATTCATCAGGAGTAACTACTTCAACCTTCATCACAGGTTCCAATAAAGCTTTCTTGAGTTTTGCAGTTGCATTTTTGAAACCAACTTTAGCAGCAAGTTCAAAAGATAGTTGATCTGAATCCACAGGGTGGAACGAGCCAAAGAAAAGTCTTATTTTCATATTGTCAAGTTCATAACCTGCAAGTGGACCATTTTGCATTGCAATTTTAAAGCCTTTTTCAATGGAAGGAATAAATTCTTTAGGAATAACTCCACCCTTAATATTATCAATAAACTGCAATCCTTCAACTCCTTTATCGGCTGGTCCAATTTCAAATTGAATATCCCCAAATTTACCACGACCACCTGATTGTTTTTTATAAACCTCGCGGAATTCACCACTAGACAATAAAGCTTCTTTATAAGCAACCTGAGGCTGACCTTGATTACATTCAACTTTAAACTCACGACGAAGACGATCAATTAGGATATCGAGATGAAGTTCACCCATACCACTAATAATTGTTTGACCTGTTTCATCATCAGTACGAACCTTAAAAGTTGGATCTTCCTCAGCTAATTTAGCCAAACCATTACCTAACTTATCGATATCTTTTTGCGTTTTAGGCTCAATGGCAATACTAATCACAGGATCAGGAAATTCCATTGACTCTAATATAATAGGGCTTTTCAACTGACATAAAGTATCCCCGGTGCGAATAGTTTTAAATCCAACAGCAGCACCAATATCACCAGCTTCAATTTTATCGAGCGGATTTTGTTTATTGGCATGCATTTGCATAATACGAGAAATTCGTTCTTTCTTACCTGTGGAGGCATTCAAAATATATGAACCTGCTTCAAGCGTACCTGAATAAACTCTAAAGAATGCTATACGACCAACGAATGGGTCAGTAGCAATCTTAAAGGCTAAAGCAGAGAAAGGCTCATCATTTTTTGGAGCCCGCAATTCCATTTTTTCTGTTTCCGGATTTAAACCTTCAACAGCTTCAATATCCAATGGACTAGGCAAAAATTCAATAACTGCATCCAAAAGCATCTGCACCCCTTTATTTTTAAAGGCCGATCCACACATTACCGGAGTAATACGCATATCGATGGTTGCTTTACGAATAAAATGAAGCATTTCCTCTTCTGTAATAGAATTGGGATCTTCCATATATTTTTCCAAAAGCTCATCACTTTCTTCAGCAACACCTTCAACGAGAGCCATTCGATATTCATTAGCCGTTTCGACTAAGTCTTCAGGAATAGGAACCTCATTGATATTTACACCCTGATCTGTATCATCCCAAACAAAAGCCTTATTGCTAATCAAATCAACAACGCCTTTAAAATCGTCTTCTGCTCCTATTGGAATTTGAATAGGAATAGGATTTGCTTTTAGTCGCTCTCTTATTTGCTCTACTACTTGAAAAAAGTCGGCACCGGAACGGTCCATCTTATTAACAAAGCTAATACGAGGCACTTTATATTTAGTAGCTTGGCGCCACACTGTTTCAGATTGAGGCTCAACACCACCTACAGCACAGAAAAGCGCAACAGCACCATCCAGAATACGTAAAGAACGTTCTACCTCAACGGTAAAATCAACGTGTCCCGGTGTATCTATAATATTAATTTTATTTTCTACGTCATTATGTTTCCAAAAAACGGTAGTAGCAGCAGAAGTAATTGTTATACCACGTTCTTGCTCCTGAACCATCCAGTCCATGGTAGCAGCACCATCGTGTACTTCACCAATTTTATAGCTTTTACCGGTATAATACAGAATACGCTCAGTAGTTGTAGTCTTACCCGCATCAATGTGGGCCATTATACCAATATTTCTTGTATGTTGTAATTTATTCGACATCTCTATTTGTTAGCTATAAATATTAAAATCTAAAATGAGAGAATGCTTTATTTGCTTCTGCCATACGATGTGTATCTTCTTTCTTCTTGTAAGCAGTCCCTTCTTCCTTATAGGCAGACATAATCTCACCGGCCAATTTCTGAGCCATTGATTTCTCATGACGTTTACGAGCTGCACCAATAAGGGCTTTAATACCGATAGATTGCTTACGTGCAGGATAAATTTCAGTGGGAATCTGAAAGGTAGCACCACCAATACGACGACTTTTCACCTCAACGGCAGGCGTAACATTCGTTAATGCTTTCTTAAATACTTCCACAGGATTTTCTTCTTTCATCCTATCTTGTACAATATCCATTGCATCATAAAATATTCTGTATGATGTGTTTTTCTTTCCCTGAACCATCATATTATTAACGAATTTTGTTACCAAAACATCGTTAAATTTTGGATCGGGAAGAGTAATTCTTTTCTTTGGCTTCTGTTTTCTCATTTTACACCTTCTTTAATGTAATAATTCTTACTTCTTCTTAGGACGCTTAGTTCCATACTTTGAACGACGTTGAGTACGACCGTCAACTCCCAAGGTATCAAGGGCACCACGCACGATATGATATCGCACACCTGGTAAATCTTTCACTCTACCACCACGAATCAATACGATGGAGTGTTCTTGCAAGTTGTGACCCTCACCAGGAATATAGGCATTCACCTCTTTACCATTGGTTAAACGTACACGAGCAACCTTACGCATTGCAGAGTTAGGTTTCTTTGGAGTTGTGGTATATACACGCACACAAACTCCTCGGCGTTGTGGACATGAATCCAAAGCAGGAGCTTTACTCTTATCAGTCAGCTTTTTGCGACCTTTTCTAATTAATTGTTGTATTGTTGGCATAATTTAATAATAAACTATTTGCTTCTATTAATTTTATGTTATAAATCACCCTTTTTAAAGGGAGTGCAAAATTACAATTTAATTCTTAATAATCAACTACTTAGGAAAATAAAATAAATTATTTCTTAGTGTTATGATTATCAGAAGTTTACAAGATGAAAAACTTATAAACATGAACTAGTTAATAAAATATTAAGAGATAAAAATTGGTAGGTTGGACTTAGATTCAGACCCAAAAGAGCTTTTTACTCTTTTTTGGAACCTATTGCGGTCTGTCCTTATCAGGTTCCTAACAATTATATTTCTAATATTGCAAAAGCGAGAACGCAGTCCCTCTTTTTGCGGATGCAAATTTATAACTTTTTTCCTATTAACAAAGCTTTTTAGTAAAACTTTTTTCAAAGCCTCACCAATCTATATAAACAATCTATATTTCAGCTATTTACACAAATACAAGCTTTAGTATTCACCATTAAAAATAGTTCTTTCATTGGTATTCAATAAGAATTTATACTTAATTTTAGACAAAAAAAACGCCAATGACTATATCTCCTTGGCGTTATTAAAATGAAACTTATATTTTATTTATTCCATACTTTGCCCAGGGCGTGAGGCATTCTCAATCATTTCTTCATATTGTGCCGGAGTAAGGTCTTGGTAAAAGAAGTGTATTGGATTAACCGGTTTCCCATTTTTTCGCACCTCATAGTGCACATGCGGGCCTGTTGAACGACCTGTATTTCCAACATAGCCAATAATTTCACCTCTTTTGACGTGCTGACCAGGCTTAGCAATTCGCTTACTCATGTGAGCATAAAGCGTTTCATAACCATAACCATGATTAATCATTATCACTTTTCCATAACCTGTCATCTTGTGTTTCAAATGTTCTATCATGCCATCACCTGTAGCATATATAGGAGTCCCTACCGGTGCTGTAAAATCGATTCCTTCATGCATTCTTAATACCTTATATATAGGATGAATCCGATAACCAAAATAGGAAGCAATACGCTTTAGGTCTTTATTAGAAATAGGTTGTATTCCCGGAATTGAGGCAAGCATTTTAGCCTTGTTCTTTGCCAGCTTATATACCTGATCAAAAGATTTCGATTGGACAAACATCTCCCTGCTTAGCTGATCAATCTTCTTGGTAGTACTAATTATTCTTTTACTATTCTCATAGCCTTTCAAACTGTTATATCGGTCAACTCCTCCTATACCAGCTTTGCGCTCTTCGGAAGGAATGGGCTCTGCTTCAAATATTGTTCGATATATATTATCGTCTCTATTTTCAATATCCTTTAATACAGAAGAAATTTGATCAACACGTTTATTCATTAAGTCTATTTGAAAGGCGTATTGTTGATTTTCTCGTTTCAACATTAATTCTTTAGGCGAATCAAAGAAAGTATAAGCCACAAAAAGCACAATAGTAGCAAAAGTGGCACCACCTAAGAGATAATACATTCCCCGCTTTAAGATATCTTTTCTACTTAATCGTACTCTCTCTAGCTCAAGAGTACCGGGGTTTATTTTATATTTTCCTTTTGACATCTGAATAGTATATTTTTACAAGACACGGGACAAAATTACTAAAAAATAAATTATCACAGCATTATTACTTAATTTAAGCCGTCAATCTGCTTTATAAGCCATTAATATTGGATTGGATGATAAAAGTAATTACTTGGGTTAACAGCTTTTCCATTCTTATGAACTTCGTAATGTAGGTGTGGGCCGGTGGATCTGCCCGTACTACCCACATAACCTATAATCTGCCCGCGCTTAACACGCTGACCTTTCTTTACAATAATTTTGTTCATATGCCCATAAAGAGATTCATATCCATAATTATGATTAATAAGTACTTCTCTACCATATCCTTTATGGCTATATGTTAGTCGCTCCACTATACCATCACCGGTAGCGTGAACAGGCGTTCCTTTTTTTGCGGCAAAATCTACTCCGGCATGCATTCTCACTTTATGAGTAAAAGGGTCGTGCCTTAGACCAAATAAATCTGCAATACGTTTTAAGTCTTTATTATATACCGGCTGAATACCCGGAATATAATGCATCATCTTGGACTTTTCTTGAGCCAATCGGTCAATTTTCACGGAAGATTTATTTTCTACATATATCTCACGACTTAATCTATCAAGTTTTTTCGCTGTGGTAATAAATAAATTGGCCTTTGGAAAATTTTTATATTTTGCATACCGATCCACACCACCGATACCGGCTTCACGTTCTTCAGCAGGAACAGGCTTAAGACTAAAAATAGCTCTATAAATATTATCATCTGTTTTCTCTATTTGTTTTAAAACAGAAGAAAGTTGATCTATTTTTTGATTCATGGCTTTAATTTGTTGAACATATTCCTTATTCTGATGTTCTAACATTCTTTCTTTGGGAGTTTCAAAGAAGGAATAAGCGACAAACAAAACCACTACAGCAAAGACTGCTGTCCCTATTATATAGAAGAAAACCCGATTAAAGAGGCTCTTAGCTTCCAAGCGAACTCCATTCTTTGTTACACTCTGTTGGATATTATTATTATTTATCATTGAGTTTCAATTGTTTATACTTTAAAAAAATGAGTGGCAAAATTAATAAAATAAATTAACTTTGCGCACTAAATTTATCCAATGGTAATTGTACTGTATTTATTGGATCAATGGCGTTTTGTAATATAACACAAACCAGCAAATTATAGGAGTATTTGATTTTACA
Organism: Bacteroidales bacterium; assembly: GCA_015493685.1. Lineage (GTDB taxonomy): Bacteria > Bacteroidota > Bacteroidia > Bacteroidales > UBA1556 > UBA6267. The sequence continues at coordinate 45,160 of WGCS01000260.1, forward strand.
TAATATCAATTAGTTATAGTTTAACTTTCTAAAAAAAACGACTACTATAATCATCCAATAATTAGAACAATTACTTAATATTAAATAACAATATTTAAGAAAACTCGTTAAGAAAACAAGTTAAGAACCACCAGTAGAACAGAAAAGTTCTACACAAAATAAACGCATTATGCAATCAAATAGTATACGACAAGCTTTTTTAGACTTTTTTGAAGAGAAAAGCCACAAAATTGTTCCTTCCGCCTCCATGCTTATCAAAAACGATCCGACATTGATGTTTACCAATGCTGGGATGAACCAATTTAAGGAAGTGTTTTTAGGGAATACAAAAGCAATAGCACCACGAGTTGCCGATACACAAAAGTGCTTACGCGTTTCAGGCAAACATAATGATTTGGAAGAAGTCGGCCATGACACCTATCATCATACGATGTTTGAGATGCTTGGCAACTGGTCTTTTGGCGATTACTTTAAAAAAGAGGCCATCAACTGGGCCTATGAGTTTCTGGTAGAGCGACTAAACATCAATAAAGATAACTTATACGTAACCGTATTTGAAGGGGATAAAAAAGACGGAACAGCATCGGATCAGGAGGCGCGATTATTTTGGGCAGAGAAGTTTGATGATTCGCATATTTTATATGGGAATAAAAAAGACAACTTCTGGGAAATGGGAGATCAAGGGCCCTGTGGGCCATGTTCCGAAATACATATTGACATAAGAACGGACGAAGAAAAGGCAAAACTTAGCGGCGCTGAACTTGTAAATAAAGATCACCCATTGGTGATAGAAATATGGAATCTTGTTTTTATCCAATACAATAGAAAAGCCAATGGTCAATTGGAGAATCTTCCTCAAAAGCATATTGATACGGGCATGGGATTTGAAAGACTTTGCATGGTAAAGCAAGGCGTACAAAGTAATTACGACACCGACATATTCCAGCCAATGATTCAGCAACTTGCCGCTTTGGCAAATAAAAAATATGGACAATCCGAGGAAACCGATATTGCCTTACGAGTTATTGCCGACCACATTCGTGCTATTGCTTTTTCCATTGCTGACGGTCAACTTCCTTCTAATAATAAAGCCGGTTACGTAATCCGAAGAATATTACGTCGAGCAATTCGTTATGGATACACATTCCTCGGATTCAACGAAGCCTTTATCTATTCTTTAGTACCCCTGTTAATTGATGATATGGGTAGTGCATATCCCGAATTGGCAAGAAATAAAGACTTAATAATTAACGTTATTAAAAATGAAGAAGAAACATTTTTGAATACCTTATCCAAGGGACTAAACTTACTGAATAAAATAGTAGTACAGTTAAAAGAGCAAAACGCTACTATTGTAAGCGGGCAACTGGCTTTTGAGCTTTATGATACTTACGGTTTTCCCCTTGACCTCACCGAGTTGATACTTCATGAGCAAGGAATGACTGTTGATTTAAACGAATTTAACCAAGAAATGAAGAAACAGAAGCAGCGCTCACGAGCAGATGCGGCCAAAGAAACTTCCGACTGGGTAATTCTTTCTGAGAATCAAAAGAGTATATTTATCGGCTATAATGAACTTCAATCGAAAGTACATATTATTAAGTACAGAAAGCAAATTATTAAAAACAAGGAGCAATACCAATTGGTATTTGACAGAACTCCATTTTATGCAGAGAGTGGAGGCCAGATTGGAGATAACGGATATATTGAAAATGGAGAAGAGAAAATTTATATCAGCGACACTCAAAAAGAAAACAACCTCATCATTCACATTGCCAACAAATTACCCGGCAAACTTAACGAAGACTATACTGCGGTAGTAAATCAAGTGCGAAGGCTTCAGATTACTAACAACCATACAGCTACACACTTATTACACGAAGCATTAAGGGAAGTATTAGGAATGCATGTTGAACAAAAGGGTTCTTTGGTTACCGACAAAGGTCTTCGCTTTGACTTCTCCCATTTTCAGAAACTGACAGACCAAGAAGTAGAACAAGTAGAAAAGCTTGTCAATAAAGCAATCAGAGAGGACAGGCCAAGTAAAATTTCTGATGGATTAAGCATGGATGAAGCCATAAAGATGGGTGCAATGGCACTTTTTGGCGAAAAATATGGAGCGCAAGTACGTATAGTTAAATTTGGGAATTCCATTGAACTTTGCGGAGGCACCCATGCGAATTCCACCGGTCAACTGGGTCTTTTTCTTATCAAACAAGAAACTTCTGTTGCTGCCGGCATAAGGCGAATAGAAGCTATTACCGCTGATACCGCTGAAGATTATGTGCTAAATCAGCGTAATACAATAAAAGAGCTTAAACATATTTTTAAAAACCAAAAAGATTTGCCCAAAGCGGCCAATCAATTAGTAAATCAAAATAAAGAACTCCAAAAGAAAATTGAACAATTAAATGAACTAGCTTTAAAGCAACAGAAACTAGAACTCATCAATAAATTTGAAGAAATATCAGGCATCAACCTACTCGCCAGCAATGAAAACATGGAAGTTGGCGAGCTCAAAAAACTCTGCCAACAAATTACCAATGAACATAGTAATTCGATGGTAGTATTTACAAGCAACGCCCAAGGAAAAGCTAGTATTTGCGTAGGTATTTCCAAAGATTTGATTCAGAAGAGAGGCATGAATGCAGGCAATATTGTACGTGAACTAGCCAAAGAAATTCAAGGTGGCGGTGGCGGACAAGCGCAATTAGCTACTGCAGGAGGTAAAAATATCGACGGTTTAGTTAATGTATTAACCAAAGTAAAAACGCTATTATAAAGAGCTATACCATGAATAAAGCAATAAGTTTTTTTTTAATTATAGCACTATCGATACTTGCTGCATGCAATAACGACAGTCCTAAACTAGATATCGATTTAAGTAATACTAAAATTCCGGTAGTACATATAAAGCGTTATGCAAAAACCATGTTCGCTTTAAAAGCCGATTCTTTTTTTAAGGCTATTCCAAAATTACGAAAGTCGTTTCCTGTTTTCCTAAATGGTGATATGAAAGATAGTTTAGCCCTACTGAATTTAAAAACTTTCTTTTTGGATCCCTATATGCAAGAACTCAATAACTTGGTTCAAAAAAAGTTTCCTAACCTTCAACCTCAGGAGCAGCAACTTGCCTTAGCAATGCAACATTATTACTATTATTTTCATTCCCCAAAAAGCTTTAGCTATTACAGTTACGTTTCGGGACTCGACATTGGAGCTCCAATAAAAGTAATTGACAGCAACATTATTATTGGCCTTGATTTATATTTAGGAGCAAACACAAAAGCTTATATGATGAGCGGTTTCCCAAAGTACAAATCGAAATGGCTTATTAAAGAGGCTATGATTCCCGATGTAATGCACGAGTTGGTAAGCGGGATGATTCCTGAGAAAAATTTATCCTCGCATTTAATTAATCAGATGATTTACGAAGGCAAACGCTTGTTTTTTGTGCAAGCAATGATTCCTAGCATCAGCGATAGTTTATTACTTCATTATAGTCAATCACAACTCCAATGGTGCTATGATAATGAAGCACGCCTATGGTCATTGATGATTGACAACCAATTTTTATTTAAGAATGACGTACAAGTACAAAAGAAATTTATGAATGATGCTCCCTTTACGAGTATTCTTTCCTCTGAAGCTCCTGCCCGTTTAGGCGAATTTCTTGGGTGGCGAATTGTAAGCAAATATATGGCCCGAAATAAAGTCAGCCTATCTGCATTACTAAAGGAACAAAACGCTCAAAAAATACTTAAACTATCAAAATATAAACCCAAAAGGTAAAAGAAATAACCACTAAATAATATTTATTAACACCACTATTTATGAAACTCCTCGGACTTCTGCTAAGTATCCTTTTATTCTCCAATATACTTATTGCTGCACCAATAGCACAAACCAATATTTGCAAAACATCACCTGAGCAAAATAAGATTGGCAAAAGTAATTTCTTTAGGAAAGCTCCCTATATATTATATGCCGGAGAAAATACAAAGATGTTAATACTCTGGCAATTAAACACCACCAAGAACTGTACTTTAAGTTGGGGAACAGACTCCAATTATACTACGGGAAGTATTAACAGTAGCGAATATGGTAATGACCACCAGCACAAATATTTACTTGAGTCACTTATACCAAACACTAAGTATTATTTCAAAGTAAAAGTTGACAATCAAAACATAAGAAAAGGCAATTTCAGAAGTGGCGCTGCTGATAATGACAAAAAAATCAGTTTTTTCGCATACGGCGATACGCGTAGCAATCCTTCAAAGCATAATTTAGTTGCGCAAGCGATTATGACTTCCATTGCACAAGATAGTTTATCTCAAACATTTATTGTATCAAGTGGCGATTTTGTAAGTAATGGCGGCAACGAAAGTGACTGGGACAATCAGTTTTTTGCACCCCAATACACATCCATTCAGAAAATGCTCTCCAGCCTACCCTACCTTGCCTCCATGGGAAACCATGAAGGGCAAGGCATCTTATATGATAAATACTTCCCTTTTCCTATGTACACTACCAACAGATATTATTATTCCTTTGATTACGGGCCGGTACATTTCACTGTAATTGACCAATTTACCAATTACAGTAATGGAAGCGCCCAATACAATTGGATAGTGAACGATTTGGCAAGCACCAACAAAGAATGGAAAATAATTTTACTGCACGAGCCGGGCTGGTCAGCAGGAGGCCATTACAACAATTATAAAGTACAAAACGTAATTCAGCCCCTATGCATTAACTATGGAGTACAATTTGTGATCACAGGACACAACCACTATTATGCCAGAGCCCTTGTAAATGGGGTAGAGCATATTACAACCGGTGGTGGCGGAGCTCCACTATATAATCCTCATGCCAATGCCCAAAATATAGTAAAAACAGATAAATCATACCACTTTTGCAAAATCGATATTGACCATGATACACTCCATTTTTCCGCAATACGAGCCAATGGAAGCCTTATCGAAACCTTTGATTATCACCGCACGTCCAACAGCATCAATTTTAATCTAGCAAAAACAAAGAAGAGTATTAAAATCTATTCTTTTGAAAAAAATATAGTTATTGACAATCCCAAAGACTACCATGGGAATTTTGAAATTTACAATCTGATGGGGAATGTCATTTATACGAAGGCACTGTCTTCAGGCAAACAAAAGATTTTAATTCCCAATGGCGGAATTTACTTTGTACGAGTTACCGTTGGAAATACTTTTTTCGTAAAGAAACTGCTGCTCTAAAATTATTTGTATAAAACATCAATTTCCTTGTAAAAATAAAGTTATCTCCCTTTAAATAAGGGGAGGGGATTTCTTTCTTAGTCAATTAACCCCCCATGATTTCTTTTAAGTATAACTTATGATATATACTTGCTACACTCACCACAAAAGAATTGATTACGTATAACTTATGTTTCGTAAGGTATTTTTAGCAGTATCATTTTTTATATCTTTTTTGACCTAAAATAAAGACAAGTAAACTAGAATTAATCAATGATTTTTAATAGACAACAATGATTAATAATTAATAAAAATACGCACTTCTTTAAAAATAATATAAACTATAAAGCAAGATACCCTTAATCGTATTAGATTAAATAATAATCTAAATTAAGCTTAATAT
>WGCS01000261.1 GCA_015493685.1 Bacteroidales bacterium
AATATACATTCCTGTTTTTAGAGTTCTTAAACTTATAAATTCCATTTTTTGAGTCATTTGTTGCTCAGCAACCAATTGCCCAATAGTATTATATATTTGAATTATGGCATTATAATTATCTAAATCATTCATTACTTCCACATACAATATATCCTTTGTTGGATTTGGAAACACTCTAATACTTGTCTCTTGCTTTTGTTTAGCAGTATTTCCAATACGCCAGCTCACATCATTATTATCTGGGTCAAAATCAAGCATTACTCTAGCTGTGTATACACCATAGCCTCCCTCATAGGGTGTTTGATTTGCTATTGTATTTAATGTTGCTATAGTTGACTCTTCTAACAAATAGTTGTCGTTAATATATGTTTCTAAATATATTTTATTTGACATTTTACGGTTTGATTCCAGATTTGTATTAGCAATAATATCATTATTTATTTGATATGCTTCCGCAAAATTACCTTCGGCAATTAAGTTGTCAATATCAATAAATTTTGCATTAATGGAGTTCTGTATTTGATTGTAAAAGGCTCTATAATCAACATCTTTGCTTCCTCCTAACCACATTATGCTTTGATCATTATCCAATATCTTATATAGATAATCTATTTCGTAATTGCGGAATTCGTCCTGTAGTTCGGAATATGACTCACCAATCAAGAATTCCTCAAGAAGTTCATCCCTATCCACATCGGATGATATTTCATCATCTTTTATTATAATATTAGGACCGCTTGAATTAGAACAATAAAAACTTGCTGAATTGCTTGAAACTGGATTAATTTTACCAACGCAAGATGGATATTGAAATGGAGAAATCTCAGGGTCATTTATTAAACTATAAATGGAAGAATTTTGGTCATAATAATAATAATCAACTGATGTACTAATAATATTATCATTATACATTTTTTCACCAATATTGTACATCCATTTATTTTGAGGGTTAAAATCGGTAATGCCAGATAATCCCTTCCAACCAAAATTAGTAAGTCCAGTTTTATCACCAAAATAAAAACCATTATAATTATGGCTAAAAGTATTACAAAAGAACTGTGTATTATACATAGCGCCGTTGGTCATAATTCCTGAACCCATTCTGTAAATATAATTATCGGTAACTTTGGCACTCTGTGTTTGGCGCAGGCTAATGCCTACCACTTTGGTTGCATCGGATGAGGATGAGTTCCCTATTCTAGTTATAGTATTTTCAGCTATTTCAATTCTATCACAAGAAGCAGCTCTTATAGCGTAATACTTTTTATTACCAGTAGGATTTAGGAGTATGTAGTTATTATGAACCTTTACTTTATATGAACTATTGCTGAAATTAAATGAGTTACAATTTATTAATGAAATTCCATGTTTCATATTATACACTAAGTTATTTTCAATATTCAAAATAAGTCTCCGTTGAGTAGTATTGGCTCCATATATACCTCTTGAATTTAAATAGCTACTATTATTATTAATATAATTATACTGGATATCACCCCCACTAGCCATATCGTACATACAAATAGCTGTATTTGATGATTTTAAGAATTTATTTTTATAGATTTTATTTCTATAATTTTTGGTTAATATCCCAATTTGGCATTCGTCAAAATAATTACTATAACTAGAGCCTGTTAAACTTTGATCTCCTAAAGTAATAGTTTTACTAATACCATTGAGTGGAAATCGTTTATTATAGAAAATACCATATATAGCAGCACTCTGAGGTAATTTATGAATTTCGTATTGCCCATTAAAGTATTTTTTCTTTATATATAAAAACTTATTGTTTTTAATTGTAGGGTTAGAGGTTTTTGCATAAATACCATATTGTTGCTTAGCAAAAATGTTTTGATTTTTGCTAGCATCACCGATATTCACCAAACCAACTTTAGTAAGAATAATAGCCGCAAATGCTTGCTTCCCATTAAGAGGAGCTATATCAAGAGTATAATCCGCATCATTAGCTGGAATTATCATACTTCCATTATTCATTACATCGTTCTCAGTATAGAACTTACTATTATAAATCTGCCCAGAATATGGTACAGGATTAAGTATATTTGGTATGTAGTTATTTATTTGCACACTTTTATAATTATTTATAAACTCTGAATTTTTTAAATAAACAACAGCTCCGTTATCAACAACAATACCATTAATAGCATCTCGCATCTCTGAGTTATCAAATTCAACATAACTACTACCTCCATTAGCATAAATCCCATCCCACATATAATTACAATTATTTTTAATAATACTATTGTTTAATTCAAGAGTTTTACCTTGTGCTACAACTATTTTAGCCTCAGGTCCCATATAAATTATTGTTGACTGGTCAAATATTACATCAGTATTAATAGTTAGTATACCATTTACTATTACCTGCTTTCCAGAGTAACTAATACCTCCTCCTTCTATTGAAGTGTTATTGAATACATCATCAACATCTTTATAACAACATTCAAAGATATTCTTTTTAGTAATAGAAACACAACCATTATTATCAGTAGTTTCAACTTGAATTTGAGCATGAGAAGGTAGTGATGGTATATTGGTCCAATCTATAGTATTGCTTTGTCCATTTGCTGTTACACTATTTGTGTTATTATATGTACCACTTCCTTGAGATATACTCCAGTTATATGTAAAGTTAGAATTGTAATTATCTATACTATATGAAATATCATCTACACCATCACAACTATTATTGATCCCCACAATACTTGAAAGAGCAGGTTTAGGATAAATAATAACTTGTTTTGAAATAGAAAACATTTCAGGTTGCCCTGTGGATGGTGCATTATAGTTTGTCTTCACTTTTAATGTAACCGTATATGTGCCAGGATTACTATATGTATGACTAGGATTTTGACTTGATGAATAAACAACTCCCATTCCATCACCAAAGTCCCATTGCCAATCAGCAATTACATTTGAACAAGTGGTGGCATCATTAAAATTCACGGTATTTCCCACACATTGATTGAAAAAAGTGAAATCTGGAGTTATTTCTACGTTTATTGTTGTTTGACTACTGCTTGTGCCACACATATTAGTGGATATTATATTTGCATTATATATACCTGCTTGTTGATATGGATGAGGTTGGTTTCCTCCATTAAATGAAGTAAGTGCTGTTCCGTCACCCCAATCGCCAGAATATGGAGGAGCCGCTTGTATATTTGCACTTACATTCTCAAGTGGGCAAGCTGGATTTGGTGAAAGTGTAAATGATGAATTTGGAATAGAATTATATCTAATATGTTTTCGATTTGCACCAAATGCATGAATAGTAAATAAAGAATCAAAGTTATTACCATCACTAGAAACTCCTGTTGTAATATAGAATGTTGTATTGGCTGGCAGTGAAGGGACTATAAAAAAAACATCTTTACTGCAATTACTTCCATTTGGTGATTGCGATGTTGTGATAGGAGGTAAACCATCAATATAAAATCGATAGTATTTTGGATAGTAATTATTATTACCCCAACAAGCTTTAATTCTAAGTATATCTCCTTCACATACATTACCCTGTGAAGAACCCATATTACTATTTGAATTATTCCTATTTACACTTATGATAGGAAATGACAGACTAAATAGTAATGAAAAATTACCAGAGTTAGAATTTGAAGTTAATTTAACTAAATAAGAATTATTTATAGTTAGATTACTTAATAAAATACTGTTATTTGTACTTGTTTTAATAGTGGTCATAGAATTGCATCCACCTTGATATACTTCTATTTGAGAAATATCATAATTAATATCATCAATACTAATGATTAGATTAGTACTTACTGCTGTAAAATTAAACCAATATTCATTTGAGTTAGATGTTAATTGAACTGGTGCCATATTGGTACTTAATGTAATATTCGTTGCACTATTACAACTTCCTTGTGCTTTAATATTGTTAATGTTTGTTATCATTACAATAAACAATACTATTAATAATCTAAAATGTTTACTTTTGTCCATAATTCATAAATTTTTTATGGGTTAAAACTAGGGCGGAGACTACAGTGAAAAACCGCAAAGTTAAATGCCTGTAGTTCCGTCCTTTATTAATTCTAAAATTCTTTTTTGAAATCGGATTATACATTATCGCATTATTCGAATTTCAAAGATTTTCAATAAATTGAAAGGTTTCTTGATTTTTCATTTCTATTCCATAGGCATTTCCTCCTTTTTTTATTTAGTTATCATCATTCTTTTGTTCATT